>RFOM01000005.1 GCA_009926615.1 Pseudomonadota bacterium
ACATGGAAGCGGCCAAGGGCACCGGCAGCGGGCTGGTCGCTTCTGCAGCTCAGGCTGCATTTGCACCCGTGAAGACAGCCGGCGGTGCAGCGGTTGATTCAACCGGCGGGCAAATTTCCGGATCTATGGACGGCGTTCGGGTTGAACGCGTTCCGATGACCCAGATGCGCAAGAAGATCGCCGAACATATGGTGATGAGCAAGCGCACGAGTCCGCACGTCACGAGCGTTATCGAAATTGATCTGCAGAAGATCGTTGACCTGCGTGCAAAATTCAAAGACAAATTTGAAGCCGTAAATGGCTTCAAACTGAGCTTTATGCCTTTCTTCATGCACGCTGCGCTCGAAGCGATCAAAGCGGTTCCGATTGTCAATGCGAGTGTTGACGGTGACACCATCGTCTACAAAAAAGACGTCAATCTCGGTATTGCCGTTGCTCTGGACTGGGGACTTATTGTTCCGGTCATCAAAAACTCGACCGAAAGAAGCTTTGTCGGACTGGCCCGCGAATTGGAAAATCTCGCAGGCAAAGCCCGCAACAAAAAGCTCGCTCCGGATGATGTCAAAGGCGGAACATTCTCGATTTCAAACTTCGGCGGTTTCGGAACGATCATCGGCCAGCCCATTATCAACCAGCCTCAGGTTGCCATTATGGGTATTGGGGCGATGGTGAAAAAGCCGCTTGTTATCAACGACGCGATTGCAATCAGAACAACGTGCCATGTGGTGCTGAGTTTCGACCACCGTGTGATCGACGGCTCCGACAGCGGCAAGTTCCTCTCGACGGTCAAGAACACTCTTGAAAACTGGGCACTGCCGGTTGTTTGATTAGAGCTGAAGGCGGGCGGCGCTTATTCCTGTGATCGGGGAATGATGCGCCTGATCTTAACTTCGCACAGGCCTTCAAAGATATCTTCTTTGTCAAATTGGATATCAAAGCTGGACAAGGTGAGCGGGGCTTCCGGCTCACCGAGCAGCAGCTCACGGAAGCCGATGCCGAGTGCTCTTGAGAGTTTTCCTATTGCGTGGAGATCGTGGGGCGTCGTGCCCGTCATCCAGCCGTGCACAACGCTTTTGTTGACTCCGGCCAGATTGGCGATCGCCTGAATGGTCAGCTGACGCTCTTTCATCAGTCTGCTCAGGATTTTTCCGAACGGAAGGGTCGCCGCATCGTTTTTTAACGTCATTTTGTCTCCACAGAAACGCCAGAATCTACTGATGAGAATTCCTTTATTCAAACTTCGATGCTTCCGTGTTGGCAATTATTTTTTAAATAATTTCGATGGTTGGAACAGTTGTTTCACAAGACGAACAACTTTGGCGGCGGCCGCAGCTGCGCTTGTACGACTTGTTGTGGGTAATGTGATCTGCAGATCAAGGGCTGATGACGTAGGGAAGATCGAGCGGAAATCCTGAAACGGTTTCGAGGAACCCGTAGAGTGAAGCTTTTTCGGCAGGCGCACTCAGAAAGTACGAGCCTCCCGGCATTCGATCCCGCCGCAGATACCATGAAGCAGCAAGGGCTTTTTCCTCCCAGCCCGACACTGTCCGCAGCGAATCATGACACGAGCAGACAGCCTTTGTCTGGTTCATTGTATTGGGGACTGCGTTGACGATGTTCTTGCCGGTCATGGAGTATCCGGTGCTGTTGTAGAATCTGAACCACGTCGGCGCAGCCTGCACAACCTCGGAATTATCGGCAGCGCGTTTGATACCCCAGACGCAAAGTGTTCGGATATTCTGCCAGTCCTGTGTGTCAGAGTAGGAAAACGGAACGGTCGCTCTGCTGAATGCAACCGTCAGCGGCTGCGATACTTCGGCCGCTGCAGTGACCGGCGGTGAAGCAGGGCATGTTGTGCTGGTATCAAATGACTGCGCCTTGTAGTGCGTAACGTTGGCTCCGCTGATCGTAAAAGTCCGGTTGTCGGTTCTGGGAACCAGCGAACTGGTCACCTGCACGGCATTGAGCTTGACCTTGGCCTTGGGGTTTAAATCGGGCTGGGGGGTCGGCGACATTTGGTTCATTTGTTGTTCGTTCATTCCGCCGCTCTGCACCGGACTCACTTTAGTCAACGTATGAATGTAAGGTACCTGTTGCCTGATTCCGCCTTTGCCTTCAGTCTGCAGACAAAAGGTCCACGTTCCGTCTTTCGGAATGCGCAGATTCAGGGGCGTGCTGACCGGAGCAAAAGCCGAGTAGGTTGCGCCGGTACAGGTGCTGTTTCCTTCGACCAGCGCGTACTGATAACTTTCGACAAGGTTGCCGCTGACGGTGAGATTGAATTCGCTTTGTTCAGTGGGCTGAGTGGGAAGTTCGGGACTGTCGGCGACCGGAAATACGGTGTCACGCGTCCACCGGAAAGCTTTTGGGGCAACCGACCTTTTGCCGTTTTTGTCACGGACTTCAACACACAGAAGCCACGTTCCGTCATATGCAAACTTCAGTGAAATCGGATTCTGCGATTCTTTCCACGGATTGGCCTCAAGAGTTTTGCATTTGGCCTGAACGTCATTGACCGCAGTAAAGCTTGCTCTGTATTCGCTCGCCGACGGAGTGACCACACTCATCAGTGCTTCGGACTTGGCGGTGTATCCGGAAAGAACACCGGAAAGCATTGTTTCGGGAAACTCACTTTCGGTCGTGACCTTACTGAAGTTGAAGCGTGTAATCCGGCCGAGCCTGCCCTCAGAATCTGCGGCCTGCAGGCATATCGTCTTGGGGCCGGCTTTTCCGACCGGCAGAGTCATCAGTTCCGTAATTGAACGCAAACTTCCCAATTTGCTGCAGTCGGAATTTTTGCCGTCCTCAATAGAAAATTTGTAGCTTTTGGCTTTCGGGGATTGAACGGCTGTTGAGAATTTTTCAAGCGACGTCTCGGTTGCCGGTTCGCTCAGCAGCATAATGTCCAGTGGGTCCCTTTGCTCACGGTTGTCTGTACGGCTGTCCGAGAATTGTCGGAGAACAGATGAACGCGGGTCGGTGAGAGTATGAGTGACGGTCCGTTCGGAACAGGCAACAAGTGAAAAGACGGACATGCAGCCTGCCTGAAGCAGGCTCGCCGGCTTAAGAACCAACCCTGAAAAGTTGAAACGACGACGCTTCAAGTTTCCTCCGCATCTAATGGTAATATCGGCAAATCCGGTTGCCGTATTTAGGGCTTTTTTTTAAAGTTTTTTATTAAATAACGGGTAGTTGTGCGAATCAGCCGGCATGCAGACCGAGCCGTACGGCAAAAAGAGAGTTGAGAATGTTCTCTTTGACGGTTTTTGAGTTCTTTTTGTTTTCAAATTGATCAACGGTTGCGCCGCCTTTCATTTGCAGGGACATGACGTTGGTTTTGCTGCGACCCACGGGGTAGCGCAGTTCCCCGTAGACGCCTGTTTTGAACTGATTCCAGCTTCCCGACCGTGCTGCACCGCTTGAGGTATCAGAACTTGTGTATTTTTGCGGGATGCCGGCGTTGAGTTCAAGACCAAGGTAAAAGAACGGTAAGGGTGAAAAGTCCCCGCCGACCGAAAACTCCGGACCTTTTTGTTTGAATTCGAGTCCCGTGTTGCCGACGTTGACGTTTGTTTCAAGTTTCAACTTTGAGTCGAGCGTCTGATAGCCGGCCGAAATCCAGAAGTGCGAAAGTGAATCTTTTGCTGCGCGCAGCTTAAAAGTCAGAGCTATTCTGGTGTCCGCAGTACTGAGTTTGAGTGATTGCGTTTCGTCGGTGCCGCTGACTTTGCCGACAACTGTAATCGGAATCGCCTGCAGGTACTGCACGGAAAGTCCGAATCTGTTGGCCGCCGACTGAGGTTCGGACGAGGGAATAAAGATCTCGATCGTCGGCCCGAGCGTTGTGACCGGCTGATTGAGCGCCGCACCGGTGAGAATGTTGGGCGCCGGAGGAGTTGTGCTTTGAAGGTTAAGATGAATGTTGAGCGAATTGTTGCGGCCTGTCAGAGGTTCGGGAGCAATCAGGGTTGTCAGCTGAACTTCGCTGTAAAGTGCTTTAAAGTCCTTTTCTCTGTAAATCATCAGTCCGAGCAAATCCCTGACATCAATTCCCGTTTCAAGTTTAAGAATTTTTGCCGCAGCGAGTCTTTTGTTTTTGCTGACCTGCGTGACTTCAACCCGCGCAGCGCGCTCGCCGCTGGTTTTGCTTTCAACAATAAAAATCTGTCCGGCTGAAATGTTTCTGAATTTGCTTGAATCAAAGCGGATGCGTCCGTCGACAATTCCTTTTACTTCCCCTTTGGCCATGACCGTTGAATCACCCAAAGCGGAAGCACTCTTTGCCGCCTGATTTTGCTTTTTCTTTGCTGCAGGCTTGCGACTTGAGTTGTCCGTGTCGGATTTGTCCTGCTCGCTTTTGGGATTATTTCCGGCAGGGGATTCGGATTCTGCCGATGGCGGAGTTTCCGGCTGTGCTGAAAATTCCGAATCCGACGACTGCGCAAGGCCGTTGCCTGCAAAAGCACACAACAGCAACGACATGAAACGGCGGAGCAGAATTGTTCCGCGAAGCAAGGGTACCTCCGGCAGCGGGACTCACGTTCATAATTCTAATTGGTTTTGACAGGGAATCCAGAATGGTGCGTTGGCCGGAGTCAGTTTTCCACCTGTCCGGCAATGCCAAAGTGTCATCGGGTTTACTGTTTCCAGCAAACTTTTTGCCCAGTGTCCGGAACACAGGGCGTAATGGAGACAGTGCCGCTTGCGTAATTTCCGGCTTTGTCAAAAACAGTGAGTTTCAGTGTCGCATTCTGAGTGCTGATCGCGGGCAGCTTGACAAGTGCCGGCGAGAGTTGAAATTTGCCTCCGCTGCACGCGGCTGCTCCCGAAAGCATTTCGGCTTTTGATTTGGGTCCGCCGACGTAGAAGACGTCTATTGCGCGGCCGGACGTACTGTCCGGACTGACCATATCCTGAACGGGCACCGGATTGGCGAATTCGCAGATTGAGCCTGCTCCTGTGTTTGTAAACACGAGGGAATAGTCGCTTAAGGTTGCTGCAGTCAGCTCGACCCTGGGTGTTGTGACGGGCTGCATGACCGGCAAGGTTGTGCTGTTGGCGACAACCGCGATGTCGGTATCGAGAAAAAGTTGAGCCGGATCGGGACTGCCGTAATCGATTTCAATGGTGCGCCTGTTCACCGGACTGACGGAAATGTCATCCGCCGAGATGTTCTGGAACTCATCCGTTCTGAAAAATTGGATGACGTTATTGCCGGACTGTTTTGAAAAGCCCTTAAAGACATCTTTGAGATTAAAAATATTTCCGGAGGCCGAACACGCGGAAAGCGTGACGTCCGGATTCTTTTTTCCTTCCGGCGAAACTGCGACTCCGATTTTGTAGCCTTCTTTGCATTTGCTGTACTTGACCGTAAACGTTGCATCGGACTGGCCGGAAATCAGATTTTGAAAAGTCTTGTGGCCGATGACCTCGAAATCTTCCTGCAGCGCCGGTTCAATCCGGAATATTCCTTTGTTGCCGATGAGTTTTTTGCTGAATGCTTTGCGGCCGGCTGCTTTGTCCTGATCGGACAGTCTGGCAATCATGTTGATGAGAAATGTTCCGCTGTTGCTTGTGCCGTTGGCAAAGGTCGGCGGAAGATCAACGACAAGCCGGTTTGCAAAGGTCGGAAATTCCTGCGTCATGATAACTGCGTCGTCGGTCGTCTGGCCTTCGTGAATCTGCAGAGTAAATCCGCGGATGATTCCGCTGCGGTTGGTGAACTGAAGTTCGACCTGTTCCTGATTTGTATAGCCTGTGCCCTGCGGCAAGGTGCCGCGCTCCTGTCCGAGAACAAACATTCCGTTCGGGTAGGAAACCTCCCAGTCGATTTCGCCGTGTACCGTCTGCTGTTGCGAGCAGGCCGGCAGAACAATTTCGACCGGACTCATTGTCGGCTCATGAAAAGCGGGCGCACTCATTTGAGTACAAAAACCTTCGCGTGAGACCGAAATTTGAAACTTTGAGGATTTGTCGGTGCCGACAGGAATCGGCCATGCCATCGCGACACCGGTTCCGTCTGTCAGATTCGCCGCCGGAGTAAAAGGTGATTGAGTGCGAAAGTCATATGGTTTTACGTCGTAGGTTTTGCCGCCGGTGACATTCAGCGGAATCACGCTTACCAATGCATTGCTGACCGGAGAACCTGAGGTGTCCGTAACTTTAACTTTGACGACGCCGACCTGATAGGTCGCAATCGGAGCAGTGTCGACAACCAGGGTCTTTCCTGTGCTGAAGCTGGCCGACATCGGCAGACCGGCAACCTTTTGCAAATAATATTTCACTATACCTGAATCGCCGTTGCTGATTTCTGAATAGGCCTCGAAGCGGATGAAGCCAGTTTCCGTGTCCTCGTACCCCTGAGTCGAGAGCCGTTCCAAAGGTTTGGCCCAACCCATGAGTGAATTGAATTCCGGAAGGGAATAGCCCATCCGGCGAATAAAATTTTCTCTTTTGAACTCAAAAGAGATGTCACCGGTTGAAGGATCAAACTGCACGTTTGTCAGCGGATTGCGCAGGCCGTTTTTGTCGATCCATGAAAAAATCGGCGGAGTATTTCTGACAAGCTCGACTGTTGATTCGCTGAGCGCCATTTTGCCGGTAACGAGAAAGGTTCCCCTGAGGGGAACCTCCCGCGTCCGGTTTGAACATGCCGTCGACGTCAGTGTTGCTGCAGTAAGTGCGGCAGCGGACATCCGTGTCCGGAGCAGCGTGATTCTCATTTTACAGCAACCGGCTTCACAAGGTCTTCAAAGCCAAAGTATACGTCGTAACTGCGACAGCCGTTGGCCGGACAGTTGGAGCCGAAGTAACGCGACTTATACAGCACAAGGTTGTTCTTTACATTGCCGCGGTTTTGGATCCGTTCCTCGGCAGCTGCATTCTCAAACTTGACGCTGATGCCGCTGATGCCCAGCTTCGAGAGTTTGTGCAGTTCGCCCTTCTGCGTCACACCGTCGCCGTTGTCGTCGGTCCAGACCATGAGCCTCCTGTAGACACGGTCGTTTTTGTCGATCATGCCGTCTTTGTTGGTGTCATGATCTGCCAGAGCGTCGTATCCGTTGGCGGCCAGAGCGCCGGATTTGAGTTTGGTAAAATCGCCGAACAGTTCGCGGCCGTTGTCGATTGCACCGTTGCCGTTGATGTCCAAAGCGAGCAGACCCGTACCCTTGGCAATCCAGCCCACACGCTGTTTCATGCCGGTCGCCTGCAAGTCGAACATAGCTTTGCTTTCGTCGGGAGCGACAGTTGAAAGTTTGCGGTTTGGAACGAGGTCAAGCACCAACGGGCTCGTATAGTAACGGGTGCCGTAGTAGCCGTACATGTACTGCGTTCCGCCGTACTGATAGTTGCTGCTGGACGAAGAGCTGCTCGAATATGTTGTGGCACTGCGTGTGACGTTGTGCGTGCCGCCGTTCATGCTGTGCAGACACGTTTTGCCCTTCACGTCGCCGTTGTTGTCGAGTGCGCTGATCTTCGCAGCCTCGGTGAAGCCTGCCTGTCCGTTGGTTTTGGCAAGGAACATCGATGCCGGAAGCTCATACACAAGCCCCTTGGCAGTGTCGGCTGACTTGAAATCGCTCGCATTGAGCGTGATGCTGCGGCCCGTTTCGGGGTCTTCGATCTTCCACTTTGCAGCCTGTCCCAAGATGCGCAGACCAATCATGGTCTTGCGGTCGCTCGGGAAAGGTGAGCCGGCTGCGCGCTTGAGAATGGCCTGAGCCGTTTCGCTCAGCGGGCTCAGCTGCGGAGCGGTGAGCACTCCGATGAACGCCTGTTCGTATTCCACCGAACTTGACTGAGTGGTTGTTGTTGCAGTGGACTGGCTTGTCGTGTTCCCCGTAAAATGCGTGCGCAAGCCCAAGTTGGTCCACTCGGACCAGCAACCCGGTCCATACTGGCAACCGCGGGTATTGACCACCTGCACACTTCCATAGGTCTGGTATTGCGTGTAGTTGCTGGTTGTGTGTGTGTTGGTGTGAATGTTGGTCGTGTTGGTTGTGACATTGGTCTGGGAGGTGCGGCACTTGCCGTTGTCGCCCATGTTCCCGTCCGAGGTACTCACACCCGAATCGCAGCGCTGCAGCGGCTGGCCTTCGTTGGCATAGTTGAAGTAGTGCGAAGTGACCGAACAGCCGAGCGCAAAAGTCAGCGACGGATCCGGCTTGGCTAAATCAGCAACCTTGGCAATTTCTGTCTTGGTTTTGTCAACCAAGTCGCCGTAGCCAAGACGCGCTGCCATGGCTGCGATAAGACCGAACGAGTTGGCTTGAGCCTGACTCAGTGTTTTGACCTGATCTTGGATTACATCGATTTTTGCCAGTTTGCCCTTGAGTTCATTGATCTGAGTCTGAAGCTGACTTCTGGTTGCGATGTTTTCGGCCTGAGCTTCAGCACGGGCTTCCAGAGCAGCATTGGTCAGCGCATTGAAGTTGTGGTTCAGAGCCCGCTGCTGGGCAGCCAGATACTGATATTCGCTGATGATTTGCGCTGCCGACGCATAAAAACCGGGGTCACCCTTGCCGTCGCCGTTCCGCAGATACGCCACCACTTTGGCTTCGGTGTTGCCGAAGGCAGGCATCAGTTTTTCTTTTGCAACAGTTTCAATTTTTTCGGCAGGATCCTTAAGGCCGCGGTATGCGACTTCAAGCTGGCCTCCCGCTCTCACGAGGTTTTCAAGACCCGTGCGGGCCCTGAGTGCGGCACGAAGTCTGACAGACTCGGGAGCGCCGCCAAAAAGAACCGATTTAGCCCAGTCGCTCACGCGTGCCATGCACTCGCCGCCGGCACCTTCGGAGTGTGAAGGAGCGCTTGCCAAAGCCAGTGAAGACTGAAAACTCTGTCCGTCGGCGACTGCCTGTGAACCGAAGAACATTTTGTCGTACTCGCCGTCTTTGCCGTCGTTGACACGGCTGCCGCCAAGGGTCAGCTGCACATAGGTGCGCGCAAGATGGGCCCAAAATTCGTGGCCGTTCACGGACGCCATCAGCATCGGAATACCGTTCGAGATCTTGCCGGCATCACCGTCCTGACAAACTTTGGCACCTTTGTTTTCAAGGCTGACAACTCTCTCGATGAACGACTTGTTCATCGCGCGAAGATCATCGGTTTTGGTTTTGTCGTTGAGAACTTCCGCGTAGTCGATGGCCAGAAGGAATTCCGACTCCACACGGCCGAGCACTTTGCTGAATTCATCCATGCGCTGCGCAGCGTATTCCTGCAGAGTGACTTTGCCGCCGTCAACCTGAACGCTCGCAGCGAGCGAAACGGCATCGTTGAACTCTTTGGCCTTGGCTGCAGAGTTCGCGTCCGTTCGCTGAACCGGATCCGTTGACTGCATGATTCCTTTTTGGATCGCGCGGCCCATTTCCCGCATCAGACCTGAAATCTTTCCGTTGACGTCTTTAAGTTGCGCAGCAGTCTCGGTAAAGTGTGCCTGCGAACTCAGGCCGAGTCCTTGCATAATCGCGCTCGACTGTTCGCGCAGGGCATTCAATTCGGTTTGCATGTCCGTACGGAGTTTTTGAATTTCAGCACCGAATGTCTTCTTTGCGCTCTCAAGATCGGCACTGACACCGGCAATCGCCAGCTGATTGGCCTTGGAAAGCGTAAGAGCCTGACTTGCAACCTGACTGACGCGTTCGACTTCTTTTTGCAGAGCCTTGACGTCGTCGGCAATCGCCTGACGTGCCTGCTGTTCTTTGGCAATCGCAGAACTCAGTTCTGCAGTTGCGTCTTTGCGGGCATTGCGGATTTCGTTGGTCAGCTCACCGTCGCGACGCTCAAGTTCAACAATTTTACCATTTAATGCTTCGCGGGTTTTGATTGCGAAGTCTTCCGTGTTGGTCAGCTTGACGTTCAGTTTTTCGATTGACTCGGCCAATTTGGCGCGTGAGGTTTCATCATGAGCAGCCGCTGCTGCAAGTTCTTTGCGCAGGTCGCGGGCAGCGGAGCGTGTTTGCTCCGCGAGTTCTGCAACTTTACCGTTGTACACAGCAACGTGTTTGGTGAAATCGCCGCGCAGAGATTCAACAGTTGCCTTCACGTTACTGATTTGGCCGACTAAATCCGTCCGCAGATTCTTGATCGAAGATTCCAGTCGCTTGTCGTTTTCGACGACTTTGTGATCAAGAATGTTCAGCGCATTGGACAGACCGGTGACCACATTTTGAAGGGCAATGAGGTCGACCTGCTTGGCGTATGTGGCATCGACCTCTTTCTTGAATGCTTGCAGGGCTTCGGCCTGCTTGTCGCTTTCCGAAGCGATCTGTTTGGTGAGTTCTTCGCGCAGACGTTTGTCTGCTTCCGACATCACGGAAACGAGGGTTGCACTTGTTGCGCCGACGGCAGCAACAAGACTGGTCTGAGCTTCTTCGCGGGCGAGAGTGATGAGGTCCGAAAGGCCGCTTTCGCTCGCCATGATCTTGTTTTCAAGCGTGTCGCGCACTGCGTTAAGTTCATCTTTGGTCACGAGTTCGAGGTCGCTGATCTTCAATCCCAATGCAGTGCGTGCCGATTCGAGAGACGATTTGAGAGCAGCGGATTCGGCATCTGTCTTGCTGCCCAGCGCAGTGATCTGATCATCGAGCTGCTGACGTTGACGCACAAGCGCCAAATTGGCGAGACCCAATTCGCCCTGAAGTTTCTTGAATTCGTCATCGGCCGCTGCTTTGTTGGCTTCAATGTTGGATGCCATTTGAGACGCAAGATCGGCTATTTTTTTTGTCAAATCGACCTTGAGAACGGCTGCGTTTTTGTCCGTTTTTTCCTCAAGTGACTTTAATTGCGCAAGGCGGGTTTGTGCCTCTGCTTGAAGACCGGCGTCGAGATTTGCGATTTTTTTATTAATTTCTGTTTCTGCTGCCTGCAGTGTTCTCTGTGTCGAATCAATCGCGTTCTTCGTTTCCTGTCTCAAAGCCGCGGCAGTCAAGCTCAGCTTGCCGTCAAGGACGGAGATTGCTTTTTCACGTTCGGATTTCTCGGTCGAGATTTTGTCGGACAGACTCTGTTCCTGAGCCGCCAGCTTTGCAGTGAATTCGTCGCGCAGAGTTTTATCGAGTCTGCTGATTTCCGAATTCAAAAATCCGCGGAGACTTTCAAGCTTCTCGCCAAGGGAAAGAACGTCGGCACGGATGGATGCATCGGCTTCCTTACGTTCCTTGGATTCCTGTGCCAGGCTCAGTTTCCAGAATTCAGTCGCATCACGCAACTGCTTGCGGATTTCGTCCAGCTGGACACTGACTTTCGGAGTCGCAGTCACGGCACCCACGTTGCTGCTTGCTCTCTGCATGCCGATCAAAGACGTTGCCGAACTTGATCGCGTTTCCCGCAAGCCGCACGATGCTCCGACAACTCCGACGACAGTGATGGTGAGCGGAAGAAAACCGAAGCGTTGAGTCACACGTTTAGCCATTGAAGGTCCCCTTGCTGGTTGGGTCGACAAAATCCGACTGAGAGACAGAGTCGGCACAGAAAGAAGAAACCTTGAGCGGGGCGTTTAAGAAATAATTTTCCGCATATAACTTGTTCAATTAATTGATGAAAAAAAATTAATTTAGATGCTGCCCTATTGAGCTGCTGACTGTGAAAATATTGTCGGGCGGGATTCGGTGTATAGTGCAAAGTGTTGGAATGGCGACTGTATTTGGGGGAGATTGCAATGAACCTGCGCGTCCGGCCGGCTTCAGGCTATTGTTTATTGAGTGTAAGTGTATGCGTACTGGCATCGTGCGTTTCGGCTCCGGTCCTTGAAGAGCAGCCGGCACCCTTCGGGACCAACGCATGTCTCGAAGCACCGGTTGTCGGAAGCTGGAAGGCCAGCGTTCCGGCCGATGACACCCTGACTTTCAGCTCCGATTGCACGGGAGTGTCGGTTGTTTGTCGCAGCAGGTTCGTTTTTCCTCCCAACGTGGGCAAGGCCGGGCTCGTAAACATTCAGGTTTTGGAAAGTGACGGTCCCAAAGAGTGCATGCCCAAGGGATTACACCGCTGCTCGGTGAATGTGTTGACCAACATTGCGACGTTGAACTGCGGCAAGGCGACAGTTAATCTGACGCGGCTTTGAATTTGCCGTCAAACAAGAAGTCCCATCACTGCCCCGCACATTGCGGAGGCGAACATTCCTGCGAACATGGCCTTCAGACCCAAGGCTGCGAGTTCTCCTTTTCGCGATGGAGCGATCCCGCCGATTCCGCCAATCTGGATAGCTATTGAGCCAAAATTCGCAAAGCCGCACAGAGCGTATGAGAGAATCAGAGCAGAGCGTTTGTCGAGGACTGCGCCGTTTTTGGCCAAGTCGAGGTAAGCCACGAATTCGTTGAGAATCAGTTTTTTTCCGAGCAGCTGGCCTGCGTATTGGATGTGTTCTGAGGAAACACCCAGCAGCCACGCAAAGGGCGCAAAAAGCCAACCGAGAATGAGTTCGAGACTCAGAGCCGTGCCGAGAATGTGAGTCAGCCCTGTTGCACCGCTGATCCAGCCGAGCGCGCCGTTGCCCAACGCAACCAATGCAATGAAGGCAATGAGCATGCCTCCGACCGTGATTGCCAGTTGGGTTCCTTCCAAAGCACCTTGTGCGGCTGCATCTATTCCGTTGGTATAGATGGAAGGTCCTTTGACAGCCACATTTCCGGTCTCAACCAAATCGGTTGTTTCGGGAACCATGATCTTTGCAAAAACAATTGTCGCGGGCGCAGACATCACACTCACTGTCAGGAGGTGTCCCGCGATGTCCGGAATCAGACCCGAAAGCATTCCGACGTATGCAGCCAGCACGCCGCCTGCAACGTTGGCAAACCCGCCGACCATCACGCACATAATTTCGCTGCGTGACATTTTTTCGATGTAGGGTTTGACCAGCAGCGGAGCTTCTGTCTGACCCAGAAAAATATTACCGGCCGTGGACAGCGATTCCGCACCCGAAACGCCCAAGAAACGGCGCATGACCCACGCAAGGCTGTTGACGATCTTTTGCATGATTCCAAAATGATAAAGAACGGCCATCAGCGATGCAAAAAAGATGATTGTGGGAAGGACTTTGAACGCAATAATATAATCGCCGATTTTTTCGGGCTGAGTCAGCGGCCCGAAAACGAAACCCGAACCTTTGTCGACAAAGGCGAGCGTCGCAATGATTGCGTCATTCGCGGCATTGAAAAATCCGCTCAGAGGTCCTTTGATTCCCAATGCCGGAAGGCCTGCGATCAGCAGTCCAAGCAGGAGCTGCATCAGGGTGGCAATTCCGACTGTTTTCCATGGAATGGCTTTTCTGTTTTCGCTGACCAGCCATGAAATTCCGAACATGACCAGAATGCCGAGAATTCCTGCGAATTGAGTCATGAGATTTTGCTTTCCGGTTGAAAATAATTATTCGTCGGGCAGTTCGCCAATCCGGACGAATTCCCTGCTGAAGAAAAGCGTAGCCGGAGAAGCTCCGGATTTTCCTGAAGGCGGAGACATGCTGAACTGTCCGTAATACTTTTTCCAAAATTCCGCGTTTTTGGAAAAGTCCATCGGTTGCGGCTGAACGGATTTTTTAATGAACGCATTGATGAATTTGATTACGAATTCGGTGCAGTACAATTTTTCTTTTTGTTCCGTATCCGTGTTGTCCCAAAGATATTCGTCGTCAAATGCGAGTCCGGCAAAATTGTTTTCAAAATACAAGCTCAGTTCGGAATCATCGGGGGATCCTCCTGTCCGGAAGTTCCTGGGTCTGAGAAGAAAAAGCGGCTGATTTTTTTGTTTGCGCTTGAGAATATCTGTGAAGGGCGTTTGCTTTGTGGTTCCCCATGCTTCGAAAACAAAGCGCTCTTTTGAGGATTCGACAGTGTTTGCGACGACGACTGCGTGAGAGTAGGGAGTGCCGGTTTCCGATTCGATCGCGTTGCAGACGTAGCAATTCAGGGGAACCAGTATGATGTCGCCTGCGCGGGGATAAAGCAGGGCTTCCTGAGAAGTGAATTCAGCTTTGCCGTCCGGTTGTGCCTGAACGGCCGGCAGGCCGCAGGCCGTCGCAATGAAGCAAAGCAGAGCAATCGTACCCGAATTCACCCGCGGTTCTCCCGTTCGAATAACTTCCCAGTTGTTATGAAGGTTTAAATCCAAGGTCAAGGGGTTTTTGGGGCAGCGGACCGCGTCTTTTGAGATTTTTTCATACCTGCGGGAAACCAGCGCTTCCGTTGCGTCGGGCGGAGCACAAAAAGAATGTTTGCCTATCATCAGATTCGCCAATTGCGCATGCTGGATATTTGTTTGAATGTTTCAACAGGCCGGCTTGGATCATTGTTCATTTTATCAAGGAGGCGCGACATGAAGGGACGTCGGATTATAATGGCCGGTTTGGCCGTCTCTGCGGCTTTTGCTGCAACAAAGGCAAGAGCCGCAGCATACACCGAAACTCACGAGTGCAGCATAAAATATGCAAAAAATGCGACAATTGCCGCGGAAACAGAATTTAACCGCTGTCTGTCGGCAGTCGAAAGCCGCAAGGCCGACGTCGAGTATTTTCAAATTGTCGCCGGCACCGGTATTGCCGGCAAGCATCAGGCAAACCTCAAAAGGGCCGGGCAGCGCATCGATTTTTTGAAAAAGAAGCTGAGCGCCGATTTTCCCAATGCACGGCTTGATTCAATTAACGTCGGCCCCAGTCGTCAGTTGGGCGACTCGGTGCGCCTCAGCTATGTTGCTCTGACTCCTGAAGCCAAAGCTGCTATGGCCGAGGCATCGTCTCCGGTCACCACCGAGGAACGGCGGCTGCACACCACCGCAGGCGCAGGATCCGAAAGCGGTGAACCTCAAATCGAACCGCCGAAGGAAGCCACCGACTTGCCGCGTGTCTCCGCTGCTCCCGCAGTGAAGGCCGAGGTGCTTCGGGAAAATTTTGCGCGCATCGCGGTCCGTATGGGGCAGGACGCCGACAGGGATCGCAACGAGTCTTTTCCGGCAATCGGTCTTGAGGTTGCCTACGTGAGGCCCAATACCGGTGTGGAAAATCTCCGCACTGAAATTGGCGGAACGGCGGTTTCCATGTCCAAAGGAGAAGACCTGGGCAAACAGGCGAGTGCGCATGTTCTCCTGGGTGCCGGCTACAATCTCAACGGAGTGATCATCGGCGCGCGCGCTTTGGGCGGCGGTGTCTGGGATGAAGACAATAAATGGCGCGATGACTTCGGCGGAGAAGGTCGGCTCGGTTTTGAAAATAAATCCTACTCGATTTTTGCGGGAGTCGGCCGCACCCAAAAAACCGCCCGATTTGGTCTGGATTTGGGGATGATGCTCTGATTACTGCTCAAGTCCGGATGCGACGCGCAGGTTGCGCGCAGCCTGTGTCGCTGTCGGGCACGCGGCGCCGGGGCGTTTGCCCAAGCGGCGCAGAACACCCTCGGACGTTTTGCCGTCAGGAAGTCGCGTCAACGCGTTCAATTCGTCCGAAGTCACAAAAGCTTCTTTTTCAATGTCTGCCACAGCCGCGGCAAATTCATCGAGAAACTGCTTGTCTGCTTTGAACAGCGGCGGCGGCATCTCGGTTTTTTCGGTCCACAGGTTCACCGAGCCCTGAATGGCAGCCGAAATCACGGTCACAAGACCCGTCACGCATGCAAGCCCCATCACGCGCGATGTTGAAGGATTGCGGAAGCAAAAGTGGTGTGCCTTGTTAAAGATTCCGTAGGCAGAAGTCACAAGTGTATTTCGCGGTCCTGCAAGCTTGTTCAGCAGCATGCCGTTGCGGAATTTGGCGAGCACTGAGTTTTCGGTAACCCGCGCCCAAAAGGCAAGAGCCTTTTCACGGCTGGCAAGAAGGTCCTCTGCACTCATACCGCCCAGACGGTCATTGAGAAAAGCCTGACTGGCAATCGTACCGCCAACGGTGGCAACGTACACCGGATTGGATGTCAGGTTCGAAAAATTACGTTGACTTGCTTCTGTCATTCTCAGCTTTGTGTTGTCGTAAAGTGCTCTCATGTTTTTGAGCAGAGGGTCACGTTTCATTGCTCCGATCAGTGCCGGCGTCGGGACAAAATTCGGCGTGATGAGTTCTGCGCCTTCAATCGCGTCGGCCTGATCGGCAGGCAAACTCAGATTGACCGTATCGAGTTCGATTTTTTTCTTGCGGCTGTCGGTCGCGCGGACCATATACCAGCATTGGCCCATTTTTTTGAATGCGGTTGTGACGTCATCCGTGGTATCTGCTGATGAAGAATCCGCGTCAGCCGACGCGGCTGAGGCAGCGCTGTCGGGAGCTGAAATCGGAGGTACCGACGGATTGACGGGAGGCGCATCGGCAATCGAATCATTGTAGGGCAAAAGTAGAGCCTGAATTTTGCCGGTGGTCGCATCTTTTTGAACGAAAGTGCTGTTCTTTGACAAAAAAAGCTGACAGCCGGTCAGAGTAGCCAATACGACTGCAGCGAGCGGAGCTGCACGAAGTATTGAATTCGGCGATTGTGTTGGCATGGTCAGGCTCCTGCAGGCTCGGGTTTGCCTACAGAATACCCAATCCCAAGGCATCGCGCACCCGTTGGCGAACTGTCGCTGCCACATGGCGGGCGCGCTCGTGGCAAGGGGTCAAAAGTTGAGCGACTTCGCGGGGACTGTTGAGATAGTGTTCATACTGTTCGCGCTTGCTGCCAAATACGCGTTCGTGCTCGTCAAACAGGTCTTTTTTGGCATGACCGTAACCGTATCCTGTTCCCTTTCTGAGTCTTTCTTCCATATAGACGACCGAATCCTCGGAGCCGAAGGACTTCAGAATCTGAAAGACGGCGCACGATTCGGGATCTTTGGGATCGTCAAGACCTTTTGAATCGGTTTTGATTTCCTTGCAGCGCTTTTCAATTTCTTTTTTGGGAGCAAAAAGCGGCAGGTGATTGCCGTAGCTCTTGCTCATTTTTCTTTCGCCGTCTGTGCCGATCAGCAGGGGGGTTTCCTGAATTTGCGGTTTGGGTTCAAAAAGAACCGGATGCCCGACGGCGTTGTTGAAATACCGGACCATATCGGATGCGTACTCAAGATGCTGTGCCTGATCTTTTCCGACCGGAACAACCTGCGCATCAAACGTCACGATATCGGCCGCCATGAGGATGGGGTAATTGAACAGGCCGGCAGTCGGTTCCTTGCCGTTGGCAACGGCATCTTTGAATGCATGTGCGCGTTCGAGCAGCCCCACCGCGCTGACGCAGGACAAATACCACGCGATTTCCAAAATCTGCGGAATTTCGCTCTGAACAATGCACATGTTCTTTTCAAGCGAGAATCCCATAGTCAGGTAAGTTGCCAGCAGGCCGGAGGTCTGCTTGCCGGGCTCAAGCATTTTGGCTTTGTCGGTCAACCCGTGCCAGTCAACACACATCAGTATCACTTCTTTGTTTGTATCGTGCGAAGCTTCAACGGCAGGTCTGATTGCGCCGAAGTAATTTCCGACATGCAGATCGGCCGTCGGTTTGGCGCCGGTCAGGACCCGTGTGCGGCCTGCGGTGTGAGTGGTGTGTGCCGGCTGAGGTTGATTCATCGGAAAACTCCGGTGTGAAAGCTGAGGCCCAAAAGGAACATAACAGTCACCACGGCGAGCATCGCACGGGTCAGTCCCGATGCAGGCTGCTGAGTCTTGCGTTCACGGAACATCCGTACTTTTGCCAGTCCCAGCAAAACAAGCAGCAGTGTCAATTTGGTGTGAAATATTGGAGCAGGGTATCCGCGCATATTGGGCATCCACTGAATGATGCCAAGCGCAGCGACAACAATAATTGCGAACATTTCATAGAGGCCGGCCCAGCGGCGCCAGCGTGATACCAGTTCCGTCGGTTGAAGGATCTGTGAACCTGCCGATCGGAGAAACAGACTGTCCGAAAGAACAGCAGCAAAGAGTGTTGTTGCAAGGAATCCGTGCAAAAAAACCATCATGATGAGTTGAGCCTTTCGTTTGAGTTTCGGTGAGCCCGAGACCCGATGTTTAGTCTGACGGGCAGGGAACGGCAAGTTTTAGCCGGCAGAATGAAGGTCGAAATAAGCCGGTTCCCGCGGTCGGAAAGGATTCATGGGGGAGGATTGGGAATTTTTGACACACCCTCCGTTGAATCTCTGGGTAACGGTGTGAAATGATAACGGCAAACGCGAGCCGAGGGCTGCAGTTCAGAGGGGAAAGAGCACATGACACTCACCAAAGATCGTCTCGTCGAGATTATCCGCCAGCGGACCCAGTTCTCGTCGCAGGAAGCTAAAAAGCTGGTAGAACTGATGCTTGAGACGATGAAAAACAAGCTTGAGCAGGGTGAGGAAGTCAAGATTTCCGGATTCGGAAAATGGACTGTCAAAAGCAAGCAAAGCCGGCCGGGACGCAACCCGCACACCGGTGAGCGCATAGAAATCTCCGCCCGCCGGGTTGTGACCTTTCATCCGTCCGAAAAATTGCGCGATGCGGTGAAGAACGCCGACCTCGATGACAGCAAGGTGACTATTGTCGGGCCCGGAATGCACGACGACGACGATGATATTTGAGCATTCCCGCGAGAGATTATTTGCCGGACCCGCTCAGGTTGCGTTGCAGATGTGAACCAAGAGTCCCGTGAGGCATCAGTCTTCACGGGATTTTTTTTCGGATTCCGACAACCATTTTTGTACCGGTGCCTTGAGCGCAGCCGATTCGCTGAGTTCGTTTGCCTTTTTTACATAGTGGGCTGTGGTCGTAATTTGTTTGTGGTTGAGCAATGTTTGAATAAAACCGAGGGGGACGCCCTGCCTGTGCAGAACGGTGGCAACAGTTGCGCGCGCACTGTGAGGACTTAGGGATTTTTGCAGGCCGGCAGATTCGCCTGCATCCCGTATCATCCGGAAAACCGAAGTCTGGGAAAGTTTCACCGTTGTGCTGCTGCTCTGCACCCGCGTAAAAACAAAGTCGGATGATGAAACACGGCCGCGGCATTTGCTTAAATAGGATTGAATGACTTCGGCGCATGCCTGTGACACCGCGATGATATGTTCGTCTCCGCCTTTGCTGATGAAGCGCATGTTGAACTGCGGCGGATGAAAAAGCAGGTCGCTTATCCGCAATTCACAAAGTTCATCGACTCTCATTCCCGCGGAAAAAAGAGTGTGCAGCACGGCATACGACAGATGCGCAGCGTGCTGCCGGCGTTGTGCGTGTGACCCTTCAAAAACAGCTTCCGAATTGTCTTTGAGAGTTTTGAGGAGCAGGAGGGTTTCTTCTTCGGTGAGGGCCTGGGTGGTCTGACTCCGGCCAACCTGAGGCCTTTTGACAAGCCGGCAGGGGTTTACGGGGACAACGCGCCGTTCCTCGCAAAAACGAAAGAAGGAACTCAGACTCGCGAGTTTTCGGGCACGGGTCGAGGGTTCGCTGAACTGTTCAAGCCAGATGAAGATTTGTTTGTCATTCACCTCGTGAACCGCGGATTCAAGGTGAATTCCCTTTTCCTTCCAAAAGGAGAAAAAAGATTCGATGTCCGCCGCGTAGTTTCGGCGGGTGTTAAGGCTGCCGAATTGAAGCAGAAAGTTTTCGGCGATTGCCGCTGTTGCACGCGTGCCGGAGTGAAGCAACGGGCTGTCTGCGGGTTGTTCCTTTGAGCGTTTGGGCAGCGCTGCTTTGCTCATTAAGTATCCTTGCCTGTGCAGACAGCTTCATGCTTTTTGAGCCCGCGACCGCACGAATGATCGGTCAGTCCGGCTCCTGATAGTCAATAATGCCCTGTCGGGAATTATTTTGTCCAGGTTTTTGAGGAGCAAATTATCTTGATTGCGCAGATCGGAATAGCATTTTTGGGAGGTCAGTTCATGAAAATCTTCATTTCGTCGTGATTTGTAAGTTCAAATTTAGCGATCGGTCTTGCATGTCCATTTGTCTCAACATCTGCACCGGCCGCGATGAAACTCAAAGACGAGCCGATGGGCAAAGCAGAAGAGAAGAAGAAAAAGAAGCGGGAAGAAAACGCCGACGATTGCTTTTGTCGGACGCCCGAAAATTCTCAACACCGTTCTTCCAATCGATGGTCGGAATCGAGGCGTTGATAATAGTTCGCTCCTCAAAAAAATCTTACCTTTTGTTTTGACACCCGCTGCAGGGTTTCTTGCTCCGGTTCGGTTTGGTTTTTTTTGCAATGGGCAACCAAAAAGCGATTTTTTTGATTTTCGGGAATTTTTCAATTTCTGTGCTCCCGATCATTGATGGCGAGCGGACGTCCGGGGGTGCTGCATTTCTCTTTCTTCGCATGCCATCAGAGGAACGGGACGCTCCCTGCACAAAAGCGGCTGTGCACTGGCCTTAAACTTATCCACGTAAACTCGCCCAATCAATCCAAAAGATTATTGTTTTTTATCCCATAATCGTGCGGTTATTGGAATGGATTTAAGTTTACTAACCCAAGTTTGACAACTTCAAAGCGGCGTCGGTGCCGCGGGGATTGAAGGGAAGTTGTTCTGGGAGGATTTGATATGAAATATTTTTCAAGAGCATAAACTCTCGCCTTGGGTATTTGCATTGCTGCTTCGGCGGTGTCACTAAATGCATTTGCAGCGGCACTGCAGACGTTTGACGTGAAGAGCGGAAAGTCGCCGGCTCAAAATGCCGCAGCGAAAAAAGCAGCTGATGCTGCAGCGATTGGACGCTGAGTTTGTATCCCGTCTTCCAAATGCCCACTCTCCTTCAAAAAAGATCCCAACCCACGGGCGGGATTTTTTTTTTATTCTGTGAGTAACCTTCCTGCAAATATTTGAATTGAAGATTTAGATTTAGGCATTTAAAGCGCGTTCCGTAAAATTGCCTATCGGCTTCATTCCGGAGTTTGCCGACCGGACCGGGTCAAGGCGAATTCAATGGTCCCGTAGATTGGGCCAATCTTCTTTATTTTAAGAGCAAATCACCCCGAAAGCTTGAAGACGCGGCTGGTGCAGCGATGATAATTGGCGGAGTCGCGTTGCTCAAGGCGGGTTGAATGATAAAATTTCAGCAGTCAACTGCAACAAAAGCTCATTTCGGCAGACGATCAATAGAGGGAATACGACAGTGACTTTAAGGGAAACGCTGAGCCGGGCTCACAGAGCTCTCGACGATGCAGGTGTGGACCATGCGCTCATTGGACGATTGGCCCTCGCATTGTGGGGAATCAATAGAGCGACCGGAGACGTTGATTTTCCGGTGGAAGCAGCACAACGCGCGGAAGCTGAAGAAGTATTCAAAAATTTGGGATTTCGGGTTTATGCATCGTCTGCGGAAGTCCTTCAACTCGAAGGTTTCGGCAAAGTGGATTTGTTCTTTGCCCAAAGACCATTGAGAAGAAAGATGCTTGTTGATGACCGAAAAGGAATTTAACGAATTTCTCGATTACCTGGATGAGTATTGGAGCCTCTTTGGTCCGATACCGCCTTGCACGGAGCCCAAGGTGATCAAAGTTGCAATTATTTGAATGATGGCATCTTCAATCACATGAAAAACTAACGGTGTCCGTTGCGACGATTTCAACAAGCGCAACGAGCGGAATTGTAACCGATGGAACAGTGTGCACTCAGTCAAAGCGGGTAGTGGCCGGAGAGTCGCACACGACTGAGACCAAGCTCATGCTCATGCGTTATGTAAGTCAACATTACCCGTCCTGGTATTATTTTGACAAAAATTGGGTTTCTGCGCGGATATACGTTACCGTTGACAGAGGGACGCTTCCGGTCGGTTTTACATTGTTGCCGGCACAACAATCATCGTGTCAGTCCACTTCGGGGTAAAGCAAATGTCAAAGTATTTGGCCGTTACATTGGCACTTGGTGCTGCGTTTTCAGCAGCAGGCTGCAAAAAGCGTGAATTCAACAGCGGAGCAGAGATTAAGGCTGATCTTGAAAGTACCTCGAACGGTTTGCCGTTCAATGCCCTCAAGGTGATCGAAGACCCAAAAACTGCCCCGATCACAGCCTATCCGAAAAATTTCGGCAAGCCGGGTGTTAATATCATCAAACCCGACGGCAACGGACTTTTGTCTGTTGCGTCCGATCAAGTTTTCTTTTCCTCAATGAAGGATTGGTTTGGTTCGACAACCGTCGAAGTCAATAAAGTGAAAAAGACTTTCGAATATCAGCTACAGGCGACTCCGACCACTTACGTTACGGTCACAGACGACGATGAAAATGACGGCCAGGGCGGAGGCGTTTTGACCTACAAGCTTGACGGTCGTACTCTCGAAATCAAAGTGTCCGAAGTTCAGGATACGGAAATGAATCATACGGACGCCATCAACGCGTGTGCGAGCAAACAGCTTCGCTTGCCGACAGCCCGCGAGCTTTTTGACTTTTGCTTCGCCGGCCGGGAAAAGCCCGCAAATCCTGCACCGATGAATCCGCTGAACACGCGTTGCACCTTCCGGTACAACTGGACGACGACACTTAAGGCCGACAACCGTGAACATGCCTGGGCTGCGGGAAACTGGATCACATGGCACGATCGCCGCAACATTTTGCCGTTCCGCTGTGTCGGGCGGAAGTAAAAAAAGGGCGTTCTTTTCAATTGAGACCGGCACTGATTTGCTTGTTTTCCATAAGTGCCGGTACTCCTCCAACATGTTGTCACAACTGTACTTTTAAAGAAGTCTGTTAAGTTTGCGGACGCTTCTTCCGATCGGCGGGGTTGTTTCGGAGGGGGCCATGAAATTACCATTTAAAGATTGCATGTTATTATTCCCGGTTGTTCTGGTCTTGACGGTGGTTGCCTGCGCGCAGGAAGAAATACGAACCAGCGAAACCTCGCGGACAGAAACTTGCACGAACGGTGTGTGTTCAACCACATCATCTTCGACGAACACACGGACAACCGGCACATCAAAATCGATCGGTGTTGGAGTCAATATCGGAAATCAAAAAATGTCCACCGGCGGAGTTCCCGGTGCCGATGAAATGATGAACGATGCCATGAATGGCAGCGCAAATGCTTCCGGTGAAATTAGAATCAGGTCCGGCGGGGCGACGTCAGGAGAAATATCGCTTAATTCCTGCCTTCAGGCCATTGCTCCGCTAAATGCCTGTGCGAGGGCTGGTGTTCCGGATGTGATGATGCCCATTCATTTGGGATGCACTGACAGCGGTGCACACGCATGGGTTTGCCGTGACATGATGCCGAGTGCGCCGCCTTATCCTGTGGTTGCCTGCAGCAGCCTTATGGACTCCTCCTGCAACAAGATTGGCCAGCAGTACTGAGGCAAAGCTTTCAGAACGGCAAATCGAATTCAAAGTAAACCATCTGAATGGTTTTTTGGTCGCCGGTCAGACGCCGGCTGGCCTGAAAAGCCCCTGCAAGATCGGTCGCCTGCAGCTCGTGGGCTGAAACGCGAGCCGGCAGTGTCAGGAGAATCAAAATAAGCGAAAGTTGAAAAGCCGAAAATATCGATGTTCGATCCTTAACTATCATTTGCCCCCGCATGAAGATTTTGAGAATTTTTTTTGAGAGTATTCTTAAAAAAATGGTTCTTCAAATTCAGCTGGAAGGTCAGGAAATGAAAAACAGATCAAAACCCTCCGAAAAGCTCTCTGCCGCTCAGCGAAAAAATTTGATTTCGATGCTTGAAAAGAGATTCGAGGCCAATTCGGGAAGGCACAAAAATGTGCAATGGAAAATAGTCGAAGCCCGTATCGAAGCCCATCCGGACAAACTCTGGTCGCTGGTTCAGATGGAAGAGAGCGGCGGTGAGCCCGATGTGGTTGGTGTTGATTCCAAAACCGGAGAAATTCTGTTTTTCGATTGCTCTGCAGAGAGTCCGGCAGGGCGGCGCAGCCTTTGCTATGATCGCAAGGCTCTGGATGCGCGCAAGGAGAACAAGCCGAAGTCAAATGCGGCTGAAGAGGCTGAGGCAATGGGAATAGAACTGCTGGACGAACAGCAATACCGATATTTGCAGACGTTGGGAAAATTCGATGCCAAAACATCAAGCTGGGTAAAGACTCCCGCAGAGATTCGCAATCTGGGCGGCGCTATTTTCTGCGACTATCGTTACGGAACGGTGTTTACTTATCACAATGGGGCAGAGTCTTATTACGCGGGCAGAGGTTTTCGCGGCATTTTGAAAGTTTAATTTAGCCGGAGGTTTCGGTCATGTCTTCAGTTGACTCTCAGATAATTGTTTCCGCACTTGCTTATCCCCTGAGTGTGACCCTTTTGATCGGGCTCGTTTGTATCGGTGTTTTGCTGCGCGGCTGGGTGCGGCTGATGCAAAGCAGGCAGGATTCGAAGATGGCCGAACTCAAAAACCATCAGCATCAGCTGGAGGGGCAGATCGCGCGGCAGGGAGACGCCATTGCACAGCGGCTCGAATCATGGAGCCGCGATGTGCAGGTTCAGCTGGTCGGACAGGCGCAGCAGCTTAAATCGGTGAACGAGGCCGTGGGGGCGCTCAAAACCGCTCTGGTTGTCCCTCATCTGCGCGGACGTATTTTGGGTGAAACAACGCTGGAGCGATTGCTCGGCGATGTTCTGCCTCCGCAAGGCTATTCGTTTCAGTGCAAAATCGGCGATGCAACAGCCAACGCCGTCATTCGCTTTCCGCATATCGGACTCATCTGTCCCGTTGATTGTACGTTTGATTTTTCTTCCGCAAAAACTCTTCTGGAGGGTCATGCCGATCCCGCAATTATGGCTGAAAGCCGACGGCAACTGGCTGCTGAAGTGCGTAAAAAGGCAGAGGAGATCTCGTTCAGTTTGATTCGTCCTGAGCTTGGAACCACCGATTTTGCTTATCTGTTTGTTTCTTCCGAAGGGATATTTCAGGAAATCCTTCACGACATTGAGCTGTGGCAGTCGCTGGTCGCCGATCGGGTGCTGGTTGTTTCTCCGCACACTCTTTTTGTCGCTCTCCAGCCGTTGTCACACGCCATCCGTTATTACGAAATGTCCGAGGGCGTGAACGACAAAATCCGCATCCTGCAGGATGCCGGACAAAAGCTTGCAGAGATTTCTGCACAGGTTGAAGAACAATTGCAAAAATCAGCTCACGCGGTCGGGCAAACCAGAAGTCTTTTAAACTTAATTCCGTCTGTCGTGCAGGCGGTCAAAGTTCCGCATTACGGTGAAATGCGCAACCAATCCGCCGACGGGCTGAATGCTTCCGGCTTTGTGCCGGCAACTTCCGGCGATGTCAGACAGGGTGTTTCGATTTGCTAGTTCGTGCCGGTGTGCTGTGGACTTCCCTCATCAAAGATCGGGTCGCCTCTTCACACTGAAGAATAAGATCGTGGCCCATCCAGCGCGTCAGCGCGAATCCCAGTCCCGCTGATGCCATGTGGCCGACAACCGGTACCCATTTGGCCAGCTCTTTGCCTGTCATGCGGGTGACCTGCCGTTTCAGGAGTGAGAGAATGAATTCCTTGGTGCCGTAAGCAATGAGTCTGTTGACAAGCGTAACCTGTGCCGAACTCAGGGGGGTGCGGCGGAGCTGTTTATGCATGTGCTCTTCGTCGAGTTTATAGCAGCGCAAAATCCATTGGTTCATTTTGACCAGTATCGCAACGTCGGCAACAATGTCCGCGCCGAAAACCGGATTGAAACCGTTCACTGCGGCCATACCTGCAAAGAGTGTGACGTGCCTTTCTGCAACTTCGCGTTTGCGGCGCAGCTGCCCGTCCGTATATGCCTTGACGGCAAATACGTATTTATCACGCCGTGCGTCGTCGAAGTCCTCCAGAAGCGAGTCTGAAAATGCGGGAAAATCGTATTCCTTGGGATGCCGGTTTGAAATAAGCCAACAGTGGTGGGTTGAGCCGAATTTGCTTTCGAGATCCGAGCGCAACCGCGGAAGAACAAGTTCAGGTGATATTCCGTCGTGGACTGCGTTTTCGATGTCCTGATCGATCATTGTCCGGACGACGTGAATCTTTTTTCCGGTTCTGCTTTTAAGTTCATTGAGCAAATCCAGATCGCTTTCCAGAATTCGTTTGGAGACGACCAAAATAAAAGCGTCGTAGGTGTTGATTTTCATTGTGTCGAGATATTCGTCAAACGGAAATCGGGTCGTTCCGCCGCCGGGAAGATCAACAAAAATCAGTCCGTTGACATTGAATTCCTGTGCTTTTGTGGTTGTTTCAACGGCACCTGAAGCAGCAACCCGTTCGCCCACAAGTGCATTCATCAAACTGGACTTGCCCGTGCCGGAACGTCCGAGCAGGGCTATTTTGACTTCCGTGTTGTCAAGGTTGTGCAGCTCGTGTTCAAAACGATCCGCAGCCCCCTTGCCGCTGAGAAATTCCCTGACGAGCTGAAAAACGTCCATGGTCCGCCGTCCTAATCCCGCATCCACGGGGTGGGTAGAAAACTGATGAGCTGCAACTCGATAAATGATTCGTCAAAGGAGTTGAATCCCTTCAAAATTTGACTGGCGGCAATTTTGAGTCTCAAAGGAATCGGAAATTCGTCTCTTTTGAACATGTCAATCGTCGAAAAATAGAGCCATAACGCATGCCCGTATTTTGTCTGTCCGGTTGAGTTCATCAAAGACCGGTAATTGCCGGCGAGCTGACCGCTGAGTGTGTCGCGTTCATGCTTTTTGAAAATCATTCTGTATTGCGGCTGAAACCAGTCGGCCTTCCATTGCAGGTGTCCCGTTACCTCCCAGCTCAATCCGGTCTGAATCTGTACCTTCGTTTTGCGCGAGGAGGAAATGATCGTCTCGTCGCTGAGCGGGATTCTCATGGTCTGCGATGAAGGCAGATACCCCGTGACGTTGGCATCGAGCCCCGCGGCAAAAGAGTCCGAGCTGACCGCAGGAGAGAGTGCAAGTCCGAGTCCCCACGCTCCCGTTCCGATGGACACATCGGAAAGAACATCCGGATGATCGGTATGTCCGGTCGGTGCGCTCGCGAACAGTTCGCTTTGCAAAGAATACCTGAGGCCGGTGGAATCGATGTTGTCCGGTGACAAATGCTCGGTCGTCAGACCAAAAATCAAATCGGCAAAATTGCGGTATCTCCAGCTGTCTACACCTGTATATCCGGCCGCTTCAATGCTTGCTTTAACGTCGCGTTCGCTCAGCTGTGAGGCTTTGCCCAGTCCGTCTTTGAGCTCCGTGTAGGCGAGGTCTCCCAGTTCATCACGAATGGCTGCGGCGTTGTTTTGTCCCGTCAAAGCAAATCGGGTGTTGACACTCAAATCCGCAATCGGAGCGGCAAAAAAAACTGTCGTGGCCCGGGGCAGCCCGATCGCAAGACCGAAATATTGAATATTGAGTTTGCCGCTGCCTCCGACATTGAGTGTCCCCAAATTCAGTTTACGCGCCAGAGCGTCATCGTAGCGCTTGAGTTCCTCGGCCAGCGACTGCAGTTTCGCTCCGCCTTCACCCCGCAGCAGGTGTTCACCGTCGAATGTCAGCTTTGCGCGGCTGCTCTGGGGAATGCGCACTCCTTTTTCGTTCCACGTCTTATCCTGCGGAGTGTAAGTCCGGTGTGTGGCAATGACCGCCATAACACCTTCGGGCACAACACTTGCGAACTGTGCAAGCGCCGCAGACGGACTGATCGTGAATAAAAATGTCATAAGATTTTTGAGGGAAAATCCGCTCATTGCAGGATTCCCTTTTCGAAGGCGAGAAGTCGTTCCCCGGTTGTTTTGGCCAACGTTTTTAATTCCTCTCCGGCCTTTAAATCCGGATAGAATTTGATGAGCGCATCCGCCGCGGCTTTAGTCCAAATCTGCGGAGCCGCGGGATCTTTTGTGGCATCGAAACTGTTATTTTCACGCATGCGGCGAAGAAATCCTGCAGCAAGCAGAGCAATGCGGTCGCGAAGATAGGCACTCGGCATGACCGAAGTCTCGGCGATTGTCAGTGCATAAAGAACCTGCGCATGGTCACGCAGGGACATTTCTCCCGCCGAAGGGTCCCGCGGATTAATGTAAAGAGTCTGCGCCTGTTCGGGAGTTTCATTGGCTTTTGCCTGCACGGGTCCGGATATTTCGCCGAGAATTTTTTGAACGACAAGCTGGGCGGCGCGCAGCAGCGAGGGCGGCGCGCTTTTGAGCTGTTTTGCGGTTTCAGCGGAAACATTCAGGTCCGATACTGTTTTAAGTTCGCGGCTCCAGCCGGCAAGCGCCATCAGAAACAAGCTGAGTGTTTGCGGATCGGCCTTCTCGCGGACCGACAGAGTGTTTCCGCCTACCAGTTCGCCGTCGACAAACGATCTGACTGCACGCGACTTTTCGTCAATGAATCTTTCCGTGAGCAAAGCCTCCAGCGCGGGCAATACCAGCAGAGAAATCTGATACGATTCTTCAGGAATCAGAGCGGGAAAATAAGTTGTAAATGCTCCGCGGTTCAGAGGACGCAGGCGGTTGAGCAATTTGGCCGAGACCCACCACTGAACAGCCTGTTCTGCCAAAGTCACGGATGCCGGTTGCCAGTTCCATCGTTCACCGCCGAAACGCGCGAGAGTGAGAGAAACGTTGCTGTTAAGCGTGAGGTTTAATTCACCGGTCAGGAACCTGACCTGATTGTAGGCTTTTCTCGGATCAAACGGTCCGGGATTGTTGATTTGCAAATCAACGGGAATTGTCAGGCCGCCCCATGAACTTCCGTTTTCGCTGCCTGCCAGTCCAAAAAGATACTCGGCCTCTGCGAGTGATCTCAGCAGCTCATGCCAAAGCAGTCCTGCATCTTTGGACGCTGCCCGTTCGGGACTCCATGGCCCGCCGCTGCCAAGAACAAGCGCCCAGCGGGTAAAGACATCAATCATCCGGACCATCCGGCCGGACACGGATGGATTTGTCGCCGGCAGCGGCACAAAGCTGTCCAGTTGTAAAACGGGCAACGTCGGCTGAGCTGCCCAGGTTGTTTCGGCCGGCTTTATTTTTTCCAAAAGTCCCTGACTGATTTCCTCGGAAATTTTCTGTTCGTCCGCAAATAATCCGCCGACAATGTTGTCCAAAGGCCGCGGTACGACGTTGAGTATTTTGAGCTGCGGGTTGTCAAGAATTTCTTTCCGCACAGCCGGTGTCAGTGCCTGAGGAAGAGCTCCGCGAAATTCGTTGATCGAAGTGACGAGTCTGGTTTGCAGAGCCGGAAGACATTCACAGGCTGCCAGCGCAACATAAAGGTCGTGCAGCGAAACGTCATTCAGGCGTGAACCCAAGGCTGTGCGCGGGCTCGGCGCAGTTGTTCCTGTCAGCCCAAATTGTGCAGGATAGGGAAGCGGATCGGCCGGTACGGCGGGTGTGGCCGTTTTGGGTATTTGAGCCGGAGCCGAAACAGGCAAAACCTTGCGGATGCATGCCGGATACATTCCTGATGCGGTCACCAGACAAAGCAATGTTGTCAGCCGTTTGTGTTTCACCTCAAACTCCCATGCCGTGGTGTTTTCGGCATCGGACAGCGAGACTCAAACAGGCAATTTTTGCCGTGTCTGTTACGCCGCGCGGATGATTTGGCCGCACACGAATGCCTGCGGAAGTGCGGCCAGAACCAACTGTGCAGCATGCGGTGAGACAACAAAAACGTAACCGAGACCCATATTCCAGACCGTGAAGGCCTCATCTTCCGAAACGTCGCCGGCCCGGGCGATGAGCCGGATGACAGGCGGACACGGAATCGCGGCGCGATCGATGCTGTAGGTCAGGCCATCCGGAAGGACCCGCTGAATGTTGCGCAGTCCTCCTCCGGTGATGTGTGCCATGGCCTTGACCGGTGCCTGCCCGAGTACTTTTTGAACGGCCTTCGGATACAGGATTGTCGGGTGAGTGAGAGCTTCGCCCAAAGACTGTCCGTCGAGAAGATCGTATTGGACATCCAGTTTCAGATTTTGATCGGCAACAATTTTACGGACCAGTGAAAAGCCGTTGGCATGGAATCCTGAACTCGGGAGTCCGACGATCACATCGCCTGCTTCGGTTTTCCGGCCGTCAACAAGAGCGTTTCGGTGAACTTCGCCGACCGCAAATCCGGCAATATCGAACTTCGGAGGCTGGTAAAAGCCGGGCATTTCGGCTGTTTCACCGCCCAGCAAAACGCATCCTCCGGCAACACATGCTTTTTGAATGCCGGAAATCACGCGGTGAGCCAGATTCACATCAAGTTTCCCGCATGCAAAGTAGTCGAGAAAGAATAGCGGACGTGCTCCGCAGACAACGAGATCATTGACGCTCATCGCGACAAGATCCTGACCCAAATCTTCAAGACGGTTCATCTGAAGACTCAGTTCAATTTTGGTTCCCACGCCGTCCGTGCAACCCACCAGAAAACGCTCTTCATCGAGCGGAAAAAGTCCGGCAAAGCCGCCGATGGCCGGATTGGCCGCGCGAATTTTTTCGACGAGGTCTTCTCCTGCAGCAATGTCCACGCCTGCGCGGGTGTATGCAGGAGCAAGCGGCTGTGCATTTTTTTGAATGTCGGTCATTGCAAAGGCCTCCTTCGGGTCAGTGTGTCGATGGCTTCGAGAACGGCCGAAACTTCCTGCGGATGGGCACGTTCTCTCAATGTTTCAAAAGTGTCGTCGGGATAAACGTCAAGAGTTCTGTATGACACGACGGGTCCTGAATCGAGCTCGGGAGTCACCCGATGCACCGTGATGCCCCAGCGCGGAACTTTTGTGTCCAGCGCGTAATTCAGTCCGTGTGCCCCTTTGTAAAGGCTCAGCGGAGCGGGATGCAGGTTGATGATTTCGCTTTCGGGCCATTTCGTTCTGAGTTGTTTCAGAAATTCAGACGACAGTATCCTCATGTAGCCGAGCAGCACGATTAGTTGAAAATTCCCGCACGACTCAAGTTCTTTGAGAATCTGTTTTTCGTGCGACAACCGGTCGGGAAAAGAGTTCCTGTCGACACAGCGCGCACGGACCAGCAGTCTTTGCGCCCTTTGAATGACGGGAGCATCGGGCATGTCACAAATCAGATCGGAGACGTGCTGTCCGAGAATACGCACGACCGCCTCAAAAGTCCGGCCTTGTCCGCTGCACAGGGCGACAATCATTTCGCTGCCGGAGCTCCGTTCAGGTTGGGAAAACAAATATCCCGACGAAAGTGGGGAATGGCTGAATTTTCACCGGCAAACCGGATTTGCGGTACGACATTGTAGCAGCTGCGGACGGCTTGTTCCTTATGCGCGGCGGCAGACAAAACTCCGCCGATTCGTCCTGCCGATGTGGAATTGCCTGCGTCAACACCGGAGGGAATCCAGTTGCAGCCGGCTTTCATATTTTCCGGAATCTGAAGGGTGCGGCGCGGAGCGCTGCCGTTGGGATACTCAGGCGAAGCAACGACGACAAAGCAACGCTGAAGGCCGTCGTGGCGCACGACGTTGGGTTGAAGGTTCTGAGCCCACGGATTTCCGCTCCAAGGCAGATTCAATGAAGTCAGCCACATGTTCAGAAGCAAATCCCGGCCCAGACCGGGAAGAATGACCTGAGTTTCGGGATCACCGAGCCGGCAGTTGAATTCGAGGACCTGAGCAAAGTTGTTGTCATCAACCATGAGTCCGGCAAACAGAAATCCGCTGTAGGGTTTTCCTTCTGATGCAAGAGTTTTGAGAGTTTTGCGGAAAATATCCCTGACCTGCTCGTCAAGCTCGGGCGACAGCGGGACCGGACACACCGACCCCATGCCGCCGGTGTTGGGACCGCTCTGTCCGTCGTTGCGGCGCTTGAAGTCCTGTGCGTAAGGCAACAGACAAAATTCTTCGCCGTGACACAACGCAATTGCCGAAATTTCGCGGCCGGGGAGAAGTTTTTCAACCAGAAACTGAGGCTCTCCGATCCGGCGGGTGTATGTGTCAACCGCAAGACGACCCGCCAAATCCGCACTCCAAGCAGCAAGATTTTCGCTGAAATGTTCAATGGCCTGTTTGCGCTCGTTCTCGTTGAAAACCAGACAAACACCCTTGCCCGCAGCAAGAGATTCGTACTTGAGAACGTACGGGTACTGATCCAAAACGGCGTGTGCGGGAGGTTTTCCGCCGTCGGTTTTTTCGACCAGTGATTTGAGTTCTGCCCAGCCGGCCGTCCATGCCTCTGCCGTCGGACAGGCTGCGCGCTGCAGTATTTCTTTGGTATAGATCTTGGAGGACTCGAGCATGGCTCCGGCAAGATCGGGAGCAAGACACGGAATCCCTGCGGTCCTTAACTTTTCTGCCAAACCCTGAGCAATCGGGATTTCCGGACCAAAGACTGCCCAGCCGATTTTATGGGTTTTGCAGAATTCAACCAGCTGATCTGAGCTTAGCTTGTTTAAAGATGCTTTTTTGCCGCCGTTCCAGCTTTCGCGCCCGGGAAAGCAATAAACGACATCGACTTCTGCGGCCTTTTCAATGAAAGACGCGAGCGTATAGTCGCGCCCGCCGTTACCGATGACCAGCACCTTGGACGGCAGGCGCTGACGCGCTTCCGCGCTGCGCACAGAGTTGGGGTCAACGGGCCAGGGCTGAAGGTGCGCCGAAACAACATCCCAAGGTGTGAGTTCCGGAAACAGACGTGCAAAAAGTTTTTTATATTGTCCGGAAAGACCGGCGGCGAGCGACTCACTGAAGGAATCCGACTGCCAGAAAGGTCTGAGCACAAACGGTGAGTTTTTTTCCGGTTCCGGAGCATTTTTCAAAAACGCGGATTCTTCGCGCTGAACAATTTCGCGCAGCCACTCCTTGGAAAGATGTTCAATTTTTCCTGAGCGGAAGAGTTCAAGATCAACATAGCGTGACGCATCGGGTGTGTGAATTTCGTCGGCCAGCATGAGTTGACGTTTTTCATCAAGGGCAAATTCATACTTGGTGTCGAGCAGCAGCAGCCCCGATTTTTCAGAAATTTCCTGACCGCGATCAAAAAGTTTCAAGGCGGCATCGGTCACTTGTGAAAGCAGATTTTGCGCCTGATCGGGTGACTTGAAAATAGAGCTCGCGTCTTCGGCAGTGGCAGTCGCGGGTTCATCCGTGTTCAGTGCGTTCAGCCATTGCTCAAGGTGCAGAGTCGCTTGGGCCGGCGTTACCGTTTCATCGTGTCCGAATGCAGCCTTTGTCGTGAAGGTGACAATGGGTTTTGAAAAACGGGCATGCTGAGCAAGACCATCAGGCAGTTCGACACCGAAAACCTGTCTGACTTCGGCGGGTCCGGACGCGGAATAGGTTTTCCAGAGGCTTCCCGAAAGTGTGCAGCGGACAATGACCTCCAGCGGAAGGACTTTGCCTGACCTGACGAGCATGCTTTGTGCATCGAGGCATCCGATAAAATGATTCGGGATAATGTCGCGCGTGTTGATAAAAAAGAACACGGAAATCGCCTGCAGAATTTGACCTTTGCTTTCAACGTCAAAGGGTAGAACGCAGTCGAAAGCCGAAATTCTCGGAGTCGAAGTCAGAATGCGTTCTCTTTTGCTGATTGCCGTATTGATTCTTACTTTTCCGAACTGCACTTCAAGTTGACTGCTTGTCATGACATACTCCGCGGCTGGGTCAGCAGGCTGGTCAGTTCTGCCTGAACAGATTCGTACCGGTTTTTCATTTCGGCAGGTTTCAAATTGCCGCCTTCGCAAACGGCGCGGCTGATGGGCAGCAAAATTTCCTGCTCAAATCCTTTTGTCTGAGTGACAGCCTGCTTGAGGGAAACGCCCTGCGCACCGACTCCGGGCATCAGCAGCGGCAGTTTTGAGTCGCGAATTCTTTCAACCGCAAGTGCATCTGTTCTGTTTGCACCGATCACAAGACCAATATGCGGAGCGAGTTTGCCGGACGCATCAAGGGCCAGATGCGCATCCGTGCAGGTGTCGGCAATCTCAGACAAAGAATTTTGCAGTTTGCTGAGCCGTTTTTGCGGGAATTCGCTTGTCGCACCGAGCACAAAAACGCGGCTTCGGGCTCCCCGCAGAGCGAGAGCCTTTTGCAAAGACGAGCCGATCACATGCTCGCCCATGAACGGGTTGATTGTAACTCCGTCAACGCGCAGGTGATCAAAGGCAAAATCGAGGTACTGATTGAGGCTGTTGCCTATCTCTCCGAATTTGCCGTCCAGCAAAATTGAAGTTCTACCGCTCAGCTGTTCGCACGCGAGTTCGAGTTTGTCGATTCCGAGCCGTCCCCAGCGGATGAAAAAGGCGAGGTTGATTTTGACCCAAGCCGGCTTTTCTTCCAGCAGTTCGAACATTTCAAAGTGGTTTTCGACGCAGTCGAGCCAGTCTTTTTGCAGTCCGGAACGCGGCAGGGGATCAATCCCCAAGCACAGAATTCGCGGTCCGCTGATTTGGCCGCCGGTTTGGGCACTCATCGTTTTTCCCCTCTGTAACGGGCAAAAGTTGAACGAAAGAAATCAATATTTTTTTCAACAGCTGAAGCATCCGGGCCGCGCAGAATAATGTGCCCCATTTTGCGCGCAGGGCGCACGTCGGGCTTGCCGTAGAGCATAGCTTCGCACACCGACCCGTGTCCGATGATTTCGGACGGCCACCACGGTATTTCCGTCGCCCACTCGTCACCCAATGTGTTCCACATGGCCCAAGTTTCTTCGGGCGCGATGTGCTGAAAATTAAAGGGGAGGTCGAGGAGAATTTGAGCCAGCAAGTCGAACTGGCTCCGGCTGAGGCTCCGGCGGGTCACGTGCCCCGAGTTGTGGGGCCGCGGCGCGACTTCGTTGACGAGCAGCCTGATGCTTTCAGCATGACGAACTGCAAAAAACTCGACCGTCAGCAGGCCGAAAACATCCCAAACGTCAGCAATTTTTTCGGCGATTTTTTGCGCGTCCGCGCAAATCTCAAACGGAAGCCGCGGCGGGTGAATTGTTGTGTCCAGTATGCCGTTGACGTGAATATTCTCAACGGCCGGCAGAGTCAGTGTTCCGAGAGTCGGATGACGTGCAACAATGACGCTCAGCTCGGTGTGCAGAGCGCATTCTTCTTCGAGTACAAGCGGAAAAGCGCGCGGGTTGCTTTGAAGTGCCTGAATGGCTCCGTCCCAGTGCGGCGCGCTGCGCAGGCGCCATTGACCTTTGCCGTCGTAACCGCCTTGGGCTGTTTTCAGGATGCCCTTTCTGTTGCCCGCGAGCCATTCATTTTTTTCGCCGCAGAGTTGATCGTGAGAGACGATTGCCTTCCACGGTGTCAGCGGTGCATGTGCTTTTTCAAGAGCGTTTTTTTCTGCAATCCGGTTTTGTGCATTTTCCAGAACTGTCAGTGACGGCCAAAGCTTGCCGTGTGAATCAGTCTTGTCCAGCACGCGCCGCAAAACGGCAGTCGGAATGTGTTCAAATTCGTACGTCACCCGATCGCAGTCGGTGAACAGGCGCGTGAGTTCTTCTTCGTTGTCAAACGAGGCCTGACGGGTATGAGCCGTGCGCAGGGCCGAGGGACAATCGCTGCTCGGGTCGAGAATGATGACCCGTGAACCCAAATTCGACAACGACTCGCTCAGCATCAGTCCGAGCTGTCCGCCTCCGAGGATTCCGATTGTTTTACGGCTCTGCTGCGACGTCATTTGGTTTTGTGTTCCCAGTGAAAAGGCACACCGGCAATGCTTTCAACACGGCCCGCCTGTTCAAGAGCCTGCGTCTCGATATTGTTCTTGTGTGACTTGCAAAGCAGGGCCAGACGATCATCGGAAAGTGCCAGAATCTGAATGGCAAAGAGCGCGGCATTGCGGGCGCCTGCAGTCCCGATTGCGAAGGTGGCCACGGGCACACCTGCAGGCATCTGGACAATCGACAAAAGGCTGTCCATTCCGTTCAGAGCCTTGCTTTGAACGGGCACTCCCAAAACCGGCAACGTGGTCAGACCGGCAATCATCCCCGGCAAATGGGCTGCTCCTCCGGCACCGGCAACAATGATTTTCAGCCCGCGCTCGGCGGCTGTTTTTGCGTACTTGAAAAGCCGCTCGGGAGTGCGGTGTGCGCTCACCACCGTGCATTCAAAAGGTATTCCGGCCTCCTGCAGAATATCGACCGCAGGCTTCATAGTTTCCATGTCGGATTCGCTGCCCATGATGATTCCGATGCAGGTCATGACATCACTCCGTTTCGTCCGCTTTTTTCAATTTGCGCAGGTTCTTCGCCCAAGCGGCGCTGTGCAAAGGAATCCGAATACTTTCCGCTGAAGCAGGAATCGCAGAAACCGCTGTTGCCCTGTGCGGATTTATGAGCCGGAAGAGCCATTCCGTGCAGGGTTTCCGTGGCTAAATATGCCAATGAATCGACGTGAAGGTTTTCCCGCATCTGCTCAAGGTTCATTTGTTGGGCAAGAAGTTCGCGCCGCTTGGGAGTGTCGATGCCGTAGAAACACGGGAATTTAACAGGCGGCGAGCCAATCCGCATATGCACTTCGCTTGCACCGGCTTCGCGGAGCAGTTCAACGATTCTGCGCGAGGTTGTTCCGCGGACGATACTGTCGTCAACAACAACCAGTCGTTTGCCTTCGATGACGTGTCTCAGCGGGTTGAGCTTGAGACGCAGTCGGAAATTGCGGATGTTCTGGGTGGGCTCAATGAACGTTCGGCCGACGTAGTGATTGCGGATGAGTCCGACGGCGTAGGGAATTCCGGAGGCTCGCGCATAGCCCATGGCCATCGGGACTCCCGAATCCGGAATCGGAATCACGAGGTCTGCGTTCGCCGGAGCCTGTTGTGCGAGTTCTGCTCCCAGCCGTTCGCGAAAAAGAAATGTCGACTGCCCCCAAAGATTGGAGTCAGGACGCGCAAAATATATTTGTTCAAAGACACAGCGGCGGGATTGTTCATTGGCGGAGCTGCCGGAATCGGGCAGGTAGCTTGATTTTAACGCCCCGTCGGACAGCTGTATTTCGATCATCTCGCCGGGCATCAGGTCGCGTTCGAATTTTGCGCCCACAAGATCAAATGCGCAGGTTTCACTGCTGACTGCCCAGCTGCTGCCGTTGGAGTCCGCTTCAGAAATAAAACGACCCAATGACAGCGGCCGGTAACCCAATGAGTCCACGCACGCGTACATGTGCGACGGTGTTAAAAGAACAAGAGTGAAAGCTCCTTCAAGCAGGCCGCTCACGTGTTTCAATTTGGCTCCGAGATCGGCGCCGGGGGCCTGTGCAAGAAGGTGAAGGATGATCTCGGTGTCGGCAGTGCCCTGAAAAATCGCGCCGCGCCGTTCGAGATCTTCTCTGAGCTCGGGAGCATTGACCAGATTGCCGTTGTGGGCCAGAGCAACTCTGACCCCGTTCACCCGCGCGGCAAGAGGCTGAATGTTCGCCGCGGCCTCTCCGCCCGCCGTGCTGTAGCGCACATGCCCGAGTGCTGCCTCACCCTTGAGTTTGCCGAGAATCTCCGGCGGAAAAACATCGCTGACCAGTCCCGCACCGCGGTGAATGTTGATGATTCCTTCGCGCAGAGTTGCGAGTCCGGCGCTCTCCTGTCCTCTGTGCTGAAGTGCAAAGAGTCCGAGAAAGGCCATTTGGCTCGCATCCGGATGACGTGTCAGAGCAAATATTCCGCACATAAATTTATCCGAAATAGGGTTTGAGTGAATTTGCGCGCGCTTCCGAAGCTGCCGTCCACAGGCTTGCTTCCGATGCCGGCAGTGCGCCGGTGTCCGGCAGTTCTGCAACCGGCATGAGCCGCAATCCTTTGTTCTGAGCCGCGTTGAGCCATTGCTGCTGATCAAGCGCAGCCCCCGAAATCAGAACGCCCGCCTGACCTTCCGCGAACGCAGATTGAGCTGTCAGTGCAAGTGCCTCGGCGGTCAGCGTTAAACCGCAGTTCGAGCGGACGGCGAGCTCTGCGAGAGTCATCATCAGTCCGCCGCAACCCACGACCGCGCAGCTGCCGAGTGCACGCGCATCTCTGAGCTCACGCAGAAACGCCCAAAGATTCGCTTCCGACTTGAAATCCGCTTCAGGAACGGCTCCGCTGTTGCTTAAAAAGACGTTCCACGACATTTCCGAGAAGTGAAAACCGGTGAGAGCATCGACCCGCTCGGACGTCAGCCAGTACAAACGCCGGCAGGCAGGCTGAGGAAGAATTTCAACGATGTGGTCGGGGCTGTCGATCACGCCGACGATGCCGATCATGGGTGTCGGCGGAATCGGTGTTGTGCCGGTTTGGTTGTTGAGACTGACGTTGCCGCTCACAACCGGAATCCGCATGTTTTTTGCAACCGAATTGATGCCGTCAATCGCATCCGATATCTGGCGCATGACAGCGGGCTGCTTGGGACTTCCGAAGTTCAGGCAGTCGGTCATGCCCAGCGGTCGTCCGCCGCTCGCCGCAATGCTCCGCGCCGTGAGCAGAGTGCTCTGCGCCGACCCGTTGAGCGGGTCGAGTTCGATCCAGCGTTCCTGACAGCCTGCAGCAAGTGCAATGGCCGGAGCGCGCTGGGCAAACGGGTCGCCTTCAGCTGCGGGTGAAAAACTTTCATCAAGACGAACCACGGCCGCTGCGCACGAGCGCGGTGTCTGGCAACCGGAAATAGTGTTGCCCTGAACCGTTGAACAATAATGGTTTGTGAGCGGCTCTTTGGACGCATGAACCGGCATTGCCATGAGTTCAGGCATGTGCGCAAGAACGGTCGGCCACGCTTGGGCGAGGGTTGTTTTGCCGGACTCAAGAACCTGTGCAAGCGCTCTGCGCGCGGGTTCTTTGAGACCGATTGTGAGGCCTTCGGTTGCCGGAACAGGCCGCTCGATTCGGGCGTGTGAGTTCAGATATTCCCCGCGATCCTGCAAAGGCCATGTATACTTGGGAGCGTTCTCCGTAAGAATTTCCACAGGCAGCGTGCAAACAACCGAGTCATTGTGAATGCAGATAAACTCGCCTGTATTGTTGACCGAGCCGATGACTGCAGCCGAAACCTCATAGTTTTTGCACAGGGCAATCACCGCCTCCGCCTTGTCGGGCGTCACCGCACAGAGCATCCGCTCCTGAGACTCCGAAAGAAGATATTCAAACGGTTTGAGGCGCGCGGTTCGGGCCGGAATGAGATTCAGATCGATCGCAACTCCGCAACCCGAACGTCCGGCCATTTCAACGCCGCTTGAGGTCAGTCCTGCGGCACCCATGTCCTGCAGTCCGACAACCAGTTTTTGTTCAAGAAGAGCAAGCGTCACTTCAAGAAGCTTTTTCTCAGCAAAAGGATCTCCGACCTGAACCGTCGGCCTCAGAGCCGATGACGATGAATCGAACGTGTCCGAACTCATGGTTGCGCCGTGAACGCCGTCCCGTCCTGTGGCACTGCCGAAATAAACCAGCAGGTTGGCACCCCGGGGAAAGAGTTCCGAGCGTTTGGAGGGCGTAACGCTGTCGTTCGGCAAAAGTTTGCTTGGGAATTGTTTTTCGGTTTCGGCCGAGTCGTTTTGAAGTTTTCCGCGAAAGATCGCGTCGGACTTGATGAGGCCGGCGGTGAATGCGTTGACCAGAATGTTTTTGCTGTAGCTGTGGTGAAAGCGTGTCTGCCCGCCGACAGTCGGCACACCGACGGAGTTTCCGTAGTCGCCGATACCCCGCACGGTGTGTTTGAGAAGGTGAGCGTTGTAAACTCCTTCTCCGTAACGCAGACAGTTCATATTCGCCACGGGACGCGCGCCCATGCAGAAAACATCGCGCAAAATCCCGCCGACACCGGTTGCTGCGCCCTGATAGGGTTCAATATAGCTCGGGTGATTGTGGCTTTCCATTTTGAATACGAGTCCGACACCCTGCGCAACTTCAACAATTCCCGCGTTTTCGCCGGGGCCCTGCAGAACCCAAGGTTCCTGTGTGTGAAAGCGCGCGAGATGGACGCGTGAAGATTTGTAGGAACAGTGTTCACTCCACAATGCACCGGTCACGGCAATTTCTTCGAGTGACGGCATGCGCTGCAGCAATGTGTTGAGACGGTTGAACTCATCGGCTGAAAGCCCGAAGCTTTGGGCCAGCTTGTACCACTTCGGTTCAATCGTCTTGGTTTCGTTTGCAGACTGATTTGGATTTGCGGACATTTTCCTGTGACCTCTCGCCTGAAGTTCAGCGGGTGTTTGTGCCGTGAGATTTACGCCAGAGATCAAGCGGACTGCCTTCTCTCAAAGGAATATTCAGTCTCAGCGCAAGGGCGTCGAGCATGAACAGTCCGTCGCAGCTGCCGAGCTGAGGATCGCTTGCGCGCTCGGGATGCGGCATCATTCCGACGATATTGCCGTCCGGATTTGAAATTCCGGCAATGCTGTCGGTGCTCCCGAGCAGGTTTTGCGTGTAGCGGAAGAGGACTTGGTAGCCGTCGTTTTTTCGCGGAGCGATGAAATTCCCCATACCGCATGAAATGGGCAAATTGAGCAGACGCCCCGACACAAGTTTTGGAGTCCACGTTGTGCCTGTCGAAATTTCTGCCCGCACGGTCACAAACTCATGAACATGACGACGGACGACGTTCGGAGCCAGAGCTCCTGCCAGCAGTCCCGATTCGCAGAGGGTCTGGAAGCCGTTGCAAATTCCAAGTACCGCAGTTCCCGACGCAGCTTCACGGCGGACCCAACCCATCAGAGGCGAACGCGCTGCCAAAGCTCCGGCGCGCAGGTAGTCACCAAAAGAAAAACCTCCGGGGAGTATAATCACGGAGGTGTGTCCTGAGGGGCGCTTTTCGATGTCTTCCTGAGTGCGCACAAAAGAGACATCGAGGTCGAGGTTTCTGGCAAGCCACCTCAGGGTGTCCAGATCACAGTTTGTTCCGGGGAATTGAAGAACGGCTGCCTGTCGTTTGCCGGTCATTGAATGACCTCCACTTGAATGGATTCCATGACCTCGTTTCGCAGTACATTGGAGACATAACGTAACAGCACGTTTTTTTCATCCGGATTCGGCATGCTGATCGTGAAAACTTTCGAACGGTTCAGCCGGACGGACAGCCCCTGAGTTTTCATGTGTTCTTCAATTGTCTTCGCTTCCGTATCAAGCACGTCGGAATGCAGCGCAACGGTTACTTTGTAAGTCCGCTGCAATGCGGGCACCGTACCGCTGTCAACACGGCCGGCGCAGCGGCGGTTGATTTCGTCGGGCGTGATTCCAAAAACGGCAAGAAACCTGTTCGCGGCATTCGCGGTGAACCGCTGAAGATTGAAAAGTCCGCGCAGATTGTCGGTGCCGAGGAGTTCCACCACCGGTTTTTGGTTTTCGAGAGCTTTTAAAAACGCATCGGGCTGAAGGGTTTCACGCGCAGCCTGTGCGTTCAGAGGCAGGGCGATTTTTTGAACGAGTTCGTATGCTGCAGTGCGGTTCATTCCGGCATTGGTCAGTTGTGTCAGCACTGTCTGGCTGGCCCACAATCCTCCGAGTCTCTCCAGATTCCGCTTCATGACGTCCGGCTGCACGACCATCTTTTCGATCAGATCTGCACAGCGTGAAGTCATGAAGTCAAGCGTGACGAACATATCAGGCAGAGCAAGACGTTCGACACTGCTGTGCGAAATGTCGCGCTCATGCCAGAGGCCGGTGTTCTGTCCGAGCATCTGCACGTATCCGCGGATCGTGCGCGCAAGTCCGGAAAGATTTTCGGCGAGAACGGGGTTCTTTTTGTGGGGCATGGCTGAGCTGCCCTTTTGCTTGCTTCCAAAGGGTTCAATGACCTCCTGAAGTTCGGTGCGGGCCCAGTGGCGCATGTTGACGGCAAACCGGTCGATGGCATTTGCAAGATTTTCGCACGCGTGTGCGACCCGCAAAATGCGGTCGCGGGGAAGAACCTGTGTGGCAACCGGTTCAGGTTGAAGGTCGAGTTTTGCAAGCACAAAAGCTTCGTAATCGGGAGAAAGCTGGGAATACTGTCCGACCGCGCCGGAGAGTTTTCCTGTTGCGCACACCTTGCGGGCTTCAATGAGGTCAAGGTGAGCACGCTGAAATTCACTGAAATGACCCGCGAGAACCTGACCGAAAGCGAGCGGTTCGGCATGGATACCGTGCGTGCGGCCCATCATGATCGTGTCACAATTTTCAAACGCTTTTTTTGCGAGTTCAGCACGAAGGCGATCCAGCGGTCCGACAAGAAGATTGAGACTGTCGGTCAGGCGCAGACTCATGGCCGTATCAAGAACGTCGGAGCTCGTTAACCCCTGATGCAGCCATCGGCCCGAATCTCCCATTGCGGCACCGACCTCCGAGACGTAGGCAATCACGTCGTGGCCGGTTTCTTCTTCACGCTTTCTGTAGTCGTTGATGTTTGTGTTCTGAACTGCCTGATCGAATGCTGCAATAACTGCGGCGGGAACTCCCCGCTTTTCCGTGAGCCCTTCCAGATGTGCTCTTTCAACACGTGACCATGAGGCGTATTTCGCCTCCTCAGACCAAAGTCGGGTCATTTCGGGACGACTGTAACGCTCAATCATAATCACCTCTTGGAGCAGGGCGGAATTTACGGCGAACATCGACTCTTGCGAGATGCCACCTCATAGTCCGTATCAGTGTAAAAAGACAAGGCCCTTGGCAGAACGGACGCTGCGGCAAGGGGCAGCTGCGCCGTCGGGTTGTGCGAATGTTCCCGCCCCTGTCAGAAAAAAACTGCAGGGCCTCAAGTTGGCGAGGCCTTGGCCGATAACCTCACCAAAGTCGGGCTTCGAATTCATATGCGTATGGTTGCGCTGTGGCTGAGGTTCGCGCGAGGTTATCAATGTCCGAGAATAACAAGCAAAATCCTGGGGTACAGGATGCTGAGAATTCAATTGATTACCTCAATTTGCTGGTCACAAGCGGGCTGGCTTTGAGCGAAATGGACGATCCTGCCGAACTGCTGAGTCTGATGGCGCAGACCGCTTTAATTATGGGTAACTGCGAGGGCTGCACGGTTTATGAGGCCAACGGCAATCAACTTAAATTTGTGACAACCCGAAACCGCGTGCTCGAGAGTCGGGGAGTTAAGGCTGCACTCAAGAATTACACAATTCCAATTGACTTGAAGACAACTGCCGGTTTTGCAGCTTCGTCCCGCAAGACACTGAATATTCCGGATGTTTATAATCTTCCGCCCGAGTCGCCGTTCTCTTTCAATCCGTCGTGGGACGTAATGACCAACTATCGCAGCAGGTCGATGATGGTTATCCCGATGTGTGACTCACGTGGAAACGTTTTGGGAGTGTTGCAGCTCATCAACCATCTGACGGGCGAAAACTTCAGCGGCGATGTCTCGCCTTTTCCCAAAAAGGTCGAATCATACCTTAAGGCTTTGGCCAGCCAGTGCGGCGTTGTTCTGCGTAATCTGCGCATGCAGGATGACCTGCGCCAGTCGCGCATCGAAACCGTAAAAAAGTTCGTCAAGGCTTCGGAGTATCACGATACGGACACGGGCGGCCACATCGAGCGTATGAGTCGTTACAGTGTTCTTTTGTATCAGGAGCTGGGATTTGATGAGTCGGCCTGCGAAGTGATGCGGCTGGCGGCAATGCTTCACGATGTCGGTAAAATATCGACTCCCGATGCAGTGCTCAAAAAGCCGGGACGACTTACGCCCGAAGAATTCGAGATTATGAAGCTGCACACGGTGAAAGGGTACGAGGTTCTGCGCGGAGCGGATTCCCCGTTCCTGCAGATGGGCGCAGTCATTGCCTATACCCATCATGAGAAGTGGGACGGCAGCGGCTATCCGAGGGGGCTCAAAGGCAAAGATATTCCTGCGGAAGGACGCGTTGTTGCGATTGCCGACGTGTTTGATGCGCTGTGTTCAAGACGCGTTTACAAAGAGTCATGGCCGATTGACAAAGTTTTTGATGAGCTGCGCAACTGCAGCGGATCGCATTTTGATCCGCAGATCGTTGAAATATTCTTTGATAACCTCGATTCAATTTTGGAAATCAAGGCCCAGTTCCCCGCAATTGAACCACCACCGCAGGTGCAGCCAGCTCCCGTGACTGTTGCCGTCGGTGCGCCTGCCGCAAGCACGCCGGCAGCGGCTTCAGCTTCAACTCCTGTCGCGCAGCAGTCCGCCGCCGAAACAAAAAAAGACGAAGCACAAAACCCGCAGGAACAATCTCCGTCTCTCAAAGCGTCTTGACAATTTTCGGGCGCTCACTTACCCCTTTACGGATATCGATTGACAGGGGTAAGTGATGACCGGTTTGATTGCGAAGCAGCACGACTGCAGTTCTGGGAACCTCGCCCCCTCATTTATTTGATCTTTAAACCCGCGTTGAGCGGGTTTTTTTTTGGCCTGAATTCTTTTTTTGACCGGAGGTCGCAGCAGATGAATAATTACATGAAGGTGTCGTCATACGAAGGACGCAAGGGTGAAATTCGTAAAGTTGTCCTCCTGTATTCCGGCGGTCTCGATACGAGCGTGATGCTGAAGTGGATTCAGGACGAGTATGAGGCCGAAGTGATTGCCCTGACCATCGACATCGGTCAGCAGGCCGACAATCTCGAAGAAATCCGCCAAAAGGCGCTTCGTCTCGGTGCGGTGAAAGCCGTTGTTGTCGATGCAAAAAATACTTTTGCTTATGAGTATCTGGCCAAGGGAATCAAGGCCAACGCGCGCTATCAGGGTGACTATCACCTTGCAACTCCGCTCGGCCGGCCGCTGCTCGCCAAACTTGCCGTCGACGTTGCACGTTCAGAAGGCTGCGACTGTATCGCACACGGTTGCACAGGAAAAGGCAACGATCAGGTGCGTCTGGAAGGAAGCATCCTGACTCTTGCTCCGGAAATGAAAATCATTGCACCGGTGCGCGAGTGGGGCATGGGCCGCGACGAAGAACTCGAATATGCGCGCAAGCACAATATTCCGGTCAAACAGACTGCCGATTCACCATACAGCTACGACGACAACATGTGGGGAATTTCAGCTGAAGGCGGCGAAATTGAGAATCCTGCACTCGTTCCTCCGCTGAAAAATATTCTTCAAATATGCAAGCCCGTCGAAGACACTCCGCACGAGGCACTCACAGTCAAAATCGGTTTTCTGAAAGGTTTGCCTGTGCAGCTCAACGGTCAGGACATGGGACTTGTTCCCCTGATCGCCCAGCTGAACGAGATGGGTTCGACTCACGGCGTCGGAGTCACGCACCACATTGAAGACCGTGTTGTCGGTTTGAAAGTTCGCGGCGTTTACGAAGCTCCGGCTGCAAGCATCATCGTGCGTGCACATGAGACGCTTGAAAAATATGTGTGCACCCGTCAGGAAAACGAATTCAAAACTCTCGTCGATCAGAAGTGGGGATACCTGTGCTACGGTGCGCAATGGTATGAACCTCTCATGCACAATCTCAACATGTACATCGATGCGGTCAACGAAAAAGTGACCGGCACGGTGACCGTCAGGCTGTTCAAGGGGCGCGCTGAAACAGTTGCCGTTGAAACTCCCAACAGTTTGTTTGACGAGAAACTCGCAACATTCATGAAGAGCAATGCATTCAATCAAAACGCATCGGCGGCGTTTACCGAAATTTACACAATGCAGATGCGTATGGCGCGCGAAACCGAGCGCTATGCCCTGATCTCCATCGGCAGCGCAGAACAGAAACAGCGTTTTTTGCCTCTCGTCGGCAAGCTCGCCGAGAGCGGATTTGTGCTGTTTGCTACCGAAGGTACTTTTGCCGCATTGCAGAAAGCCGGAGTTCCGGCGGTTTGCGTGCACAAGGTTTCGGACCCGAACAAAAAGCCGAATCTGCTGGATCTGCTGAAGCAAAACCGCTTTGATTTGATTGTCAATGTGATGAGTCCTGAAAATAACAACGTTGAAGTCCGCGACGGAACCGAAATTCGCAAATGGAGTGTCATCAACGGCGTTCAGCTTGTGACGGAATTCGATGTTTTGAACAACATCTGCGAGCGCATGAAAACTCAGGTCCGCAAACCTTCGGCAGGCCGTCCGGAACAGCAAAAACCGGCGCTGATGAACGGAGTTTAAGATGCTTTGGATGCCGTTGGCACAACTCCGCCGGAAGATTATTTCTTCGGGCGGATTCGTAAATGCCCATGCCCATTTTGACAGGGCTTATTCCGTTACGCCCGAAGACCTGCCCGAAAATAATTCGGGCACTGCGACGGTTGAGCGGGCTTTGCGGGAAAAGTGGCAGCTTGTCGATGCGTGGAAGAAGAATTCCGGTGAGGACGATTACTTCTCACACATCACCTCGGCGTTGCGCGCGCAGCATGAGTTTGGGGTCAGGGTTGCTCTCAGTTTTATTGATTGCGATCCTGTTGCCGGAACCCGTGCATTGAGTGCAGCGGTCAAGGCAAAAAAATATGCGTCCGAGCAGTTGCAAATGAAATTCGTAATTGCCTGCCAGACCCTCAAGGGTGTGCTGAATCCGGAAGCGCGTCAGTACTTTGAGACAGCTCTTCCGTTGGTTGATATCATCGGCGGTTTGCCGGGGGCTGATCGCGGGCGCGAAGAGGAGCACCTCGACGTTCTGCTGTCGGCTGCAAAATCCACGGGCAAGCGCGTTCATGTGCATGTGGATCAAAACAACGACCCGAACGAAAGAGAAACGGAACAACTCGCAAGGGCTGTTATCCGCCACGGACTTGAAGGACAGGTGACTGCAGTTCACGGAATCAGTATCGGCTGTCAGCCGAAGTCCTACCGGCAGGAGTTGTACAAGCTTTGCCGTGACGCTGGTTTGAGCTTTGTTGCGTGTCCAGGTGCGTGGCTTGATGCGCGTCGCAACGAAGTCCTGACTCCGACGCACAATGCAGTGACTCCCGTTGACGAAATGATTCCCGCGGGCCTGTGTGTTGCGCTTGGCTCGGATAATATTTCGGACATCTACAAACCGTATGCCGACGGTGATTTGATGGTGGAGTTGCGGATGCTGCTCGAGTCCACCCATTTTTATGATGCGGCCGAGCTTATCCGTGTTGCGGTCGATAACGGCCGTCGTGTTTTGGGGCTTGTCTGATGTACAACCCTCTGGTGAGCTACGAAGAAAATCTCAAGCGCGGTCCTGCTCCTGAGTGGAACCGCGGCGGATTTTTTCCTTCGATTGTTTTCACCGGAGAGCCCCAATTCTCAATTTTTGATTTTCCTCTTTACCTGCCCTTGGGCATTCCTGCCGGACCCTTGCTTTCCAAGGCCTTTGTTGAGGTTGCGTTGAAGGCAGGTTTTTGTATGCCGGTTTACAAAACGGTCCGCAGCAGGCCGTGGCAGAGTCATCCTTGGCCGAACGTTCTACGCCTCGCGAAGATCGAAGACGGCGGTTCCGGAGACACGGAAAGCGGTTCTGAGTTGCTGCAGATTCGCAATCCCGCCGGACCCGAGGGAAGGCGTGCATCCGTGCAGGTGCTGCCGCTGGAAGCGGAGTTTTTGGCTGATTCCGAAAAATCGCGAACTTTGAGCATCACGAATGCGTTCGGTGTGCCGAGTTCTTCTCCGCAGCAGTGGTCGGCTGACTTTTGCACGCTGTCCGCTGACTCTTTTTCCGGCGGTTATCATTCCGTTTTAAGTTTTCAGGGGTCGCGTTTGCCTGACGGACGCTGGATCGATTTTCTTGAAGACACCGCACAGACGGCTCGGCTTGCAGCCGGCTGTATCCGCAAAGCGGGCGGCAAAATTCTCGAAATGAACGTGAGTTGTCCCAACGAAGCCGGTGCACCCATCTATTCGGATACCGCCGCGCTTGCAGAAACTGTCCGGTGCGCAGCCGAAGGACTTTCCGATTTTCCCGAATTGAAGCTGATCATCAAACTGGGCGTCGTGCCGCGGCAGAATGTGTTGAAGACTGTCGAAATTATCGCGAAATACGCGCACGGTATCGCATCAATCAATACTGTCAGTGCGAATATAAAAAATCCGCGCGGTGAAAATGCACTGGGCAGCGGCGCTTCGCACGGCGGAGTGTGCGGGTTTGCAATCCGCGATCAGGCTCTGGAGATGGTTCGCCGGCTGAATGAAGTCCGCCGCTCGTTGGGATTGCACCGGCGGGAGTTTGCACTTGTGGGTGTCGGCGGTTGTTCCGGACTTGATGATTTTCAGAAATTTTTGGACGCAGGAGCGGATGTGGTTCACGCGGCTACAGGTGCAATGTGGAATCTGCAGCTCGCCGGTGAGGCGGCAAAGTTCCTGAACGTCGATTTTGCGACGGGAGCAAACCGATGACGACTGAGCAATCTTTTGTGCTTTCATCGATTGTCGATCTTTTTTTCAGTCACGGTGTGATGAAGGTCGACAGTTCATTTCCTTTTGTATTGTCCAGCGGGGCAAAAGCGCCGATCTATCTGGATCACCGCAGAGCGTTTACAAATCCCCGTCTGCGCAAACAACTTGTCGGCGCGTGGGCAAACGGACTTGAAGCTGAATTGAAGACGCTCGGCTATCGTGCGGCCGAAGTTGTCTGCGTTGGCACGGCAACTGCAGGTATCGCACCCGCAATGGCTTTGGCATGCCAATTCGGCTGTGAATTTTTGTACGTCCGGCAAAAACCGAAAGGTCACGGACTTCAGCAGATGATTGAAGGAGAATTCGATCACCGCAAGCCGCATGTGATCGTCGATGACATGCTGACAACCGGCCAGAGTTTGCTCAAATCGGTTGAAGCGCTCCGCCAATGCGAAGCGCGTCTGATTTTGGCAACGACGGTGACCTCGCATGCCATACCGTCGGCGCACCGCAGGTTTGATGAATTGAATTTGAGGTTCAAATCCCTTTTCGAAACTCAGTCAATATTGACCGCGGCTCAGTCGCTCGGCTTGATTTCTCAGGCCGATTTGCGCATCGTTATGGGCTGGCTCGAAGAGTTCGCCAGCGGCAAAGCGGTCGCGGAGTAAGGAAAAATCATGTTTTTGATTGGATTTGATGTCGGCGGTACCAAAATCGAAGCAACGCTTTTTAAAATGTCCAAGGCTGCTCCCAAGTCACAGCCCGCAGAAGCATTTGAATGCGCTCATCCTGTGCACGGGCGTATGCACGGCGAAGTTCTTGCCCGATTGAGGGAACCGACCGAACGTCACAAGGGTTATGATTCGATTGCCGGTAAGATTGCGTCTCTTATTGGTTCCGTATGTTCAGCCGCGGGAGTCGCTGTTCAGGAGCTCAACGGGATAGGCCTTGGTCTTCCGGGCTCGATCGACCCGCAGACTTTCCGCATGCTCAACGGCAACACCATGGTCCTTGTCAATCAGGACCTGATTGGCGACGTACGGAGAAAGGCATCAGTACCGGCAAGTGTTGCAATGCGCGCCGAGAACGATGCGAACTGTTTTGCGTTGGCAGAAGCTTTGTGCGGTGCCGGTCTGTTGCACGAAAAGCGTTCCGGAATTCCGGTTCATGCGCACACGGCCGTCGGTATTATTCTCGGAACGGGATGCGGCGGCGGAATTGTCATGCAAGGGCGGACTCTTCAGGGTGCACGCGGCGGCGGCGGGGAACTCGGTCATACGGTCCTTCACCGCAACGGACACCAGTGCTACTGCGGCCAATCCGGCTGTGCGGAACAATATTTGTCGGGACCCGCAATTGAGTCACTGATGGCGACCCGTCACTACAGCCAGTTGGGAACCGCGCCGCTAACGGCGCGCGATGTGTTTGAAAAGGCACAGGCTTCGGATCCTGCCGCAATGGCGGTTGTGCTGCGCTACAAGGACGACTTGGCGCGCTTTTTGGGTGGTCTGACGTCGGTCTTCGATCCGCATTATTTCGTGCTCGGCGGAGGAATCAGTCTTCAGTCCGCAATTTACGAAGGAATTTCGGAATCTCTTGCGCATCACACATTCCTGCCCGCGAGCAAAATTCCCGTTTACCGGCATCAGCTGGGCGATTCCGCAGGCGGTCTGGGCGCAGCATTGTTGAGTCTTTGACACCCGCAGCGGTTAAAGTTTGAGCGTCGTTCTCCGATCACCGGACAAGCACTGGCTTGAGAGGAGGGGGTATGACCGCCCCGAAGGTCGTCCGGAAAGTTTTGCTGGCAGCAAAGAATAATTCGAATACCAACTTCTATTTGCGTTGCTTGAAGGCGGCAGAATTTGAAGTTGAAGTGGCCGAAAACCTTTTGCTGGTTCCGGAAATGCTGGCCAACGGGAATTTCGTCGCTCTGGTGCATTCTCTGCAGGGCTTTGAGCGCGCAGAAACGTCCGTCTTTCATCACAGGCTGTGCAGGGCGCCGGAAAGCCTCGAGCTTCTGCGGTTTCTTGTTTACCGGACCAAAAACATGCGGGCCGTGGCTTTTTCGCTGGACTTGGGAATGCCCAAAGCACTGGATCAGGAACAGGCCATTCACTCCATCGGACATCTCGTCAACATGTCGCATCAGGCTTATCTGGCGCGGGACACATTGCAAAGGCAGGGGCTCAACCTTGCGGTCTCCGGCAAAACCAATCTCGCACCCGAAGAAATGCAGGTGATCGAAAAAGTTTACAAAGCTTTTCCGAACGATCTGATGATCCGCACGGCACAGGCCCGCGTCAGTTTTCTTAAAAAGGATTATCAGCTGGCCGTCGAGCTCTGTAAGCGAATCCTGCAGAATGAACCCTACGCTGTGCGGGCTATGACAATTCTTGGCGAAGTTGAAGCTGCGCTTGGTCACCATGAACTCGGTCTGAAACTTATTTTGAAGGCTCATGAATTTGCCGCCGGAAATCCGGACCGGCTGGCCGTTTTGGGTCAGATTTACGTTGATCTCGGACAGTATTCCGAAGGGAAAAAGTACGTTCTCGAAGGGATGAGGCTTTACCCGAAAATGAGAGTTCTTTGGGACCGGCTTCATAAAGTTCCTCTGAACGGACCCGAAACTTTTGAGATGCTCAATCTTGTGAAGCCCGAACTGTCACCCGAAGAATTTGTCCTGTTCGCCGTTGCCCTGACAAAGCCCCTCATATTGCTGCGGCAATTTGACTTTGTTTCAGATGCAATAAGCGCATCGCTGGCTCAGTTGGACTCCAACACGGAAAAGGCAGCATACCTGTATTATGTGGCGCTTGAACTTAGGGAGATGGGCGCGAAAAGCGATGCTCTGCTCCAATTGAAGCGCTGTCTGGAATTTGATCCCAGATTCCCCGGAGCGGGTGATTTGCTTCTCAAAATGAAGGCCAATTTGGTTGCCTGAGGATATTTTGCCTAAATCTTAATGGGATTTGACTCTCTGTGCAGGTTTTGCGCGGAAAAACACTGCAGAACCTGTGAAAATTCCCCCTGAAGGGGTGCGCATGGGGGTCAGAGTCAACACAGGCTCCGGAATAGATCCGCAACTTGTAAACAAGCTGGTCGAGCTTGAGCGCCAACCTATTAAAAAATTGGAAACCCGCAAAAAAGATCTCGAAGACGAGCGCAAACAATTCAGGGAATTTACTCAGCTGGTGAGCGAACTTGGTCAGTCTCTCAACAGTCTGCGAAACCCGTCCGACTTTCGCCGGCTGAAAGTCGACAGCAGTAACCCCGATATTGCCGAAGCGACGGTCGACAACCTTGCTGTGCCCGGGAGTTATGAAATTGAGATCAGGCATCTGGCCAAGTCTCAAAAACTTTTGACCGAAGGCTTTCCCGACAAAGATGAAACACCGGTCGGCTATGGTTACATGACCATTGAACTCGACGACGGACGGCGGTTTGATGTTGACATCGATCCCGACGCTTCGACACTTCAGGATGTTGCCAAACAAATCAATGAGGCCAATGCCGGATGCAAAGCAATCATTTTGAACACAAAAGAGTCGCTCGAAAATGACGGGCTTGATTCGTACCGGTTGCTGGTTATTTCGGAAAAATCAGGAAAAGCCGGAAAGGTTTTTATTGATCCGGATACCACCTACCTTGAATTTAAAGAGCAGATGACCGGCCGCAATCTGGAAATGCTTTTCGAGGACGTATCAATTTTTGATGACGACAACTCGGTTGAGGGTTTGATTCCGGGGCTTGTCATCAATGCAAAACGGGCAGAGCCGGGTACTAAAATAACCATGAAGATCGGTTACGACATAGACAAGACTTTTGAGTCTCTGGAGACGTTTGTCACCAACTACAACAAGGTCGCCGACTTTATCGACAAGCAGTTTCAGGTCAATCCGGGCACCAACAAAGCAGGGACATTGTCAAAGGACAATACACTGAAACAATTGCAGCGCAGTTTGCAATCATCGCTACAGTACCAAGGAAGCGGGAAATTTCGGAACCTGGCGGAAATTGGAATTACCAGTGACCCAAAGTCAGGTGCTCTGAAAATTGACGCCACTAAAGTGAAGAAAGCTCTGGCCGATGACTATGACGGTGTTGCTGAGCTCTTTGTTCAAACTGAAAAGGGCGCAGGCTTCGGTACTCGAATGAGCGACACGGTCCGCAATGCTCAGAATCAGCAGAGCGGTGTGCTCGGTTCCAAGGAACGCGAATACAAGCGGACTTTGGATTCATTCGATGACGATATCGCTCGGAAGGAACGTGCTGCAGGTCAGCGCGCCGAGGGAATCAAGCGGAAGTTTGCTGCACTTGAAGGGTTGATCAACGGGATGAACTCACAGGGACAGGCGATAGCCGCACGTCTCGGAGTTCAGTCCGGACCTATGCCGGGGTTGAGTTAAGGCAATCTTAGTGGCGGCATGGTTGTTTTCGGGAGAGTGAGCGCTTATGCAGAATAATCCTTACCGAGCGTATCAAAAAACTCAGGTAACGACGGCCAAGCCGGAAAAAATCCTGCTGATGCTCTATGAGGGCGCCATCAAGTTCAACAAACTCTCCATCGTCAAGATGAAAGAAAAAAACATTGCCGAGAAGGGCAAAAACATCAGCAAGACACTGGCCATCATTTCCGAGTTGATGAACACGCTTGACCATGAAAAAGGCGGACAGCTCGCCGCTGATCTGGAAAACCTGTACATGTTCATGATGGATAAACTGATTGAAGCGAACATGCACAATCGTGTTGAGGAACTTGAGGTTGTCGAACGCCTTTTGATAACACTTCACACGGCATGGCAGGATGTGGTCAACAACCCGCGTCCTGACGGTGTTCCCAGTCCGACTCTCCAGCCGGAATTGAGCGCAATGTACAATCAGGCTCAGGCTGCAAACGGCCGAAAGTGACCACATTTTTCTTTTAAATATCTATAACTGTTAGATTATTTCGTTTTTACTCAAAAGCCCGTCCGCACGCGCCGATAAGACGTTTGCTGAGACGGAGTATCCTTTGAAAAACAATCGTTCGAATATATATGGTGTGTCGTTGACGACTCTGCTGACGATGTTGTCGGCGGCCTGCAGTACGCAAAAATCTTCTGACGTGAATAAAGTCGGTCCCGCGGCAACGGGGATTGCAACATCCCATGCCGGCAATCGCCCGAAGCCTATGAATACAGGCGAAGCCCTCCAGTTCATCGAAAAAAATTGTTTTGACTGCCATGGTCCCGGCAAACCGCTCGCAGCTGCCTTTTCCATTCCGGCAAAAGACATACTTCTCAAAGACGCCAGTTGGCTCGAAGGCTCCGCACTCAATCAGAATGCGTACCAGAGTATCGTCAACAAGTATCTTAAAAAAGTCGATTCTCCCTCGGCGATGCCTCCGGAGTTCAAAGATCCTGAACAGGAAAAGAAGCTTGGAAATTTGATTTCATGGTTTCAGGATACTTTGCCGGGTGCAGTGCGCGAAGCTGAAATCAAGTACGGAATCAAACCTGAATTTCGCTCCAATATACAAGTTCAGCTCGACGCCAAATGCGAAAAACTGATTTCGGGCTGGGACCTGCAAAACCGTTTTATGCTGCGCGCACTGGGCCGCCCGACGAATCAGGCCGACGCTTTTGAAAAAGACCTTCTGTCGGAAGCGGAAAAAGCTGCGCCGGCCTCTGCCGAAGTCCGAAAAAAAATAGTCAGGGAAATTCTTTCGCGGCCTGAATTTAAGAAAAAATTTGAAGATGTGGCAATTTTCAAGTTGGCTCAAAAAATTGCCAACTCCGGTGCGATTCGCAAATACGGAATTTCAGTCGAACCGCGTCTTGAGCCCAAGGTTGTTGAAGATCTTCAGTCCGAATTCGCCCAGCTGGTCAGAAAGTACTATCAAACCGTTCCTTATCCCCAGCTGTTTTTGCTGAATAAGGTCATGGTGACAGCCGCCACCGCACCGTTGTACACGTCTCCCGCCGCAGAGCTGGGACGGCTTGCGGAACAGCAAAGAGACAAGTACCGCGAGACCTGCGAGCCTCCGGCAGCGGGGCAAACGTGGGCAGAATGCACTCTGAGCCCGAAGCGGGGTAACTACTTCGGAACCCGCGGATTCCTTGTGTCCAAGCCGAGCGCAATGTTTCAGAACAACAACAATTACGGTCGCGGCGGCGATGCGCATCAGGTGATTTTCGGTGAGGTCCTGATGGCCAACACCGACGGCGTTTCCGGCGAAAAACCCAAACCGATTCCGCAGTGTCTTGACGTTACGGCAGACAAACGCTGGGTTCTCAAGGGCAAAGGCAACCTCAATTCCGAGAAGGCTGCATGGGGCGCCATTGCGATTCCCTTTTACGGCAGGGTCTGTCAGGGCTGTCATTTGAACCGTCATCTCGCCGCAGCGTCCGTTGTGTTCAGACCTTTCGGTTTTTCCGGAGAGATTATTTTTCCGGAGATGATGGTGGCTGACAAAGGCAATCCGGTAAAACTTTACGAAGACATGAACCTTATCCAGAAGACACGTGCTGCAAATGCCGCAGGAGAAGATCCGCGCACCCACGTCAGTCATTCGGACGCTTCCGCAACTTCGTTTCAGTTCATCGATCCCGCATTCTACAAGAAATTGCTCGAGGAAGTTGATACCAACAGCAAGGCAACGTGTTTTCCCGATCCTGCCGATCCGCTGAATATGGATAAAGCAAAATTTGCAAACTCGCTCGCGCAGTACGGTGAATTTCTGATTCATCAGAATGACGCAGCTGATGCTCCGGTTAAAGGTTCAGCGTCAGTGCGCGGCCTGACCCGCTTTTTGCCGAGCACGTTTGCCAACACAAACTCTACAAATCTGGAGATCATACGCGATGTGAACTTAGCCTTTTCGGAGAGCGGCGGACTGCTGCTGCCGATGCTTGAAGCTTATTTTCAGACCGAGTCTTTTGCGTGCACGGGCCGGTAAAGTGTTTGGGGGATAAAGAATGAACCGTATCCTGTCAGTCATGGGAATTTTCGGGTGTCTGGCTTTGGCCGCATCCGGCTGTTCCAGCAAGACCAGCGACAAAAACAACGTGTTGAGTGCAGCAGACGTCAACGGCTCCAAGGAGTTGCAGACGCAAAAGATTAAAAGGAACAGTTTTTTTCTGGGAGCGCCGGGATTTCTTGTCAAGGACAGCGAGGTGCTTCGCAATTCGATTAATGAATGTCTGCAGACGGGATTGCTTGCCATTAAGCCTGAGATGATCAGAGGCGGCGGCGGTGCGGGCAGGGAGAATGGCATTTTGAGCCAGAGTTTTGCGGATCATGCGGGCAAGCGCGATATCATCGAAGTCCTGTCTTCCGACTTATACGACCCTGCGCGGGTGACCCGTGTCGATACAGCAGCGGGATATCTGACCATCGAGTACATGGGAGCCTTGGCGACGGTTGCCGACGTGGTTGCATGGAATTGTGAATTCGGTGTCGCCGGTTCGCAGTGCGACTGTTCCACCGAAGAGCAGGCAACCAAAATTCTTCAGCGCTGTATCCCGAGTTATGCAGACATTAAAATTGCCGACGCGGCCAAGAAATTTGCACAGGAATGCAGTTCGGCCGACCTTCGCAAAAAGCGGCAGATACTCGCATCGTTTCTGGCCTCGTCGACGTTTGCCGAATCACGCTGATGACGCATTTTTTTAAGTAAAGCAGGGAGACCTGAAAATGAGCAATATCAACCGAAGAAATCTTTTGCGTGCAGCGCTTCTTGGAACGGCAGGTTACGGAGCAATGGCCGGACTGAAGCAATTCGGCGTCTCCGCCGGTTTGGCCGAATGGTATGCGGCGTTCAGAAGACAAAATCCTTGGTGTGAAGGAATGGATGCGCTTGCCGTTCTTGAAGATGCTTTAAGAGGCGGTCCCTCACTCGTGTTTGTGTCGCAGGCGCTCGCCAACGGCATGCCGAAGGTGGCCTTTCTGGACGTGTTCATGTCCACATCTTTCGACTCACGCAACTTTTTGAATGTGAGTGCTTTCGGCAAGGCCAACGATCCTTTGCAGACCTTGACGTTCGGAAGCATGAACAGTTCTGTTTCCGAACTTATCGTCACTCATCCGGCTTTTGCGGATGCAAAAGTAAATAAATTGTTCGGCGACATGGTGCTCACAGGCAAATACAAAATGAACGGAGCCCCGACAGTCATTCGCGGGTTTGAATCTCTGGTCAAAGACATTCCGCCGGCCAAAATCGCAATGACTTCATTCGTCAGCTATCAGGGGACAGGCGTTCACCAGAACGGTCAAATTCCGGGTGCCGGTTCTGTTGCGCACATGATTCAGGCCAGCGGCCAGCTCAGTCCGATTGGCGTGGCTGCATTCGGAACCGTGCAGGTCAGGGACGGCGGTCCGAACGGCGGTTCGCTGATTGCGAGCGGAAAAAGTTCAGGAGCTTTTATTGAATCTTTGGGACAGCTGATTTCCAAAAGTTATGTGCCGAAGAACAACGACAAAGCCGAAGGGTCTGAAAAAAACAAACTCAGAATGTTTGATGATTTGAACGGCAACGCAGAGGCTGCCAACGTCCGTTCCCAGTGGCTTGAAAATTTGGCCCGCATCGAGACCGAGATTCAGGCTCTGAAAACCGGCTACTCAACCTTGGGCACAAACACCTTCAATGCTCTCGGGACAATCAACTGTGACCGTGCAGCAGCAATGGCGGTCGCAGCCAAACTTGCAGAAACCGGCCTGTGCACGGTCTCCTCGGTTGGAATCGGAACGCCGGATTTTCATCGTCCGGATGCCAACAGAGCTCCCTCGGGTGATTCGGGCAACATGTACACGGCAATTGTCGAGGCCGCTGTCGGCATCAACGTTTGGGCCAATTCACTGATCGCAAAGGGAATGGATGGAGTTGCTTTTATCCGCACATGTTCGGGGCGCAGCGATGACTGGGTTCAGGACAGTTCAACGGTCAGCAGTATTGCCGTGATTGTCAAGGGCTCCTACGGCGGACCGCTCGGCAGTATCCAGTCGGCATATTACGGCCCTCAGAGCTCTGCGACTTTTGTTGATCAGGGGACCAAAGAGTGGGCGCAAGGGGTCATGGGGCTCGACGGCGGAACACAGAATGCCGGATCGATTGACGGCACTGTTGCCGAGGCAGTCCTCAGCGCAGCAGGTCAGTCACTGACGGTGCGTTCCCGCGACAAACTGGGCAAACTGAAGAAAGGATAGCATCCTTGCGTAGATTTTGTTCTGACAGGCTGCTTGTGTTTTTCATTTATTTTGCTGCAGGCGGTTTGTCGGCCTGCAGCAACAAACTTTCAATCACGTCCGCAGTTCCTTCGGCAGCCGGAGTACTTGATTCGGTCGGCGAATCGTCCGGCAGTGCTCTGGAACTCCGTGAGGACCTTGCCGAGGTTTCCAAAAGTGTGTTCAGCACCGACAAGAGCGCATCGATTTCCTCGGCGGGCGGAAGCTTGTTTTTGTTAGCCGGAAGTAAGGGAAAAGGGGTTCTTTTGGACGTCGCAGACGGAAAAAAAAACGAGATATCCGTCGCACCTCCGGCCGGACAGGACAATCCGGTCTGGATCTTTCCCTCGGGCGAAAACGGCTACTGGGCATTGTCCAACGGGACGCTTTTTTTCAAAGGGCAAAACGGTTCCGAAATTTCTGAAATCGAAGAGTCGCTCAATGCCATTCTCGAGGAGGAAACCGGCAAGTTCCGTCCGGTATACGTCGGAAAATCGGACCTTGTCGGAATTCACAAAAAGAGAATTTTCTGGTTGTCAGCCGAATCGCAGCTCAAACGCGAGTTTTATCTTGAACTCAGTGCTGCAACGCTCGGAAACCGCGAAATAGAAAACATCAAGGCTGCCGGCATCATCAAAGGACGCGGGGTTTGGCTGCTGAACGATGATTATTTGATTTTCATTGTCAGGGCGTCAAACGGTAATTTTAGTGTCGAATCAAAGCGATTTAAGGGTTTTTTTCGGAAAAAGAAGAAGATTGTACCCGAAAGACTTTTTATGCGGCTGGCACCCGATGAATCCGGAAAAATAAAAGTCGACGGTATTGCTTTTTTGCAGAACGAAGCCGGAGTCTTCACAACAGCCAAAGCTGACGCGAAAGAATAGGTTTCAGCCGTTGGGGCTTGCGTCGGAAGAACGGCCCGTTTGTGTGTTTCCTGTCTTTTTTTCGGTTCTGACAGCTTTTTTCTTTGACTCGAATCTGTAAACGTATTCGTTGGCCTGAACGTATCCGAATTCTTCCTTGAGGAAGCGGATTTGTTCGGGTGTGCTGGACTTCAGTTTTTTGATCTGCTCTTCAAGAAACTGATTTTCAATTTTGAGTTTCATATTGACGTCGAGGAGCACATTGCGTTTGCTGACAAGTTCAACGTAATTCGAAATTCCCGCCTGTCCCGATGCCATTGACATCAGCAGCGCCCACAAGGCAACGACAAGCGTCCAGCGCACGGTCAGCTGGAATTTTCGTGATGTCAGTTGTCCGTCAAGTAGTTGCATTTAATGCATCCGTGATTAAGCGTGCGGGAAACTGGGGGACGATACCCGAATGATCACTTTCTGTGATCCTAGCACGCACAATCGCGGCGGTGGTGTCAGGACTGAGGCAGAGATTGCCCGACAACCGGCTGACGGTTGCGTTCGATCATGGAGTGAAGAAGGGTCACCGCTGCAGGCGTTATTCCGCTAATTCGCGAGGCCTGCCCGAGCGTACTTGGATTATGTCTGCGGAGCTTCTCGACGACCTCGCGCGAAAGTCCGGAGATTGAAGCATAATCCAGTTCGCGCGGTATCCACACGCAGTCCATTTTTTGGAGCCGGTCGCAGAGCGCTTCCTCTCTGCGGATATATCCGTCGTATTTGGTTTCTATTTCAATTGAACGCAACACACGCTCGCCGAGTGCCGCATCCATCAGGCCGGCGGCACAAAGTCTTTTTGCATCGACCTCCGGACGCTTCAAATAGGCATCAAGGCTTGTCGATGTTCCGGTGAGTTCCGGCAGACCGGCTGCAGCCAGTATTGCATTAGTTTCGGGGGTCGGATTGAGCCACGTGATCTTGAGGCGCTCCCGTTCCTGTTGAACAGCCTGCTGCCGGAAACTGAATTCTGCAAACTCTTCATCGGAGACAAGTCCGAATTCGTGTGCGTGGCGGCGAAGTCGCGCATCGGCATTGTCTTCCCGAAGTTTGAGACGGTTCTCGGCGCGGCTGGTGAACATCCGGTACGGTTCCTGAGTTCCGAGTGTTGTCAGGTCGTCGACAAGAACCCCGATGTAGCTTTCCTGCCGTGACGGCACGAAGGGCGGCTTGTCATGAGCCTTCAAGGCGGCGTTGATGCCTGCCACGAGGCCTTGCGCAGCAGCTTCCTCATATCCCGTGGTGCCGTTGATCTGGCCCGCGAAATAAAGGTTTCGGATTGCTTTGGACTCCAAAGTCGGATGAAGCTCGGTAGGCTGAATAAAGTCATATTCAATGGCGTAGCCGGGCTTCATGATAACCGCATTTTCAAATCCGCGGATGGTGCGCAGGAATTTCTCCTGCACATCGACAGGCAGGCTGGTCGAAATGCCGTTGGGATAGATCTCGCGGGTGTCATACCCTTCAGGTTCGATAAAGACTTGGTGTGAAAGCTTGTCCGGAAATTTGACAACCTTGTCTTCGATACTCGGACAGTATCGCGGTCCGATGCCCGTAATAATTCCGCTGTAAAGCGGCGAAAGGTGCATGTGTTCGCGGATGATGCGGTGAGTTTCTTCGTTGGTATAGGTTATGTAACAGGGCAAAAGTTTTTGATTTATGCTTTTCGTCCGCAAACTGAAAGGAACAAAATCCGGATCGGAATCCTGTCTTTCGAGTTGCGAAAAATCGATGGAGCGCGAGTCGATGCGCGGGGTTGTTCCGGTTTTCATGCGGCCCATTTTAAAGCCGTAGGCCTTCAGTGCCTCGGCAAGTTCGACGCTCGCCGGTTCACCCGAACGGCCGGCTGTAATCCGTCTGTCGCCGATGTGGATCAATCCGTTGAGAAATGTTCCGGTGGTGATCACAATACAGCGGGCAAAGATTTTTTGGTCCAGTGACGTGTGAACTCCGGTCACGCGATCTTCGTCCAGCAGCAGCGCTGCAACGGTGTCCTGATGAAGATCCAGATTGGCTGTGTTTTCGCAGGTCTTACGCATGTAATTGCGATACAAATCCATGTCCGCCTGTGCGCGCGAACTCCAGATGGCCGGACCTTTGGAACGGTTGAGAATTCTGAATTGCAAACCGGCCGAGTCGATTGCCGCGCCCATTTCGCCGCCGAGAGCGTCGATCTCTTTGACGAGGTGCCCCTTGGCAGTGCCGCCAATCGCAGGATTGCAGGACATTTGACCGATGCGGTCCAGACTCATCGAAAGCAAACATGTCTTGCGGCCCATGCGCGCACTTGCCAAAGCAGCCTCAATTCCGGCGTGACCACCACCGACGACGACAACTTCATATTCAAGTGAGCGCATGACATTCTCCCGATTCAAAATCAGTCCTCACGCTTGGATCTGAAAGACCGCGCGACAGGACGCAATGCGGGAGGATTCCTAGTAAGTCACGTCGGGAACATCAAGGATTTTCTTGGTTTCGTCTTATTTTTCGGCACGTTGGGAAAGCTGCATAAAAAAGGCATGAGACCACGCCAAGGGCACGACCCAAGACGGCTGGCTGGATTGAGGATCAATTTGTTCGGGAAGATAGCCCAAAGCGGTTGAGGCTCCCGAGGCCTGCCGGAGTGTGTTGCGGATGTAACCTGCAGATTCTCCAGAAGGTAAGACCTCGCCTGCGCTCAGACCAAACCAGAGCCCGACCAGCGGCCAGCAGCCCCCGCCGCGATAGGTGTCGTCGCAGTAACGCCGGAAGCCGATTCCGTGTTTGAGGGCCTCCGAGAGAGAGCTGAAAAGTTCGGAGCGACGGACTGCACTCAGCGGAAATTCGGGGACCGGCATCAGACAGGCAAGCAGGCTGGCATCGGCGGTGAAATCCAGCTGACCGCCGGCGTTGCGGGTTCGGGCGGGCCATTTGTGAAGCGGGCTGAAATGAGCCTGTGCAAGTCCGGCGGCTTCCTGTGCCGCTCGCGTACAGCGCTCCTGAGCAGTATCTGTGAGTGCAAAGCGCGCGCCGCGGATCAAAGCTCCGTATGCGCAGACCAGTGCAAAAAAATGCTGGCCTTCGCGTTCTTCCCAAAGATCAAATCCGGTCAATGCGGTTGCGGGCGAGTCGATAAGTTCATCTGCCATCGCCGACAGGCAGACGTTCAGTTTTGTTCTGATTTCGAGGGTCTGTTTGTCGGTCATGCATTTTGCTGCCAGCAGTTCAATCCAAAGCAGACAAACCAGCGGCCGCTGATCCGGCTGCCGCAAACACCAGCTCGGTGCAGGTTGGGCAGCATCGGTATAACGCTGCTCAAAATCCGCCGATGAACCCAGAGCTTTGGATAAAAACAGTCCCAAGCGCAACGCTCTGTCGGTCAGTCCGCACTCCATCAAAGACAATCCGACAAAGGCGGCATCGCGCGGCCAGACAAATCCGTAGCCGCCCGAATAGCGCATTTCCCAATCGCATTCAGCCGAGGCCAGCATGGCACCGCTCGGGCTTGAAAGCGCATCGAGAACACGCAGCGACAGCGAGGGCGATCGTCCTGCCGGAGTGTCTGCCGCAAGTGCAGGGATGTCGGGATCGGCTGCATGCACAACATCGTTTCCGGCTGCGTGCAGTTTCATACAGACGGTCACCGGCGAATTCCATCGCAGGACCGGCGTTACCGCCACGGCTGCGCACCGACCCATTTCGATGGGTCTGAAGGAGGACGGATGGTTCAGAAACGACTGAACGAGATGTCCGAGTGAAGTATGTGAATCGATTTGCACGGCGGCCGCGTGCCTGAACTCGCCGGTCGCCATTTTCAGGGTCATGAAAAACGGATCCGCATCACAGCGGATGACACCGGATTCTGAATTCGTCCGGACACACTGAAACTGACTTCGCCGGCCGGCGATTTCAGGGGCAGCAAGAAACCACAGCTTTGTATTGTGCAGCGGACTCATCTCGGGCGCATCAATCGTGTACGTGTGTTCAAGGGTGTGGGGGTCCGAAAGATTTGCAATCATTCTGACCCGCAATCCGCGGACCGAAGGATGATGCATGTGCCACTGGACTTCCAGACGTTCCAGCGGGCTTATCCACGTGAAGGAAATACCGTCGCGCTCCGGATCAAGCCAAATGGCTTCTTCGCCCTGAACAAGTCCGAAGATAAAAAAACGAAGGTGATTGTGAAACGCATCTTTGCGAGGCCAGCACCATGATTTCAGATGGCCGTCCCGTTCATATGCGGCAAGAGACGAATGAGTCGCAAGCAATGCGCTGTACATCGTCGAATTCATTTTCCGTGTTTGTAAGAGGCCGTTTTCATGTAAACGTCAACACATCTGCGCGCAGATGTTTCCCAAGTGAAGCGTTCAACTTCCCTTGAGCCGTGCCGCCTGAGTTCCTGACGGAGACGGTTGCGCCGGACCAGATTGACAATCCTGTCAGCCATAAGTTCGGTATCCCAGAAATCAACTTTCAGTGCATGCATAAGGCATTCCGCAACACCTGACTGCTTTGAAATAATAATCGGGATGTCCTGTGCCATTGCTTCGAGGGCCACGATCCCGAACGGTTCCGACACGCTCGGCATGACAAACACATCGGATGAGGCGAGCAGCGATTCAACCCGCTTTGCACTTTGAAAACCGTGGAATGTGAATTTGTCGAGAATGCCAAGTTCCCAAGCCAGCTGACGCATGGAGGGCAAAAGGTCACCCGTTCCGACAACCTGAAAGCGCAGGTCGGGCTGCAGTTGCAGCGCACGGTGCGCGGACTGGACGAAATAAGCAGGGCCCTTTTGATAGGTGACACGCCCGACGAAAGAAATCAGAGGCGACTCTTTCTGATTTTCTTTTGTCTCCGCGCCGGCTGTCTGCTGCCTGTGCTCCTGCCGGTTTTTAACATGCGCAAGGTTCGAAGCATTGTAAACGACATCAATCTTTTCCGACGGAACACCGTAATGTTCGGTCAGCACACGGCGGGTCAAATTCGACACCGCAACCAGCCGGTCTGCGATGTGGAATCCCAGTTTTTCCATCGCCTGAATTTTTTGATTTCCGTGCAGTCCTGCGCGGTCGAACTCTGTTGAGTGAACATGCAGGACAACGGGCAGGGAGGAGCAGCCCTTGATGTTCGAAATCGCTTTAAGACTCATCCAGTCATGTGCGTGGATGACTTCAAAGAGTGATTCGTGTTTGTTGCGCAGCACATCAGTCGCAAGCAAAGAGAGGATTTCCGTCTGTTCCGAAACTTCGCTTCGGAGAGGCGTCCAGATGTTTGCGGCCGTGACTTCTGAAAGATCCGTGCCTGCAACCAGAGCCTGATATTCGGCCAGCCTGCGGCGGAGCGTTTGTTTCTCTTCGGGAGAGAGCGAAAGCGATTCAATGTGGGCGGTCTCATAGTGGCTCAGAATATCTGCTGCCTGAAGACTTTGCGCGCCCGCCTGTTTGCGGCTTGCGGCCGTCGCAATTTCTGCATGCAGGCTGCCTTTGCGGGTTCCCGCACTTGCCACAAAGGTTTCGTCTACGGGTCTGCGGATGCGTTCCGGATTGAACGGATGCTCGGGGCTGACGATCGTCAGATGCGGATTGACCTCTTCAATCTGATTGGCGGTTTCATGAGGAAAATGCGGCAGCACAAGCGCAATCTGGTGTCCCAGACGTGTCAGTCCGGACACAAGGCCCTCAGTTGCCGTAGCCAGTCCACCGGAAATCAGCGGCGGGAATTCCCACCCGAGCATCAGGATCTTCATCACACCACCATCTACGGTTGCAGATTAAGTCAAGATAATTAAATATTCGCCTGAATTTATTACCGAAAATTCCTATCGTGCGACAAGTTGCAGATCAAGGGCTTCCGGAAAAATCCGAGTCGAAGGAGTGACACGCAATCCAAGCGACAGCATGCACGGTTGGTCCGGATTAAAAATACCTTCGTAAAGGTAAGTATTTTCCGAATCGCTGCCGCGATGAGTCAAATTGAGCTGCGCGCCGGTGCCGTGAGTCGGAACAAGACACACGTCAATCCATTCGTGCGGAAGAGTTGTCTTGATTGTTGCACGGACAGTTATGGGTTCGCCGACGAAAGCAGTGCCTTTGGGCAAAACTTCGAGACTGCGAATCTCAAGTTTATTCCACTGGACACGAAGATTTCCGAGATTCTTTTCATGCGTGCCAAGATTGGTTTTGGCATCCTGCGCATAGAGACCGGTTTTGGTCGCATTGGCCAGTGCAGGCGCGTATGCATTTCTGAAATAATCCAAAACCATGCGCTGTGCACTGAAGGCAGGAGCATAACGCATGACGGAATTTTTCATCTTGCGGATCCATTCCGTCGGAACCGGCGCACTGTAGTACAGCGGAACAATTTCGTGCTCGAGAAGATCATAAAGCATTTCGCTTTCGCGGTCGTCGCGAATGTCGTCGCCTGCCGGAGTTTCTCTTGAACCGATTGCCCAGCCGGCATCATCATTGTGTGCTTCATCCCACCATCCGTCCAGAATGGACAAATGAATTCCGCCGTTGAGTGCGACTTTCATTCCGCTGGTTCCCGAAGCTTCGAGGGTGCGCACCGGAGTGTTGAGCCAGACATCGACTCCGCGAACCAGCCGGTGAGCAAGATTCATGTCGTAGTTTTCCAAAAAGAGAACGCGGTTTGTGAGTTTTTCGCGTTCGATGATCCGCACCACCTGCTGAATAATCTCTTTGCCGTGGTTGTCATTCGGATGCGCTTTTCCGGCGATCAGGATTTGAACCGGACGATCGGTGTTGTTCAGAATTTTCTTGAGCCGTTCAATGTTGCGGAACATAAGTGTTCCCCGTTTGTAGGCAACAAAACGGCGGGCGAATCCGATTGTCAGGGTTTGCGGACGCAGCGTCTGGCGCAACTCCGCAATGGCATGGGGCGACATGCGCTCGCTGTTGGTCATGCACTTCAGCACACTGGAGGTCAGGCGGCTTTTTCTCAGCAGGTGAACATCCCAAAACTCGGAGTCGGGAATTCCGAGAATCCGTTCCCATGTTTCGGGTTTTTCGAGTTTTGTATCCCAGCCGCGGCCAAGATACATGTCGCACAGGTCTGCAAGCTCGTTGGACATCCATGTGCGGGTGTGCACACCGTTCGTAACGTGGTGAACGGGTGTTTCGTTCTCGTTGAGATGAGGCCAAAGGCTTTTCCAGATTTTTCTTGAAACCTGACCGTGCAGTTCGCTCACGCCGTTGCGGAAGTGCGAAGTACGGAGGGCAAACACAGGCATGGAGAACTCCTGCATGTGTTCAGGATGCTTTCCGAGCGCATAGAAATGTTCATCAGGCAAACCGTAAAGTTCGAGCGTCGAACCCATGTGATGTTTGACTTTGTCGACCGGAAAACTGTCGTTGCCTGCCGGAAGAGGTGTGTGGACGGTGAAGATCTGGGTGGACTGAACCTGATGCAATGCCTGCTGCCAGCTGAGTCCGTTTTTCACCGCCTGCGAAATACGGGCAAGAGTCAAAAACGCGGAGTGTCCTTCATTGAGGTGAAAGACCTGCGGTTCGAGGCCGATGATTTCAAGAGCCAGCACACCGCCGATACCCAAAAGAATTTCCTGCCGCAACCGGAAGTCCTGACCGCCTGCGTAAAGGCGTGAGGTGATCAGACGCGCTTCCGCAGAGTTCTGGCTCAGGTTGGTGTCAAGAAGATAGAGCGGGATGCGGCCGACGTGCAGTTTCCAGATTTGCACGACAACAGTTTCGCCGGTGATTTTCATTTCAAAGGTCAGCGGCTTTTCCTGTGCATCGCGGACGAGTTCCATAGGCATGTAAAACGGGTCATTGACGGTGTAGTTTTCGCGCTGCCAGCCGTCCTTGCCGATGGTCTGATTAAAGTAACCTTCATTGTAAAAAAGTCCGACGCCCATCAGGGGCAGTGCAAGGTCGCTGGCGGTTTTCAAGTGATCTCCGGCCAGCACTCCCAAGCCGCCGCTGTACAGAGGAATACTTTCGTGGAGAGCAAATTCCATTGAAAAATAGGCGATGCTTCTGGGTTTGCAGGCAGTGATTTCGGGCCGGTCTGCCGGAGGTTTCTGCAGCATGGATTCGAACGACAGTTTTACGCGGTTGAGGTGGTCAAGGAATCCCTGATCTTCGGCAAGCCTGTCGAAGTGCTCACGGCTCAGTTCGTTGAGCAGCCGGAGAGGGCACGGTCCGCTCTGCTCGTAGGCCACAGGATCGATTCGCCGGAACAAATTCACCGCGTCGACGTTCCAAGACCACCAGACGTTGCGTGCGATGCTCCAAAGAGGTTCCAGTGACGCCGGTAATTGAGCTCTGACGTGAATTTGCAAAACGTGGTTCATCGTTCGGCCACTCCCTTGGCGGTGTGCGTCCGTGCGGACGGGCTGATTTCGATTTTCGGGACCTTAGCCGAAGATGGTTGCAGGCCTTGGCGGGAAGATCAAATGGAGAGAGTCAACAGGATGCGCATCAGCCAGTAGCTGTTGGTCGGATGAAAGGCATCTGCCTCACTCCACCGGCTGATTTCACCGAGGATGACGGTCGCACGGCTCTGGGACAAGCGCTGGGCTTTCAGCGCATCTGATGTGATTTCAACAACAGCATCCCGAAGTATTTGTGAGTGATATTTTTTTCCGGCAGCATCACTCCATTGTGTTAAATCGGCCAAGATCTTTGGCGATAATTTGACTTTTTGCAACGAGTGCAAACTGTCGGCAGGAAGCAAGACCGGCGGATGCGTCTGATGCGTTCCCGAGAAGACAGAGTTCAGAAAAGTTGCATCTTCCGGTTCCATAAGGCTGCAGGCACTTTGGAGTTCTTCATCCCACGCAGGTAACGGAGTTTTCTGGCACCGGCTCGTAATGGTTGAAGGTATTTGGGAAGGGCGGGCTGTCGTGAGCACAAAAACGCACTGGGAAAGCGGTTCTTCGAGCGTTTTGAGAAGTGAGTTTGCACTTTGAATGTTCATCCGGTCGGCGCGCTCAATCAGCAAAAAGCGTCTGCGCGCAAAAGTCGGCGGATAAAGCGTCCGTTCACGGAAAGCTTCCAGATCTTCGCGACGCAGGATCGAACGCTCGGGATCGGCGCGCAACAAGTCGGGATGCCGGACAAAAGCATCCCAAAATTCATTTTCCTCAAACTTTCTGCCGTCGGCAAAAAGCGAAAGTCCGCTGAGTTTAAGCAGCAGGGTGTTCACAAACTCTGCCGGCGTTGTGTCTGCCGCAAATGACTTGCTGATAAAAAGATACGAATGGTGATTTCCCGATCCCAGCACTGATTCAAGTTTCAGGCGCGCCTCTGCGGAGAATGACATCAGGCGATTCTTCCGAAGGTCTCGGTCACAGCAGCAAGGACACGCTGCCAGACCTGCTCGGGCGAACCGGCACCATCGACAAGAACGCGTTTGGGGACACGGCCGTCCGGATAGGGAGTCTGTGATGACGCGAGTGATTCAAAGGCAGAATGGAGAGATGAATCTTTGATCAGTTCTGCATCCAGCCGGTCGGATTCGCTGCCGGCACGGGACTTCAGCCTGTCCTGAGCTGTCTTCATGTCAACCCGCATCACAAGTGTCAGATCGGGTTGGAGGCTTCCGACGACAGGTGCTGCGACTGTGTCAATTTCGGATTTGGAAAGTCCGCCGCGAAATCCCTGATAAATGTAGCTCGAATCAAGAAAGCGATCGCAGATGATCCATTTTCCGGCCGCCAGAGCGGGGCGGACGGTCTTTTCCACGTGCTGGGCACGTGCGGCCATGACCAGCAAAAGTTCGGTCCGCGGTGTCGGGACGTCACCGCTTTTTGGAACGCTCTTGAAAACATTTCTTATATCTTCGGCAAGGGGGGTTCCTCCGGGTTCGCGCGTTTCGAGAACCGTCAATCCCTTGTCCTGCAAAAATTTCGCCAGCTTGGCTGCCTGAGTGCTTTTGCCTGAACCTTCTCCACCTTCAAAGACGATAAACGGCATTAGACTCCCCTGTTCCCCGACAAATTTGTTTGAAAAAACGTCAACACTCCACCCATGGCAGGGCCGGCATCGATGGGTTACCATTTTGCACAGAGTCTCGACGTGAACAATGGGTGTCCAAAAGTTATGCACTGAGAACCCTGAAGGAGCGCCTCGTGCGGGTGGATTTGCTCACTCTCTATGCTTTCTCAGACAAGACTCATGCAAAGCAGCGTGAGTTGTGGCGGGGCTTTTTGGCATTGGTCATGCCTATTCTGCTCGAATGCGATGCGTCCGATTTTGAACGTATTCTTGAGTCGGCGCAATGCAAGTCAGTCGATGACATGTTGAATGCCGTCGAAAGCCCGAAAACAGCAGTCCAGCTCGTCTGGTCCATGTCGGGAACTTTCGCCGAGGCTTTGGGTTTTGAATCGGAACTCGGACTTTCTGCATTTTTGGACGTGGAGCTTCCGTCACGGGTTCATAATTTCGGAAACACCGCTTCAAACGTCAAAGAAGACGCCATCGTCACGCACTGGCTGCGAGCTTTCCGCGCTGTCCAGCAAAGGCCCGAATTTCTCGAAATTACCGTCGAGTGGAAAAAGTCTTTCGATTTGCTGGCTGAAGTTGAGTCACACGAGGCGGAAACCGATCAGGCATCGTGAGGGCGCGGATCATCCTCCTGCGAGATGTCTTCTGCACCCGCAGCTTTACGGATTTTTGTTCCTGACTCCTGACGGCGGTGACCTTTGCCGCGCACAGGCCGGTGATTCGACTTGGCGTTCAACTGACGGACACGCGAAACGTTGTTGCCCTCGGTCGCAATTTCTTCATCATGCTGGACAACCGGTTGCTCATCATCGGCATGTGAACGGGAACGCACGTTCTGAAGCTGCTGGCCCTGAACGATGTTGACCATATTCCGTGCACTGGAGCGAACGTTTTCGGCAAGTGCGTGCAACTCCTGCGCTGCGTTTGCCGAGGTGCTGAGACTGCCCGAGTTTTGCACTGCAAGGAGCGCAAGGTTCTCCAATGTTTTGCAAGTCTCCAAAAGGCTTGCGGCCTGATTTTCGGAAATCGCACGGATATGTTCAGTAAGTTCGGCAAAATGAACTGTGGCGGCAGAAACTTTGTTAAAGTAATTGCCGAATTCGTCCGCGGAATTTTTTGCGTGCTCGATTTTGACTTGCGCAGCGGCTGAAATGGTTTCCAGTCCGGCGAATGTTTCGCGGCCGATGAGTTCAGCTTTTTCTTTGCTCTTTTCGAACAGTGCGGCGATATCCTTCGCGGCATTTGTGCTGGTCATGGAAAGATGTCCCAGTTCTTCGGCAATCACTGCAAATCCCTTGCCGCCTTCGCCGGCACGCGCAGCTTCCACGGATGCATTGAATGACAGAAGTTTGGTCTGGAAAATGATGTCATTGATGATCTTTGATTTGTCGGAGATGTCGGCGATAATCCTGACGATCTCGCCCAGCTGTGCGCTGCTTTCGGAAAGCCGGCCGCCCATCGAGGCATTACTGCGTAAAACCTCATCGAGGGCCTGTGCCATTTCGGCGATCAATTTTCCGGACTTTTCGATATCCACTGAGTTTTCGGCTGCAAGAGTCTGAGTATTCTTTGCATGTTCGGCGTTCAGTTCTGCAACTTGGACTATGTCCCTGAACGCGTTTGCGGAGTCACCCAGTGATTTGGCTTCATCTGCCGAAGCCTTCGATCTGAGGTCGGTGCTTTGACTGATTTCTGCTGCTTTTGTGAGGAACTGGCTTGATGCTTCAAGCACATTTTCTGAGCCGCGGGTTAAGCCGCGGACGAACCCTGTCATCAGTGCCTGAGCTGTCAGAGCTGCAATTCCTATTGCCATGGCCGATGCGACAATCATCCAGTAGATCCATGATTTTCCTGCGAGCGTGACTTCGCGTTTTGTCGCTGCCGCAGTCGCTCGTTCGCTCTGGATAAATTCATCCGTCAGACGCTGAATCCGCTCGTCGAGCGGTTTTGCAGCAGCTTCTTCGGTGTTGTGAAACGCAAAAGCCTGATCGACCTCACCCTCAATCGCTGCTTTGAGAACCTTTTCGCTGAGCTCCCGTCTTGCCTGAATTGTAATCTTGAGCTCGGCCAGTCTGCCCCTTTGGGAATTGTCCTGCGCACGTCCGGCGAGACTGTCAGCTGCCGCCTCCCATTCTTTGTACGCATCGGTGATCCGCTTGGGAAATACGGATGTCTGTTCAACAGAGGGTTCGAGAATGGCTTCCGCCTCAAGCAGGCGGATTTTGTTGTGTCCCTCTGCCAGCCGGCCGATTGAATTTTCCGATTCGTAGATTTGCAATGAGGCATCAAGTGTTTTTTCGATACGGAAAAAGCCGAAGACTCCTGCGGCAGAAATACAAAGAGCCGAGACCAGAAAGACCAGTCCGGCTGTCAGTATTTTCTTTTTGGAGCTCCAGTTTCTCATGGTCATCCTTTAAGCCGCTGCGGCAGGTCCGTTGGACGGCACTCCCGCGTAGAACTCATCGAACGAAAATAGTTTTTCTGAATCCAGAATGACAATCAATTGACGATCACCCTGTGCAACCGCCTTTGTGTAGTTGTTGTAGGGGGCCGTCGAGTAGCTTGGGGGCGGTGAAAGCTGTTCTCCGGCCAGCTGAATCACGCTGTCAACACTGTCGGTTTTTATTCCGAGAAGTGCTCCTTTGTTTTGAATTATCAAAATGGATGCATCCGAGGCTGCCGCAGGGGCCGACAGTCCGAACCTGAGCTGAAGCGAAATGACAGAAATGATCCGTCCGCGGACGTTGATGATTCCTGTCAGGAAATGAGGTGACATAGGAACGGGAGTGACGTCGGTATCAGGAATGACTTCGTGAACCTTCGATAACGGAACTGCAAACTGTCCGCCTGAAATTGAAAAAGTCATGTAGCGATCATTTTGTTGCACGTGACCTCATCCTCCTTTCAAGCTGCTTTGGAGCCGTCAGGCAGTTGAGTTGAAATTTTCCGTCCTTCGCTGATGCTGCGGACAAGGTTGCGGACATCGAGAACCAATGCCGGTTTGCCGTCACCGAGGATTGCCGCTCCGTCCAGCCCGTCGATGTTCTGCAGCTCGGCGCCGAGCTTTTTCAGCACCACCTGCTGCTGTGCGAGAATGTCATCGACGGCGACTGCAAATTTTCGGTTTGATTCGTCTTCAAAGACCAAAGCAACACCTTCAAACGAAGTCCGGTTTTGCGTTGCCGGCGGCTTTTTGCCGAGCAGGGCAGGCAGGTAAAAGAGCGGAATGGCCTGTCCGCGGAGGTTCAACATTTCGTTGTCGCCGTGTGTTTTGTAAAGGTCTGCTTCCTGCGGTCTGATAGTTTCGGTTACCTGATTTTTTGGAATGACAAATCGTTCGCGGCCGAGTTTTGTTATAAATCCGTCGATCACGCGAATGACAAGCGGGAAATGCAGGCGGAAGCATGTGCCGGTGCCGGCTTGTGATTCAATTTCAATGCGTCCCTGAAGAGCATGAATTTTGTCTCTGACTTCATCGAGGGCCGGACTTTCCGGTCCGTCGGGCTGCAACGGCCGGCTCGGAAAAAAGCCGGCGTGAAAAATCAGCTCTCTCAGCGTGTTGTCGGATATTTTTTCGAAGGGCGAAATCAGACCTCTTTGAACGGCCTGTGTTTTTATTTTTTGAGGGTCGAGTCCGGCACCGTCGTCGCGCAATTCGATGATGATCGACTTGGTCTGCTGCATTGCAGTGAACTGCATGCGTGCTTTGGCCGGTTTTCCGGATTTGATCCGATCACCGACCGGCTCGATGCCGTAATCCAGAGAGAATTTTATAAGCGAGATGAGCGGATCAACAAGATGGTCCACAAGGACTTTGTCAATGTCCGTTTCTTCTCCTGCGGTTTCAATCACAACGTCCTTGTTGAGCTGCAATGCGCAGCGCTGGACAACCCGCTGAAGTTTGGAGAACAGAGGTCGGACCCTGATAAGCCGGAACTGCGAACTGAGATCCTGCACTTCGCGCAGTACTTTGGCCATCTGCGCAACGCTCTTTTGCAAAAGCGGCGACTGAAATTCCTGACTGTGTCCCTCAAAGATTCCCTGCAGAATGATCAGTTCGCCAATCAGATCCGAAAGCTTGTCAATTTTGTCGGTACCGAGTCTTACTTTTTCCTCAGTCAGTCCGCCGGCTGATGACGGGATTGCCGTTTGGGTCTGTGTTTCCGTGATCGCCGCTGCAGAAGCGTGAATTTGGATTCGGGATTTAACGGGTTCGCTGCCGGAAGGTTCGCTGCTTTCCCTTGAGCCGGCCTCCGCTTCAACCGGCAGAGCGGCAGCGGGAATTTCAGCCGTGTTCAAAACATCAATTGTTTCCTGCCGATCCGCAGACGGTGTGGCGGCCGCACCGTTCGCGACATCACCCGCAGGATTTGCCTGATCGGGAACAAGACCTGTCCGCTCTGAAAAACCGGCTGCAACGCCCGATTGTTCGGTGTCTGCGGGGTTCGGCTGGGTCTCGTTCTTGGTCAGAAACGACTCGATTGTCGTTCTGTTGACTTGCGCCGCAAGCACCGTCAGTCGTGCGATTTCGGCCTGAATTGAAGACAGTTTGGCATCAAGCCGGCGCGCCTCAAGGCTCTCCGGAGAATCGTAGCCGACGGAGAATTCCTCGTCACCTGTCTGGCCCTGTGCTGCTCCGTTTTCGCCGGTCACCGAAGTTTCCGGCATTTCAAAAAGTACAGCCTTTAGATCGTCGCCGACAAACCAAATGTCACCCGCCGACAGCGGTCGGGGGAGTTCGATTCTGATTGTTGCCTGTGCCGGATCCGAGAGACGCTCCATGAGCATCTGCAATTCGCGGCTGTCTTTTTGCAGGGGCTTGCCGGCGCGCAGGCTTTGCGCATGTTCGGCAATAAATTCTTTGCAGCCGCGCAGCATACGGATAACTTCGGCATTCGCCCTGAGGTCGTGTTTTTTCATGGCGAGCAGACAGTTTTCCAGACTCAGTGCAAACGCCGACATATCCGTAAATCCGAGTGCTGCCGAGGATCCTCTCAGATTGCGCACGGCGCGAAGCATTTTTTCGGACGGAAATGCAGCCGGACTCTGGTGCTCAAGTGCACGCAGACAATCTTCAAACTGAGAGAGATTTTCACCCGTTTCATGGATGAAGATATCTACAATTTGTTTGAGTTCCGATGCATCCACGATGAATCGCGCCCCCTGATTCCGCAACGCCGGCAGAGGTGCATCGGGGGAATCCCCCGACACTCCTTTTCGGCCTCTCAGGAGGTTCGGAACTTTTTAATTACAAACGAGGTCGGGGGAGCTGTTCGGGGACATTTGATTGACGCCCGACGGTGAGTTCCGAGGCCAGAAGACGCACTGCGCTCTGCATCATAACGCCCAAAATCTCTCCAAAAAGCCCGCGGATTTCGTGTTTTTCCATGGTGAAGACTTCGGTGTCTGCTCCGCTGCTCAGACCTGCAAGTTCTGCAGCCTTTTCGATGGCATTTGTTCTGTTGCCCAATGCATCGATCAGTTTTCGGTTCAGAGCTTCGGTTCCCAAGATCACTCTCCCGTCGCTCATGTAACGCATCGTTTCGGGACTCAACTGAGGCCGCGCGCGCCGAACGTCCGCAACAAACTGATCACGGGTGTCGTTAATGAGTTGCTGGAGATAAGCCCTGTCTTCGCCTGTCCAAGGCCGCACCGAGGATCCGGCATCTTTGAGCTTTCCGGTTTTGAGAGTGACAGGCTGAAGCTTCATCCACTGAATGAGTTTGGAAGCTTCGAAATTTTCCATGATCACTCCGATGCTTCCGACCATCGTCCCGCGGTTGGCGATGATCCACGACGACGGCACCGAAGAATAATACGCACCGCTGGCTGCGACATCACGCATGAATGCGACCACCGGTGTTTTGGTTTTAATCTTCGAAATCGAATCATAGATTTCCTGACTGGCGACAACCGTTCCTCCCGGACTGTCAACCTCAAGAATGATTCCTTTGATGCGTTCATCGTCGGCGGCCTGCTGCAGTTTTTCGACCACCGTGCCTGCAATTTCAGAATCAATCGGCTGATTCAGTCTGATTTCTGCAAGCCCCGACGAAAAATGGAGAGTGTCGAGGTATTGCGGACGGAGATCTTTCATTCCGCCGGATGAACTAAAAAGTTTTGCGACTGAAACAGCAAAGACGATGAATGCTAAGGCCGTGATAAGAGCTATTGCTCCTACCACGGCCAAAAACAAAACACCGCCTGACCATCGTTTTACTCGGAAGTCAGGCTCATTGTGCATTCAAATTACTCCTCGGAGCGTTCTTTTGAAGTGCGGCTTTTTGCGCGGGCAAATGCTTCTGCAAAGCCTGTTGCTGACGGAGCGGCGCTCGCAGCCTGAATCACTCGGTTGTGAGTGTCATCAAGTCCGCGGGTTACGGCTTTGTGCGACAGTTCAAAACGGCGCTCTGTGAGGTCGACTTTCAGAACGATGAATTCAAGTTCTGTGTCGATGTCGGGAAGCTTGCCGGGTTCCATGTCGAGTTCGGAAACATGGATGAGACCTTCAACACCGGCTGACAGCTCAATGAAGGAGCCGAATTCAGCGTTGCGGGTGACTTTGCCCTTGGCACGTGTGCCGGGGACGAAGACGCGCGAAGCTGCTTCGTAAGGATCTTCCTGAAGCTGCTTGATGCCAAGCGAGAAGCGCATGTTTTCGACGTCGATTTGAAGAACCTTCGCCTCAACTTCGTCACCCTTCTTGTACAGGTCCTGAGGATGCTTGACCCGCTCTGTCCACGAAATGTCGGAGACGTGGATCAGGCCGTCAACACCTTCTTCGATTCCGACGAAAACGCCGAAGTCTGTGATGTTGCGAATCTTGCCGCGGATAACGTCACCAACCTGATACTTCTCGAGAACAAGTTCCCAAGGATTCGGTTCAGTCTGTTTCATTCCGAGCGAAATGCGGTGGTTTTCGAGGTCAACGGCAAGCACGAGAACTTCAACTTCGTCACCGATGGCAACGAGTTTTGAAGGATGCTTGACGCGGCGGTTCCACGTCATTTCAGTGACGTGAATGAGGCCTTCAACGCCGGGCTCGAGCTCAACGAATGCGCCGTAGTCAGTCAGGCTGACAACTTTGCCTTTCAGGCGCTGATTTGGAGTGTAGCGCTCTGCAACTTTGACCCACGGATCAGACTGCAGTTGCTTGAGGCCAAGCGAAACACGGTGAGTTGCAGCGTCGTAGCTGAGAACTTTGACCTGAATTTCGTCGCCGACGTTGAGAACTTCTGCAGGGCTGTTCAGGCGGCCCCAAGACATGTCGGTGATGTGAAGCAGACCGTCGATTCCGCCGAGGTCAATGAACGCACCGTAATCGGTGATGTTCTTGACGATACCGGCCATAACGCTGCCGGCTTCGAGGCTCTTGAGAGTTTCGCTGCGCATACGCTCGCGGTCCTGCTCAAGAAGCACACGGCGAGAGAGAACGATGTTGCCGCGTTTTTTGTTGAATTTGATGATTTTGAACTGGAGAACCTGACCAAGCAGCTTCTCGAGGTTGCGCACGGGGCGCAGGTCAACCTGCGAGCCGGGAAGGAATGCTTTGACGCCGATATCGACGGACAAGCCACCCTTGACGCGGCCAACGATGCGGCCTTCGACCAGTTCGTCTTTTTCGAAGGCTTCAGAGATGCGATCCCAAGCCTTGAGGAGGTCAGCCTTGTCTTTGGAGAGAACCAGCTCGCCGTCATCGTCTTCGAAGACGTCGACGAACACGTCGACCATGTCACCGACTTTGAGGGAGAATGCGCCGTCGGCAGCAAATTCACTCTTCGGAACGGATCCTGCGGATTTGTGACCGATGTCCACGACGACTGTGTCATCGAGAATTTCCATCACTTTGCCTTTAACAACCTGACCCTCTTTGATGTTGGAGCCGGTTGTGCTTTCGCCGAAAAGCGCCGCGAAAGAATCTTTGTCGGATGTTTCCGGATTTGCAAAGTCGACGTCTTCGTCGAGCCATTCAAGACTTGAGTAGCTGCCTTTGCGCTTGGAAGAATCAGAGTGAACAGATGCCATGATCAAAATACCTCTCCGTGCAGTAGCCCCGTGTGCGCCGTTACTCAAAAAAGAACGCACCACCGTGGTGCGTCAGAAGCGGATCGCAAGGCTCTGCGCTGCCGCGCAGTTAACACAGGAGACAGGAACTGTACAGCGGGATTATTTCTTTCTTTTGCGGGCAGTTGCAAAAGCTGCGGCGAGGATATTGCCGTCACCCTGCTTTGATTTTGTAAGTTCCTCACTTTGCTTGTCTTTATAGGAAACCCATGCCTGCTGCGAGTCGCGTTCTTCGGCAAGCACGGCACCGGCGGTAGCCCCGTGTTTACCCGAAAGTTTCATGGACAGTTCTTCGGGCATGGCCTGTTTGAGGCTGAGGGCCACGCGGAGTCGCGGCGTGTGCTCGATGCGAATGATTTTAACGTTCACAGCTTCGCCAATCTTGACCACATCCTGCGCTTTGGCCACGCGTTTCCACGCCAGTTCGGACATTGGAATCAGGCCTTCAACTCCGCCCAAGTCGGCAAAAGCACCGAAATCGGCCAAACGCGTTACCGTTGCGGTCAGCTTTTGACCCACTTCAAGTGTCCTGATGATTTCTCCGGCTCTCGCGTCCTTCTCGTCCTTGAGGACCGATTTGCGGGAGAGCACAATATTCTTGCCGCCTGCCTTGTACTCGGTGATGATGAACTTCAGGACCTGACCGATATAGCTTTCCTGATCCGCAACCTGACCGAGTTCAATTTGGCTGAGCGGGACGAATGCGCGTTTGCCCGCAAGGGAGGCTTCAAAACCACCCTTGACGATTTTTTCGATCTTGGCTTCGACCGGCAGACGTGTGTCGTAAGCGCTGCGCAGCATCGTGTCGTCCTGTTCGCCGCGTCTCAGCGAACGGGTCAGGATAATTTCCGAACCATTGTCCTTGCGGATGTAGGCCTGCAGGTCTTCGCCGACAGTCGGAGGTGTCAGACCGGCCGTGGTGAACTCTTCAAGAGCGATTGTTGCCGTGCTCTTGCCGCCCAAATCGACAAAAACGAACTCCGGACTGCATCTCAGGACAGTGCCTGTCACGGATTCACCGGCCTTGTAGCGTTTGAGCGTCGCCGAACTCTTTTCAGCTTCGAGCAACTTTTCAAATTCTGTGCTTTCATTGTCTTCGGCTGCGAACGGGTCGCGCCCGAGTTCATCGGTATCAACAAAACGGGTTTTACTCATGAAGATGTTTTCCCTCTCTGCAAGGATGAGGCGCTTTCGGGACCTTGGTCTTGCCACAACAGGTGTTCGGGATCAATTGATGCTCTTGACCGTTGTGTTTGCCTGTTTTTGTCCGTGGCCGGCATCGGCCCTGCCGGTGCTCAACATTCTGACGCAGACTCAGCGGCTTGACTCGGCATTGGTTCAGGAATTCGAGACAACCCGCAAAGTCTCGGTCAGAGTTGAATTCGTCTCGTCGGGGACCGACTACGAATCGCGCATTCGGGCTCTTCCGCAAAGCTGGGACTTGGTGATCGCCGACGAACAAAAGCTTATCAATCTAAGTTTATCTAAAATTCTTAGAAGCTTGCCCGAGAGTTTAAGCATTCCACCCGACGGGGAAGGGCTTGAGCGGCGGTCACGCGCGAATCAGGACGGACGCACCTATCTGAATCTGATGGCGGACCCGCTCGGGGTGATCTTTCTTAAAAATACTTTGCAGGATTCAGCCGCAGTCCGCTGGAACTGGCTCGTTGAACCGTCGCTGAATCCGCTCTGGCGCTCACGGCTTGCGCTTTTTTCCGACGACAGGATGAATCTTCTGACAGCCGCCGTGGCCACAGGTTTCAAACTGCCGGCAGATGAAAATTCCGAAACGGGCGCACTTGCCGCATGGCTTGAAAAGGCTCAGCTTCAGGGCCGTATGACAACACTGTCCGCCGCCATTCCCAAATTTCTCACCGGCAAGTTTGCCGTCGGTCTGGCATGGCAGAGTGATTATCTGCATGCCTTTCAGTATGTGCGCAATTTGGGTTTTACTGTTCCTGCCGAGGGGACGTACGTCGAAAGAATCGGTATCGGACTCGTCTCCGACAGCCGGAACGAACAGCTTGCCGTGGATTTTATAAAATTCATGTCCGAAAGAAGGAACCAGCTGGCCAAGAGCAGGGGGCTTCTGCCGCTCACGGGGCATCCGTTTGCAGCGATTCCGGCCTCAGGCTGGAGGATTTTTTCGGATGACGTTCCGCGGCTCAGAGAATTGAAAGCAGCACTTTCGAGATCAAAAAAAGACAAAACCGTGAGACTGTCGAAGAATCCGAAGAACGGGGACGGCGGTTCATCAGGAGGCAATTGAGAAGGGGCTTTGAATACGGTTCTTTTCAGTATCGGGATCGACGTTGAAAAAGACACGCATGAGCGCATCCCTTTCCAGCGGAGTCAGTGGTTTTTGGTCAGTCGTATAACGGCCGAGTTTATTGAGTTCCTGTTCAAAATTTGCCGCCAGACTCAGATCTCCTTCCGGTCCCCGCAGGTGGCCGAGTGCGCGCATGGATTCGCCCGCAATTGCAAAGCACTTGCCCGCAAGAATCGGCAGACTTATTTTTTCATAAATCATTCCTGCAGCGAGCATTTTTGAAGAATCGTGAAACGCGCGGGCGGCGCGCTCAAAGAGCTGTCTGTTGGCCGTGAGATCTTTCAGCGGAATCTTGGAAACAAATTCGGCGTAACCGAGACAAACCTGAGCATCAATTTTATCGGCTACTCCCGAGGCCGTGCTGCGCTGATCGCCGAGATGGTTGAACAGAGGGGTCAGCCATTCGGGCTTTTTGCCTTCGCTGATCCACAGAAGAGCCCTGCCGAAAGACGAGGGCATGTCTTTGGGCAATGCTTCGAGCATATGGTCAACGTCGGTCTGTGTCAGGCTTTCCAGCAGCAAGATCCGCGCGGCCGGATAATCAAGAAATTCTGCAAGGTCAACATAAGCGAACTTTTCGCGGACAATTTTCATAATTCGATTTTTGTCGTTCACACCGGCCAAAAGTCTCAATGCCGATTTGTTGTCACCTGCTTCGGCAAAAAGCACTGCGAGTTCTGTCGAAAGAGATATCGGAAATTCCTTGATGTGTTTGCAGCAGCGCTTTGCGTCTTCAATCAGTTTGGCGCGCAGGTAGTAAAGTGCCGCGTTTTCGTATTTTTTATGCCGTTCATAGAGAACTGCGGCGCGGTTCGGGCGGTTGATACTCATCAGCAGATAGGCTGCCTCGTCAAGAAGTCCGCGCTGCTCCAGAATATCGATAGCCTCTCTTTTGAGGTTGATTGAGTCCAGAATTTTTGCACCATCGGCAATGTTGCCGCTGTCGATCAGGGCGAACGCCTGAATCCGTTTCTGCTCCAGCTCGGGAGTCAGCACGACCGCGTCATATTCTCTTTTTCCGCCCGTCTGTTGCACAGGCATGGCCGTATGAGTCGGAATTTTGGGCATGCCGGGTGTTTTGAATTGGTTGTCCGGAGATTTTCCGCCGGCTTTTTGCTTTTCTCTGAAAAGGATAATCAGCACAACAGCCAAAACAGCCCCGAGAACTATCAGCAGCTGTATTTTGGGATGAAGTCCCGACAGACCAATCGTGTTGAGAAATTCTGAAGTCATCACAAGCCCCACGTCAATCCAATGCTTGTGAGCTCATCAAAGTTCTTTTTGGCTGACTCCTGAGATGCTGAAGGCGAGCGGCGGTAACTCATCCTGAAACGCATGCTCATGGTGATGTAAACCGATAAAGCGACTCCCGCATTCCATGTGACATCCTGATCGATGCATCCGTAGCTTTCGAATGTGTCTTCAAGGCAAGATCGCCGCCACAGCGCGCCTCCGAAGAGTGTCGGTTTTACGTACCCGATCTGATAGCCGATTCCGGTATTCACACTTGAGTCAAGTGATCGGTTGATTTGTTCAATGTCGCCTTCGGGTACAGAAACTCCCTGAGACTTTTTAATCTGCTTGTAAAGATCGTTGTAAACTTCCCTGTCGAGAATGTTGGTATGCGCAATGCTGACGTCTATGAATTCCGTAACCGGAAGTCCCAATTCGACTCCGAAGCTTTTTCTGCTGCTCTGCAGGTATTTCCGCACGTCCGAGGTGTAGCTGCCGGAAAGTGATACGTCCATGTAGCGTGCGCGCGCGTGAGCTGAACCGCTGTAAAGCAGCATTCCCGTCACCAGTGCAGCGGTCAACAGCAACGCCGGCCTGAATCCGTTGTCCATCCTGCGTGCAGTGAGTCCGTTCATATTCCCGCTCCCGATTCTTTATTTTGAGGATGCCGGCGATGACAATTGAGCGATCAGCTGATTTTGGGTTTTCTCCAAAACGCGGCTGAGCTCATCGGTGATGTCATGCGTGGGCAGCCACTGGGTCGGACTGTTTTCGTCCGTTTTTCTTTCGTTCTGAACGTAGTATTCAATGTTATTCTTAATGATCAGATCGGCAGTTCTGGAGGAGTGCGGAAAGACGTTGACTGAAATTCTGTTGCGGAAAAGCCGGCCGTCGATGAAGAATTTGTCCCAGTCCGTGCTCAGGCTCAATGCGTGTCTGTCAGCTTGCGAAATAATATAGGTATGCGACAAAACGCGCGCAATGGTTTGAAAAAGGTGACCCGCACTTGTGGCCACCCGCCAAGTGTTTTTGTCGATACGCTGAAAAAGCAGCGGTGATGACACCATCGGCTGAGCCAGTCCCTGCGGAACCGTGTTGCCCGACAAAGCGTTGTTCAATTGAGGCATGATAACGCCGGACGAATTTTGATTGCCGGCGGAATTCATCAAAAGTTGTTCGCCCTGAACAGGGCGCCCGCCGGCCGCGGACTGTGACAGCGGAGCGCTTCGGGGACTCCGCGGGTTTGCTCCGAACAGCGAGCCTCGGGGTGAATGTTCGAATCCGGAACTCATGCAGCCGGTCAAAACAAATGCCGCACAAAGCGCTGAGTACTTCAAGAATGGAGCGATTTTTTTAAGTTTCATCGTTGACTCCGGTTTGAACACCAGCCGTACGCTTTATTCTCGCATTGACGGTGCAATCTGCCGCGGGCAGTTTTGCGCTGCAGATAAAATTGACGGAAAAGAATTGCCCAGAGTGTATGTGGCGGGATTCTTGATGCATTCTTCCTGTATGGATGCCGCAGCAGGTTGTGCTGTGGTCGGAGGCCGGCCGGATCGATCGGGACACGGCCCGAGGGGAGTGTATGCTGTTGAGGAAAAGCGCTTGTATTGTTGCACTTGCCGGCGCGTCGGTTCCGTACTCCGCATCTGCAATGACACGCAAAGATGTCACGGGCGAAAGCCAGTGGTCGAGTCCTGCTCTGCAGGGAGCCGCGGGAATCGGTGCCTTCTCGGAATCGTGGGTTGATCAGGCACATACAGACCCGTCACTTCCGGCACGACGCAAAGGAACCTTTGAGCTCGAGTATGCGGGCTTGACGGGAATGGTCTCACGCGATGCTGTCTCCACGATCAGCGATACCATTCAGTCACTCACGTCGGAGGCGAATTCAGGCGGAACTTCATCGGCGGCCAAGGCGACGGTTGATGCCCTCAACAAAGTGCGTTCGGTGTTCGGGAAGAGTATGACCGTGCAGGCGCATGCAAGTTTTCTGTCTGCCCGCTTCGCGCGGGTTGGTATTGCTCCTTACATGTCAGGCATTATTGATGCCGGCATCGACAACGCAGCGTGGCCGAAGTTCGACTCGTACGGCGGCGGGTATGCAGGTACACTCATCAGCTACTCGCAGACTGCCGGCAAAGATTTTGACTTGGGAGTTTCGCTCAGGCCGGGAGCGGGCGGTTTCCGCAGATATGAAGTTGACCTGTCATTGCTCGGTGATTTTTTGGGCAACAACAGTACATCGTCCGGTTCGGAAAGTCCTTTGAGTAAAATGCTCGAGTTTCCGGTTGCATTTTATTGTCCGCTGGATATCGGCTTTGCTTGGTGGGCAGACAAGTCGACCCGCGTTTCGATTGTCTCAAAAAACACCTTCGATGCTGTGCCTGTAAAAACCTTTTCGGGAACACCTTCAGCATTGCAGAGCAGGCTGAATTTGGGTGTTGTCAGGGAGATTGATATTCCCGCCGGAAAAACCCAGTCACTGAACGTCGCCACGGAAATTCAGGACATCGCAGGCATCAGGGGCGGCTGGAACGAGTTTTTGCTTCGCTGGCAGTGGGCAGGGCAGTACACGGTCCGGTTGCCCTTCAGAGAGCAGACAACTTTTGGACTCAATGTCGGCATGCATTCGGGCTATCCGGTTGCATCAATTCATCTCGATTTTATCATCGCCAAGCTTGAGGCAGCGCTTTCTGCGCGCGAAAACGGAGCCTATCCGGGTCAGCGGGCAAACCGGCTTATTTCTGCAAGAATACTTTCCCAGATTCAATTCTAACGGACCTTGACGGGACTCCGAAAAAACCTTTCACTAAAACATTGTGAGTCTGAACTTTCTGGAGGAAACAATGTTTTCGGGAAGATTAATTTTTCGTGACGGTCATGCGTCCTCTGCGGCTGAAACTGTAAAAGCAAAACTGAATCCGGTTTCGCTGATTCTCGGAGTCGCGGGATTCGGAGTTTCCCTCTATGCGCTCATTTTGCATTTGCAGGCTAAAACCTCGCCGGCTGCTTTGTCCTGCGACATCAACGAAGAAATCAGTTGCACCAAAGTGATAGGCGGAGAATACGGCGAGTTTTTCGGACTGCCGCTCGGCGCTTTGGGAATGTCGTATTTCGGAATTGTCATTGCCTTGGCTTTTTTGCCGGCATTTATTGAAGCTTCAGTTTCGTGGATTGCGCGCCGGCAATTGATCGTCGCGACACTCGGAGCTGTTGTATCGCTTTATCTGGCCTATATCTCTTACTTCAAAATTCATGCGGTCTGCATTGTTTGTGCAAGCGTCCATGCAATTACCATCATCAATTTTGTCTGGGTTCTTATTTCGTTCGTCAAAGTGCGCAACGTTCCGCAAACGTCGGGTGAAGGCAGTTTCATCAAATTGGCCGCGGCCGTTTTGGCGCTCGCTGTGCCGCCGCTGATTGTCGGCCTGATCCTGCCTTCCCTGTCGTCGACTTTTGGCAGCAAAAAGGAAACTCCGTCTGAAGCAACTTCAGCCAAAAAGGTTCCCGATACCGCATCAACTCCTTTTCCGGCTGAATGGACGCAAGTGGCGAAGAGCAATTACGTCGGTAAAGGCGAAGATTACCGGATCGGGAATGATCAGGCCAAAGTCGTGGTGCACATGTTCTCCGACTTGCAGTGTCCGCATTGCAAGTTTGCAAATGAATACATCATGGCTGCGTTGAACGCTGTCGGTACCGACCGGATTTTGTTCGTCTACCGCAACTATCCTTTAAGTAATAAATGCAACCCGCATGTCGGCGGAGAAGGGCATTCTCTGGCGTGCGATATGGCCATGGCTGCGCGCTGCGCCGGAAGCCAGAAGAAAGAGGCATTCTGGGAATTTAAAACATGGGCCTTTTCGGGCATCGACATGAATCCTGCCGATGCCGAACGCGAATTTTCGCCGGCCGGATTCGCTGCTCAGGCAAAGAAACAGGGGCTTGATGTTGCGAGATTTGAATCATGCCTGAAGGATAAGGTCGAACTTGCCAAAGTTCAGGATGACATCGAGCTGGGAAAGAAAATGGGGCTGACAGGCACCCCGCTGATTGTCGTGAACGGACGCAAATATTCGGGAGAATTCAATGCGCAGGGCTTCACCCGCGCGTTTAGAGAAGCTGCAGAAGCGAAATAAGCGACCGTTCAGGAATCAAAAGTCCTGAACGAGATCGATCCATTCGGGATGGTCAATAAAAGGATTTCTGTTGCCCTGAACTTCTTTGACTTTGTCTGCGCGACGAACTTCGCTGTTCGATACAGGATGCGACGCTGACCATTCACGGAGTGTTTTTTCCTGATTCTGGTCGATGGACAGACCATACAGCACCGAGATGTAAAACATTGCGCGCGCAACGATGCCCTTGTGTTCTTCGGGCGGCTCGAAGCCGCGTGTGCTGCTTTCGCAGATGGCGCCTTCGATGTCGCTTTCATGGCTGCATTCCCTGAACGGAAGACTGCCGCGCAGTCCGTTGATTTGGATTTCCGAAGGGAACAGGTGGTAAATGTCGGCGCGGGCTTCTACGAAGCGTCCCGATTTTTTGAGAAACGTTTGCGGCCACGTGTGTTCCGTGTTGACGCCGTTCTTGGGGATACCGTGACCCACTTCAAAGATGTCTTTTGAATAGCAGGATTTGACAACTCTTGTGCCTTCGGGACTCAGGTAAACATCAACTATCTGAAACATAGCTTCGCGGGCACCGCTGTAAGTCAACGTCTTTTTTTCAGAGCTTGCGTAGTTTTTGAGGGTGGTCTTGATGCATTGCTGGTCGGAATTTTTGCAATCGGCCGGATTTTCGAAGGTGTCTGCCGAGGCGGAGTTGGCCAGTGAGGAGAACAGAACTGAAAGCGCAAGTGTACGAACCGGAGCTTTGAACCCAATGAATAACTGATGCACGTGCATACGCGATCCCTTCTCTATTCTGGCTGCTCTATTGACCCCCAACCGCTATCGGAGAGACGGGAGCACGTCAATATTTTTATGCAACACTTAAGAAAATAATATAGGTCCGCTGCCAGTCGGACCGGATCACGTCCGACGGATCCCGTGTAATGCGGCTCACAGGTCTGAATTCAGACTATAAATCCAGATATTAATTTCTGCGTTGACGTGAATAGAATAAAAAAAAGAGTCCGCGAGCATGACTCGCGGACTCTTTTGATGAAACCGGCCGAAATTCAGTTGCGGAAATCGACCGTCGGACCGTGGCCCAGAAGAGCCATCGTGCGGGCGCGTTTGACGGCAATCGTCAGTTCGCGCTGCTGCTGTGCGCTTGCACCGCTGATGCGGCGAGGCACGATCTTGCCGTGTTCGGTGACGAAACGGCGAAGAAGTTGAGTGTCTTTGTAATCAAACTTGATGTTCGGATCGAGAACGCGCTTTGGACGCGAATAGCGGCGCTTCTTTTTGGCTCCGGATACTGCCATGACAACCTTCCTTTACGTGTGGGCAGCAGCGTCGTCTTTAAAGGCGACGCAGCCTTGGATAGCAAATCGAAAGCCTTTGATAATCACAGTCCCTCAGGCCCGTCAAGCCCAATCAGGCAGTGAATCAAAGGTCATGGCGGATGGGTTCAAAGCGGGCTTTGCTCAGGGCACTCGGGTCCCACTCGTTGAGTGTGACTTTAATGTAACCAAAACGAACGGTTGCCTCTATATACAAGGGAAGCCGGCGTTCATCCTTGCTGAACCACATCTTAATGTCGCCTTTTTGCTCCATTAAGCCGCCGAACGTGGTGATGAGCCTGTAGACGTCGGCCTCGTAGGACTTTTTGCCAATCTTTTTTGTGTCTGAACCAAGGTAGGTCGCCTTGCCGGTCCAGTTTTTCTCGGATGTGAAAATCGGTACGTCCATTTGGGTCGGCGGCGGATTTTTCGAGGCGAGCTGATTGCGAATGTAATAAAGCGACCCGAGAGCGTCCTTAGTGCCTGTGACAAAAGGAAAGGTTGCCCGCTTTTCGTCGCGCCCCTTCCTTTTGGTGATTTGGCTGATCACCCCTTTGGGAGGTTCGAATTCAACTATTTTGGACTGCCGGAACGAACCCTCCATCTGGTTGATGTAAAACCTTGCGGGGGTGAACTCGGTTCCGTTGTTCATAAGAACTTCAATCGAATCGTGAATATTCATAATCCAGCGGTACCAGCTCGCGCTTTTGACCTCTCCGGTCATCCGGTGTGCCCACGAATCGCCGTATTTGACCGGAGGATGCAAAATAACTTCTGCCGAACCTCCGCTGACACCAAGATAGGTCACAATGTACCGCATCCGTTCGGACGGGCCGAACGGCATAGTTTGATAGGCTGTTGCTGCAGACTGAAACAGGGGTGAGCCCTGTTCAAGAACGCTGTGCGGCGGAACGTCGAGCTGCCGCTCAAATGATCCGTCGGACAAAGTGCTCAGCGGCGTCACCGGTCCGGCTGAGCTTTTACCGGCAATAAAAACTCCGCAAACAAGAATTGCAAAACAAAATCGGGCAGGCTTCAGGCGCATGTCAGTCTCAGACCTCGGTTGTGACTTCTTTGCCCGAAGAAGATCTTTTTACGGATTTGGTTTGCGCAGAGTCGCGTCCGGATAATTTCTCGATGCGGCTGTGAAGTTCAACAAGGGCTTGCGAAATTGCATGGTCGGGAGACTGACAGACAACCGGAATCGAGTCCGAGTGCGATTCCCTGACTTTGACGCTCGACGGGATGAAAGGTTCGAGGACATCATAGCCGAGCTTGCGCAGGTCGCTGACGATGGACGCCGCGTGCTTTGTGCCCTTTTGAAATTGATTCACAACAATTCCCAAGATTTTGAGATCCGGATTGTGATCAGCCTGAACCTCGCGGATGGTTGCAAAAATATCCTGCGCCGCCCTGACGCTGAACGCATCGCAATCGATGGGGATCAGAATTTCGTTGGCGGCAATCAGACTGCTCAGTGCGTAAAAATCATTTGCCGGAGGCGGATCAAAATAAATGGCCTCGTAATTCGTTGAACGGATGCCGTCCCGAAGTTTCATGATTTTGTGCTTGTTTTCGAGCTTGTTGCGCAGGTCTTCAAGATCGCGGTCGGCAGCGACGAGATGAAGATTCGGCACTCCCGTATCGGTTGTCACGTATTCGAGAAGGCTTTGCCGGAAAAGATTCAGTCCGAGGCAGCTCTCGTAAAAGTCAGAGATCGATTTGGCCGGAGTTTTTTTCACGCCCATGAGATGAGTTGTCGAGTTACCCTGAGGATCGGTGTCGACGAGCAGGGTGCGTCGGCCCGCGCGTGCGGAACAGGCTGCAAGGTTCACTGCCAGAGTGGTTTTGCCCACTCCGCCTTTTTGGTTGTAAATGACGCGCAATGTCGGCGTTGAGCTCATAATGCGACCCTCCGGAATGCCCGTTGAATTATCCGAACCAAATACTTCTGCGACTCTTCAGCTGTTCGACAATAACCTCTTGGATCTGATTCTTCACCTGTTGTGCCAAACGATAGACAAGGACCCGATCTTTTTCGGCTTCGGGACCGTATTGGGAAAAATCGATTGGCGGAAGAATATGAATTGACCACTTGCTCGGAAGCGGTATCAGCCCCGCGGGTCCGAGCCATGGAAACGTCGGAGTGATCGGAATATACGGGACTCCGAGAAGTCCCGAAAAGAATGTTTCGCGGGCGAGCATCGGATGAATTTCTTCCGGTCCGATAAAAGCAACAGGAACAAGCGGTGCGCCTGTTCGCAGGCAAAGCTTGATAAAGCCGCCGCGGCCGAATCGGGCCAGATGATATTTATCCCTGTAGAGCTTGCCCAGACCTTTGACGCCTTCGGGGAAAACAACCACAGGAAGTTCGGCATTGAGGAGCTGCTGGGCATTTTCCTGACTTGCACGCACACCGCCGAAACGGTTCATCAGACTTCCGAGAAAAGGGAAGTGAAAAAGAAAGTCTTCGACCATAAAGCGGACTTCGCGGTGAGCAGGATGTTCTTTGAGCACCGCCATTTTGAGCATTGTTGCGTCGTACGGGAGGGATCCCGAGTGGTTCCCGACCATGAGACATGGACCTGTGCGGGGAATATTGGAAATGCCGTATGTCTCTACGCGCCAGTACTTTGAGTAAAGAAAATCGAAAAGAGGGCGGACGAACCGGTCAAAAATCGGATCGAAACCGAACAGGTCCACTTCCTCACTGCGGACGCTGAGCGAAAACTCGTGGTATTTTCGGCGCAGGTTGAAAGGGTTCAGACCTGAAACTATCTCGTCAAGCGATGAATCCCTGCCGGCGCTCGCCGGTTCTGACTTGTCGATGAACGTGTGGCGCATCGAATCTGCCGAATCCTGAATCCGCTCTTCGATTTTGAGCAGAACATTGTCCAGTTCGCCGCGAAATTCGTGCAGACGGTCGATGACGGAATTGAGTTCGTCCTTGGAAGCAAACTGTTCTTTGCTGACGCGCGCCCTTTTTTCCATGTCACGTTCGATGCGGCTGAACTGTTCAAGAAGTGTTCTGCGCACTTTGAACACGTTGCTTGAAAGATTGATCAGGTCATCCTGATCGATTGCAGCTCGGCGGCTTTGGGGAGATGCCGTTTTCGGATCGGTCGATTTGGTTCCCGCCATAGTCAAGACTCTCCGTGATCATAAAAATTCATCGAATTCAGTAAACCCTTAAAAATCCGTCGTTCTGTCTGACAGGTTGTTCCTCACCGAGAGCCGACGAAGGTACGGAGAACCCGACACTTCTGAGCCGCGCCGCTTCGATGAGTGATTTGAGCGCCTGCCGGCTGGAATACTTTGGCGAGAATCCCAGAACTTTTTTTGCGCGCGCTCCGTCGGCAACGCAGATATATTGAAAAAACGGAACCATTGCCGAGGGCAAGTCCCACAGCCTCATAAGAAATCCGAGCGAGAAAACGGTTTTGCAGACCGGTGTTGCCACCGGAACCGGAAACCGTCCTGAAAGATGAATTCCCGTGCTCAGCGGAAGCACACCTTTGCCCACAATGTTAAAGGCTCCGCGGGTATTTGAAAAAATTGCGAGCTGCGCAGCCTGCACGGCATCATCCTCATGGATAAACTGCAGCAGGGGATCGTAGCCGAGAACTTTGGGGATGATTCCCGCAAGAAAATAACGGGCCCTGACGTTCGTCGAATTCGGGCCGAGAATAGGTGCAAAGCGCAAAGTGCAGATTGCGCAGTCCGGATAATCGGCGGCAAATTCGCGAAGCTGATTTTCGACGTCAACCCTCGCGCGTACAAAGTCGGGACCGAGCGGTTTGAGGGTTCTCGATTCGGAGATGAAATTCGGATTTTGACTGTGGGCCCCGTAGACAAATGTATCCCCGAGCACGACACAGCGCTCGACCTGAGCT
>RFOM01000041.1 GCA_009926615.1 Pseudomonadota bacterium
TAATTAACAAGGGTTTCGTCAGAATAAAAAAAATCTGAAGTCCCCTACAGATTTTTGGTTTTTTGCCGAACCTCAACGAAACAGGGAGGTTTGGGTCATGTCGGGCATTGAGCTCAGCGAAATGACTGAGGATTTGGTCTTTGATGACCGTCCGGCAGCAAAGCCGAAGCCGGCAAATTCTGCCCAGTCAGCTCCCAAACCTGCAGCGCAGCCGGCAGTTCAACCGCTGCCGGTCGCCAGCGCAGAATTAAATGTTGAGCCACTCGAACTTGAGTTGGAATTGCCTGCGGCAAAGCCTTCGAATCAGCCTGTATTGGCCGCAAAAATTCGTCCTGCAACCGCGGATCCCGTTCCGTCTGAGCCTGCACCTGCGATAGAAATATCGAAGCCGGTTGCGGTTGAGCCGCAGCCAGTCTCGCAGCCTGTGACCGCGTCCGGAGTTGTAAGTCCGGTTGCTCAGCCACAGGTGCAGCAACAGTCCCCGCAGCCTGCGCAGCCTATACAGCCGTCAATTCAGACTCAGACTTCGCAGCCTGCTCAACATGCACAGCCGTCAAATCAGACTCAGTCTTCTCAGTCCGTGCAGCGTTCGGTGCAGCCTCAATCCCTGCAACCGCAGCCTGCGCAGCCTGTTCAACCTGCGCAACCTGCAGTTCAGACACAGTCTTCGCAAGCTGCGCAGCCTGTTCAATCCGCGCAACCCGCGCAACCTTCAGTTCAGACACAGTCATCGCAGCCTGCTCAACCTGTACAGCCGACTCCGGCAGTAAACCAAAACACGCTTTCGCAGGTGATCAAGTCACCGGCGGAATCGCAGACTGACCGGCGTGTTGTCAGAAGCGATGCTTCGGCCGTGCATAAAAAGGAATCCATTGATCTCTTCGAGACTCTTATTGCAAGCGCAGCCAAAGGCGGTGCCAGTGATATTATTCTCAAGTGCGGACAGGTGCCGATGTTTCGCTGGAACGGAGAACTTTTTCCGAGCCGCAACGGTCCGCGGCTCGAAAAAGCTTTTCTCGAAACGCTCTGCGGTGCAATTTTGAGCAAGATCCACTGCGAACGGCTCAACGATTTGCACGACGTCGATTTTGGTTATCTCAGTACCCGCGGCGGACGGGTGCGTGTCAACGTGTTCCGGCAAACAGGCGAATTCGGCTTGGTTGCCCGACTGATTCCAAGCGAAATCCCAAACTTTGAAAGACTTGAACTTGATCAACGGCTGAAGCAATTTGTTGAACACAAACGAGGATTGGTTCTGGTGACGGGTGCAACCGGATCCGGAAAGTCAACAACCCTCGCTGCTCTGCTTGACTACATTAACAATACGAGGACATCGCACATCATTACCATCGAGGATCCGGTTGAATTCGCACATCACGACAAGAGATCGGTCTTTAACCAAAGAGAACTCGGTCTCGACACACGCAGTTTTGCAGATGCTCTTCGGAGTGCGTTGCGGCAGGCACCGGATGTGATTCTCGTCGGTGAGCTTCGTGATGCCGAAACAACTGAAATTGCATTGCAGGCAGCCGAGACGGGGCATCTTGTTCTGAGCACTCTTCATACAAATGATGCCGCCGATTCAATCATCCGAATTTTGGGAATGGTCGGTCAGGAAAAAGAATCGGTTGTGCGGGTGCAGCTGGCAGACTCGCTGCGCGGAGTCATCAGTCAGCGGCTTGTCAAAAGAGCTGATCGCAACGGCCGTGTTGCAGCACAGGAAGTCATGGTGAATACAGCGACGATTCGTGAGAAGCTTCTCAAGGGAGCCCACCCTTCGGTGGTGCGTGACTTTATTTCACAGGGCGCAACATACGGCATGCACACGTTTGATCAGCATCTCATCAGGCTCGTCAAGTCGGGCGTAGTGGACTACGAAGAAGCCCTGAACAATGCCACCAACCGTGATGATTTTGCATTACGCTTCAGCGGGGTGGGTGATGGGCGCGAGGCATCTTGATGAAGAGCCTTCATCATCGGGCACAGGGCTTGTTCTCAAAGATAATATTTATCAGGCAACATTTGATTATGAAATCGAGCGGAACATCGCTCCGTGGCAAATTCCGCGAACGGACTCCATAAACTCCGCAAAACTTTTGATGCGGGCACTGCCGTTGCGCACTTTGATTATTTCCGCCGTATACGCCTTCACTGTGGCCATGATTTCATATTTTGTCTGGCAGGGATGGTTTGAGAGTTTGGCTGTCAGCCGGAATTCACTTGTTGAAGACGGTGACTGGTGGAGAATTTTTACGGCCCAGTTTCAGCATTCGGATTCAAAACATCTGTTGAATAATCTTCTGCCTTTTGTCGGTCTTGGTTGGATATTGTGGGGTTATTTCGGATTTCTGGCGTTTCCTGCCGTTCCTGTGCTGGCGGGTGCGTTTGCAAATCTGACAGCCGTTTTTACTTATCCGCCGGATGTGAGCATCGTCGGATTGTCAGGCACTGTTTTTGCAATGGCAGGTTTGTGGGCCGCTCTCTATATCAAGAATGATTTCCGCTATACGGTCGGAAAGAGAATTCTGCGCGCAGCAGGCTTTGTTGTGGTTCTGTTCTTTCCGTTGAGTTGGGAGCAAAACGTCAGCGACCGTGTCCATATCCTCGGAGGACTTGCCGGTTTGGTTGCCGGATTTGCCGGTTGGGGACGGTTGCGGCCGCACGAAATTATCGCGAAGAATAACTCCGGAGAAAAGGTGCGAGTTCGGCAAATCTGAACTGCCAGCGAAATCCTGTTCCGCTGTGACCGCCCGCAAATTCGGTGATGTGGTGTTCCACGCGGCGGTCATTCAGAATTTTTGCAAATCGCCGGTGTCCGTATTGTGCGCTGAATTCATCCTCAGAGCCGCAGTCGAGGTGCAGCCACCGGAGTTTTTTGAGTGCTTCCGCGTATTGCGGAGCCATTTGACAGGGGTCATGCTTCAGCCAATTCGCCCAAATGTCCTCGCGCAGAGCGCAGCTGTGCGGATCAAAGGGAAGCTGGCACCAGACTCCGCTCCGTGCGGGATCGGGACTGTAGCAGGTCGCCATGGCAATCGTCATCAGCGTGAGAAAATCGTCTTTGGAGCATTTTTCCGGCTTCGGCTGCGAGAAAAAATATTTCAGAAATCCTTCTTCGCCGCCGTATTTGTTCAGCCGGACAGCGGCCGTTGGGAAAGCTGCAGCCATACTCAGTTCAAATGCACTGTCTGCAGCCGATGCAATGCAGTATCCGAAGATCTCCGGCCTGAGCATTGAAATCATCAGTGCACCGTAGCCGCCGCTCGAATGGCCGCAGATCACCCGTCCGTCTTTGCCTGCGATTGTCGGAAATTGTCCGTCAATAAAGGGAACCAGTTCATCCGTAATGTGCTGCATGAAGGGACCGCAGACCGTCGAATCGATGAACTGGCTTCCGCCGAATCGCGTGGTCGGATCGGGGAAAACAAAAATCGACGCGGGTAAAATATCTTCACGCATCAGCCGCAGAAGCTGACTGCCCAACGGTTCGCCCAGAAAGCCGCTTTCGGACATCAAACTGCGTCCCGTGCCCAGATAACCGTCCAGCATCCAAACCGTTGGATATTTTTTTGCTGCTGAAAAATCGGGAGGAAGCAGAACCGGCAATATTCTCGAGGCCGATTCCGTGAGCGGATAACCTGCGAGTTTTTTTGATTCGAAGCGAAGAAAACGCAGATTTTCCTGAAACATTCGGTCTCCTGAGTCAGCGGGTTGATGGGCGGCAAAGTCTGCCTGCGGACGCTGTTGGCCGGCGCCGATCACTCCCCCGAGGGGACGGGAGCCGTTTATGGTCCGCATGGAAACAGTTCAGCTTATACACCGGATGAACAAGAGCAACGGGCCGATGCACGTTTTTGCATGGTGTGCTCTGAATAAGCTGCTGCGCGGAGTTTTCGCAGTTTGTCTGATTCAGATTTTAAGCGGCTGCGTGAATCAGTCGGGCACACCCGTCCGGCGGGGAACCTCCGAAAAGCCTGCTGCACCGCAGCCTTCGGCGACTCCTGATTTTTCAAAGTTTTCGCCCGATCAGCTGCTGACCGCTTTGCGTAAGACGTATCTGAAAACCAAAGCAATCGATTCGGCAAAACTTTTTGATGCCGACAAATGCGCAATCGAAGAGGGAACTCAAATCGTACTTAAATCAGCCGTCGGAGTTCCCGAGAACAAACACTGGCGGATTGATCTGCAGCTGAGGATCGCCGGATGTCCCTTGGAGAGCGGATTTTTGTTTGTCGAACACTGGAAAAAGAATCCCGCCTCACGGGGAACAGGCAAACCGGATGGTTGTTCATATCCGCCGGACATGGATTTTGAACTGGGACAGCGTCTTGCCGCAGAATCAAATCGCGTCAACATCGGCGCTTTCACCAGCCGGTGTTACGAATATGCGGGCATTGCCATTGAGAACGTCGGTCTCATGCCCAAAGGGTCAGGTGCATGGAGTGCAGCGGGCGTTCCCACGCAATCAGCCGCCGATTTTGTTCAGGTTGAAAACAGTTCGGTTGCCGGTAATTTTGTGCGCATGCGACCGTCGTCATGGTCGTGTTTGCCCGAGGGAACCATTGTCGTCTGGGACAGAGGTGTCTGCGGATTCAACGGCGTTCACGGGCACATTGAAATTGTGGTGAGCCGCAATTCAAGTGATGCCTCGCAAACCAGACTGTGTTCCGACGGATGCCAGACGCTTCAGACGTCCTGTTCACTGAATTCCGGTGTGTCGTTTTTCTTTCCAAAACGCCGCTGAGAATTAAACGTCAAACGGCCGGAAGAATTTCCCTCCGCGCACGAATTCAAACCAAGGTATCAAGAGTGGTTTTTCTCTTTCAACCACCGGTCGCGCGTTCTGGCATGAGCGCGCCAGCCAGTGTTCGACGAGGAGATGCTGCCCTGCCTGAGAAAGCGCGTGCAGGTTTCGCTGTTTCAACCATTGCGTTCTCAATGAGTGAAGAATTATGCCGGCGCAGACCGAAACGTTGAGCGACTCGACAAACCCGTTCATGGACACGTGGACGTAGCCGTCAGCGAATTCGACCCATTTGTCGGAGATGCCGAATTTTTCGTTTCCCGAAACCAAAGCGATTCTGGATTCACCGACAACCTGATTGAACGTTTCATTGCCGATTTCGTGAGCTGCGAAACTCGGCAGGTCGTTTTGATAGTAATCGGATGTTCTTGCGAATGTAGGCAAAGAAACCAACAATATTTTATATCCGGAAGCCTTCAGTACTTTTGCACAATCTTCAATCGAAGCGGCCCTTCGGGTCAGCAGCCACATGCTCGACCCGCGTTCAACCGAATCGTTGAGCCTGAATTTCATGTCAGTTTGATGATAAACAAAGCTAACATCCTGAAATCCAAAAGCATCGGCGGTTCGCAGGACGGCGCTGATATTGTGACTGTGGTGTGTGCTTTCAAAGACCGGCATAACAGCGCGGGTCCTTTGAGCGGCAACTTGCCGCAGCCGGTTGAGACGTTCGGTTGTCACAATTTCAGCGAGTACTTCCTGAATCCCGCCGAAGTCCCCTTGCAGGTCTGCGGGAATGAAATAATCTGTACGGAAATTTAGGGTGTTATCGCTTGGGCCTGTCCAAATTCCGCTCTGCGGGAATGAGCTCACTGCAAAACTCCAAGTTTTTCGTACTTTTGTCCGACTGTGAAATAGGGTGAGATGTGGCACAAACCCGCGTCCGCCGCAAGCAAGAAGGAATCCGCAATGACCGCTCCGAAGAACAGATTTCAACCCGGTCGTCCGGCGCCCGCCGGCCCTGCCCTGACTTCCAAGGGGTGGCTGCAGGAAGCAGCCTTGAGGATGCTGTTGAACAACCTTGACGCCGAAGTCGCAGAGCGTCCGGAAGATTTGGTTGTTTACGGCGGACGGGGCAAAGCAGCACGCAGCATTGAGGACTTTCATCGGATAACGGCAGCACTGCAGGACCTCGAAGCGGACGAAACTTTGCTGGTGCAGAGCGGAGCCGCAGTGGCAAGAATCAAAACCCACGCAGATGCTCCGCGTGTTTTGCTGGCAAACAGCAACCTTGTCGGTCGCTGGGCCGACTGGGAGCATTTTGATGCTCTCGAGAAGCAGGGGCTGATGATGTACGGCCAGATGACAGCCGGAAGCTGGATTTATATCGGGTCGCAAGGCATCGTTCAGGGAACCTACGAAACATTTTATGAAGCCTTCAGACAGCATTACCAAGGTCAGGCTCGCGGTAAATTTGTTTTTTCAAGCGGACTCGGAGGAATGGGCGGGGCTCAGCCGCTCGCAGCGGTTTTGACCGGTGCGTGTTTTCTTGGAATCGAGGTCGACCGCTCCAGAGCCGAAATGCGATTGCGGACAAAATATCTCGACGAAATTCACGATTCGCCCGACTCAGCGCTTGCTTCGTTGCACCGTCACATGAAAGCCGGCGAAGCAAAGAGTATTGCAATTATCGGCAATGCTGCAGAACTCCTGCCCGAGCTTGTCAAACGTCCCGATTTTACGCCGGCACTGGTGACCGACCAGACTTCGGCTCACGATCCGCTCTACGGATACGTTCCGGTCGGATATTCGGTGGAACAGGTTGCAGCCGAACGAAAATCCAACCCTCAAAAAGTGCGCCGCGATGCCATGCAGAGCATTGCAGTCCACGTGCGTGCTTTGCTTGAACTCAAGCGTCGCGGGATTCCGACTTTCGACTACGGCAACAACATCCGTGCAATGGCCAAGGAAACAGGCGTTGCCGACGCATTTGAAATTCGCGGATTCGTTCCGGAGTACATTCGTCCGTTGTTCTGCGAGGGACGCGGGCCGTTCCGCTTTGCATGTTTGTCGGGGGATCCGGAAGATCTGCGCAAAGCCGATTTGGTTTTGCGTGAAATGTTCGCCGGCAACGCCGGTGTTCAGCGATGGCTTGAACATGCACCGAAGCGGATTGCCATTCAGGGTCTGCCGGCAAGAATTCTGTGGCTCAACTACGGAGAGCGTGCACGCGCCGGTCTGAAGCTGAATCAGATGGTTGCTTCCGGTGAGTTGCGTTGTCCGGTTGTGATCGGCCGTGATCATTTGGACTGCGGCAGTGTGGCTTCACCGAATCGTGAAACCGAAGCGATGAAAGACGGCACCGATGCCGTTGCCGACTGGGCGCTTTTGAATGCGTTCGGGAATATTGCGAGCGGTGCGACGTGGGTGAGTTTTCATCACGGCGGCGGCGTCGGGATGGGATATTCACTCCACTCGGGTATGGTCATTGTTGCCGACGGAACTCCTCAGGCTGCAGTGCGGCTTGAACGTGTTTTGAGTTTTGATCCGGCAATGGGAGTTTTCCGCCATGCCGATGCCGGATACGATATTTCAAGAAAAATAGCTGATGAACAGATGAATCCGGCAAAAGTCACTGCCGCGCAGCCGCAGTTTTATCCACGCTACCGCTGAACACCACGGAAGGAGTCCGTCATGGTTGCAAGCTTTTCTACCGGTCCGGAGATTATGTCTGCCGAGGACAGTGAGCGCATCGTCATTCGCAATGCGCTTGTTCTGACAATGGAGTGTGACAATCCGCACGAGGTGGAAAGCACATCCGCCGTGTTGCTCGGTGCGCGCAAAGAGTGCGACATCGTCATCGAGAACGGCGTGATAACAGCCATCGGTGCCAACGAAGCGGCGAACATAACCGGTGCGCGCGTCATACAAGGCAAAGGCTGTGTGGTTATGCCGGGGCTTGTTGACTGTCACACGCATCCTGTTTTCGCCGGTTCGAGGGCAACCGAAACGGTCCTCAAGGCTCAAGGGCTGAGTTACGAAGAAGTTGCGTCCCGCGGCGGCGGCATTGTTGTCAGCATGAGGGCAACGAGAGCAGCATCTGTCGCAGAACTCAAAGCATCTTATCTGCAGCGCGCGCGCAAAGCAGTGTCCCGCGGTGTTGTCGCTTGGGAAGCAAAAACCGGTTACGGACTGAACGTCGAACAGGAACTTCGACTGCTGCAGTGTCTCTATGAAGCGCATTCCGACTCCAAAGAGTCGAAATGTCTTCCCGCAATCGCGCCGACGGTGTTGGGGCCGCATGCTGCTTCCCCCGAATTACACGGTCTCGATAATTACATTCAGGCTTTGATCGATGCCATTCCCCAGTTTGCATCGCTGTCCCAAAAATATTCAGCGGCAAAGAATATCCGGCCGCTGGCTGTCGATATTTTTCTGGAGCGGAATTATTTTACGCGGGAGCAGGCAGACCGCTGGCTCTCGGCGGCATTGCAGCACGGACTTGATGTTCACATTCATGCCGACGAATTTTCGCGCAGCGGCGGCTGTGAAACAGCGATTGCGCTTGCCCATCGGGCCGAGCAGAGCGCCCAGAGAAAGCGGGCACAGGGAAGAGTTCTGAGTGTGGATCACCTGCAGTATGCGACCGATACGGATCTTGTCCGTCTGCAGACTCTGGGTGTCATGCCGGTGATTTTGCCGCTGACAAGTTTCTTTTCAAATATTGCCTATGTTGAGGCTCGAAAACTGCGTTCTTCCGGAGTGCGGGCAGCGATTGCCTCCGACTTCAATCCGGGGAGTGCTCCATTGAATTCGCTCTGGTTTGCCGGATTTTTGGCTTTGGTGAAGGGTGGTTTTTCTGTGCCCGAAGTTCTGACCGGCATCACTTCCAATGCAGCCTATGCCATGGGGGCCGAGAAAACTCACGGCACGCTCCGGACAGGTTCAAGGGCAAATTTGATCATGTTCGAAGGTGATGTGCCGGAAGATTTTTTTGCATCGCCGATGGGCGATCATCTCAAGCTTGTCATACTGTAAAGCCCGACGTTGTCACTGGATCCATTTTGCGATGAGCGGCGCAGGTTCCTGCGTCGCCTTCTCGGGGGACAAAACGAAAGATTTGCAGGCGACCGCCTGAAACTTGTCGGCTCTGACGTCATTTTTTCTCAGTCGCAGGAAACACAGCGGTTCGCCGGATTCGACCCACTCGCCGACTTTTTTCATATGAATGAGGCCGACTTTGTGATCAATGGAATCCTCTTTTTTCAGCCGTCCTGCTCCCATTTCAATCAGCAGCAGACCCAGTGCACGTGTTTCGATTGAATGGATCTGCTGACGAATTTTGTCCTGTGCAAAAACAGGGACATCGACAACTCCTGCATCGATCCATTCAGTATTGCTGCGTTCAAGGGCCGACAAATGCGCTCCCTGCTGAGTTGCAATGTCCAGAAACACCTCATAGGCCCGCCCGCTTTGCAGATGATTTTTCATCCGCATGTATGCGCGCTGGTGCGCGTCCGCGCTTTTGTCCTGATGTCCGAGAACGGCTGCGCGGGCGGCGAGTTGAAGGCTCAATTCGCGGGTGTCCGGCGCACCGGCTCCCTGAAGAATATCCAGACACTCGGTGACTTCGCAGGCGTGACCTGCAGATCGTCCAAGCGGTTCGTCCATATTGGTCAGTGCGGCTTCAACTCTGCAGCCCGAAATCTTGCCTGCATTCACGAGTGATCGTGCCAGCTGTTCGGCACTGTCCATGGATTGCAAAAACGCTCCCGAACCGAATTTCACGTCGAGAACAAGTGCATCGAGATCTTCGGCAAGTTTTTTCGACATGATGCTCGCCGTGATGAGCGGAATGCTCTCGACGGTCGACGTGACATCGCGCAGCGCATAAAGTTTTTTGTCCGCGGGAACAAACCGGTCGGTTTGAGCTCCGAAAGCACCGCCGCGCGCAAGCATCCAGCTGCGAAACTGCTCGGCATTCGGCTGCGCCATGAATCCCGGAATGGATTCAAGTTTGTCGACTGTGCCGCCGGTGTGGCCCAGACCGCGGCCGGCCACCATCGGCACTGCAAGTCCGTCGGCGACCAGCAAAGGCAGGATCACCAGTGACGTTTTGTCACCGACTCCTCCGGTTGAGTGTTTGTCGACGCACGGGATACTGCGTTTGCGCAGCGGACTCCAGTCCATCCGGTCGCCGCTTTGAATCATGGCGGTCAGAAGATGCGCGGTTTCGATGTCGCTCATTCCGTTCAGCACGACTGCCATGGCAAAGGCGGCCATCTGATAATCCGGAACTGATCCGGACGCGTAGGATTGGATTAAAAATTGAATTTCTTCACGGCTGAGTTCAATTTTATCGCGTTTTTTTCTGATAATTTCCTGCGGCAGATACATTGTGCTTTTGCCTCTCAAAAACCAATAAATTGATCAATAGCTGTTGTTCTCGGGAGTCTGACCGCCGATCAGTAAGACGCCTGCGCTCGTACCAAGCCTTGTTGCTCCCGCGCGAATCATCTTCAGGGCATCGTCAAAAGATTTAATTCCCCCGCTCGCCTTGATTCCGATTTTTATTCCTTTTTCTTTTTCAATTTGCGCCGCAACACGGGAAAGTATATTCAGGTCATCCAAAGATGCTCCTCGGCTTGCAAAGCCCGTCGAGGTTTTGAGGACGTGGACACCCCCGCGCGCAGCCGCAAGGGCAGACTCAAATATTTCTTCCTGTGTCAGAAATGCGGTTTCCAGAATGACTTTGACAAGGCCCCCTGCCGCAGCGCCGACCAATGCCTTCGCTTCGCCGGTAAGGGCATTCCAGTTCTTGGCCCGCACCCAAGCCTGATTTTGCACATAGTCGAATTCAGCCGCACCGTATCCGCGGGCAGCGGCCGTCTCTGCAATTTTCGATTCCGAATTTGCATTTCCATGCGGGAAGCCCACGACGGTGCAGACAAGAGGATGTTGTTCTTGTCCGAAAATCTGTTTGAGCTGACCGCTTGCCGCCCTGACTGCCGAACTTGGAACGCAGACAGACCTGAAATTGTGCGCGGCAGCCTGTTGTACAAGCAGCCTGAACTCGGATTCAGCCGCATCCGGACGCAGGAGAGTGTGATCGACAAGCGCAGCGAGTGCTCCAAGACTTGCGGGGTTTGAAAGAATCCTGTCCCTGTTCAAAAAATCGGCTTGCAGGTGTTCATGGGCATACATACGGCAGGTTCCTACTGGCGGTCACAAAGAGCGTTTTCGTTGGCATCGATACAGTATATTCGGGTAAAACCGACGGCGGGCAGCTGCCTGACCCCAAACATATATTCCGGCAGATAAGTTTTACCCCATGATGAAAACCCGATTAAAAAATCAGTCGTCAGAGTGATTTTCTCGTCAATTTCCAGTGTGCGGGTCATGTTACGGTACTGACTCAGCGGAACGGACCACTGCTTGTATCTTTCACCGTTGATGAACATCGAAAAATACTCGGTCGTGTCATCCGGCGGAACTCTCAGCCGGACTCTCACCCTTTGCTGGGGGCCTAAGCGCATGGGATATCCCGATGCTGCGGGCAGAGGTTCAATCCATTCGATTTGCGCACCGTTGGAGACATACGTTTCCGTCTCCTCGCTTCGGAGTTTATTGACTTCCGTTGTGCGTATTGTTGTTCTGAAAGTCAGCGGAACGACTCCCTCAAGCAGACCTCTTTCGGAAATTCCGGCCAAGGGCAGTGTTCCTGCGAACAGGGGTTTAAAAACCCGACTGAGCAGGGAGTCGAGATTGAGTCCGGACTGTGCGTACAAAAGCCTCGCAAACGGCGCACGGCTGGTTTTTTCGTCACTTTCTGCTTTCTGGCTCAGGCTGAAATTACCGACGAATGGCCCCTCGGGCGGAATAATTCTCTCAGCCTGCACAGCCTGAAGAAGAGGTTGGAGAATAAATTGCAACTGCTGAAACTGCTGGTTTTCGACAGTGCGCCCTGCCCGCAAAAAACGGTTCACTCCATTTTTTGCCAGCCACGCCCTCAGTGAACTGTTGTTGATCATTCTTGAGGGAAGAAAGGTTCCGTCGAAAACAATTGATCTCGCATTTGAATCCGAAAATATCAGAGAACGGTTTTCCTGCTGTGAAAAGGTTTCGGTTGCATTTCCGGTTTTTTCACTGTCGCAGGCCAACACGGCAACATCCGAAGGTTGAATGAGCACTCTGGTGTTGCATCGCTTCATGATTCCGTCACGCCAAAGCGAAATTGAATATTCGCCCGCTTCAAGCGGCATGGTGAATTCGGGGCGGTGGAGTAAAATCGAAGTAAAAAGATACTCACGCACGCCGTTGTTCTCCGACGGTGTCATCACCGGACGGATTAGATCGTCCTGAATAAGCAGCGGAACTTCCGGCAGCTCATCGGGTGTCTGTGCTGCCGGTTGCGGAGTGCGTATTCTGCCGATTCTGAGAATATCGCCGAATTCCAGTCCGGTTTCCCGCCCCAGACGGACAATGACGCGCGCCCGCGGAAGTGCCTTGAGCAAGACTTTGTTCTCACGGTTGGGTGAAACGACAAACGGGATGTGGGAGCGTGCTTCGCCGAAGCCGGTCGAGAGAAACCAGCGGCCCGCGGGCAAATTGCAAGTGGCTTGTGCTGATTCATCCCAAAAACCGACGGCGCGCACAAAACGCGAGATCTGGTCATGAACCAGAAAAAGCTGGCCGCCGGACCCGCCCGCACGGTTTCCCGATTCATCTGCCAGCTCTAAGCTCACCTTGACGCCGGCATCTTGGGGCCGGAGTGAATCATCCGAAGGTGTCGAAGAACTAGCCAGTGGCTGGCATCGACCGAGGTCCGGCAGCCGGCCCTCAATGTTGCCCAGCGCGCCCGAAGTTCCTAAAGCAAACTGCCGGTCGGTCAGAACCAAGCCACTTCTTAAAGGCATCAGCACTGGTTGCCATTGCAGCGGTGACCCGCGCGAGCTCAAGCCCTGATAGTCGTCGGCAGTGAGCGAGAGGAGGGCCGTCCGTCCGCTTCCGTCACCGGCATTTTCCAAAAATTTCTGCAGTTCCGGACTGTTCTGATCGTCGCTGAATCGGCTTAAGAGCGACTTGCAGGCAGGCGCGCACAGCCCGATTACGACCGTGCAAATGCCGGCGCGAATCAGGTTCCTGTATTTTATTCCTGTGTTTACTATCATTTGCCTAAATGACTTTGATCAATGATTTACTTTTCCCCCTCCGGTATCTCTCAGTCAGTGCCTAAACTTTAGATACTGTGCCGAGCAGGGAATGAACACGCTGTCTGTTTAGACTACACGCTGTAAACGATATTGCCACATCCGGATGTTCTGAAGTATTGGCTTTGCAGGATAAAAGACTGTTTTTTGCGGCAAACGCAGATTAGGTCCGCACGGCATGCCTTTTGCATAGCCGTTTTAGAGACGCTCCCATGCGGGAGCATCGCAGTTGAGAGGGTTTCATATGTTTGGTCGTAAATCGATTTGTTCAATGAGCGAAAGCACTTCGTCAGGTTCTTTGGTCGGAGAGCTTTTGGGCTCTGCCGATGCCTCTGGCCCGACCACTTCCGAAGGACTTAAAATCAAGACTTTGCCGCCCAGCGTTGTCAAGGATATCGAGCAAAAGAATATTGCCCGCCGTCTTGCAGGTTTGTCGCCGATTGTTATCAAAGTTCGCCGCTGTATTGCATGCGGTGCGCCTTTTGAATCAGCGGGCAACCGGACCTGCGGCTGCTCCAGCCGGACCGCCGGAACGATTGCCGGCCGCGAAATCATCTGATCCTCAAATCCCTGCAAAATTTGCCGATACCCCCCATGTCCACGCATGGGGTTTTTTCATGTCTGCAAAGGTTCAGACAGGGCGGGTGCCTTACACGGTCAGCTACCGGACTTCGGACGGTGAGCTGAAAACAATCAGGCGTGTCCCGCCTCCCGTTATGCACGAGTTCAAAAACGAAGACACCGTGACGATTACCCGCAAACGCGGCGATGACTGGGATGCAGGACAGGAGGTCAAAGTCATCGGGATTAACAGCCGGCAGCCCAATACACTGATGGTCGAGGGAAATAACGGAAAACACACTTTCCTGACCTACACCGATGTCCGCGGTGTTCCTAAAAATGCCGCCGATCAGGCTATAACGGAAGACTTTCAGGAGCGGCAGAGTGACCCGTTGGGCAGTGACTATCTGCTTTGGCCGTGAACGGCGGTTTCGGAACAGCCCGAATTCTTCCTGCGGACCGAAAATTCAAAATGATGAACCCGCGATGCATACCATCTGTTTTGCAAAAGTCTTGAATGTGTTTCCGGATAATTGTGTGTCGGCAGCGACGGAAAAAGATGATGCAGCAGATGGTATCCGTCGTTGCGCGGAAAAAAGATTAAGTTCAGCACCGGCAATTTAAAAAGGTGATTTCGGCTCCGGTCATTTGTGTGCATTTCTTCGGTCAGAAAAAGATGATCGCAGGCATCCGAAAATAATTTCATCCACTGATACGTCGTCAGATAAGGAACAATCACATAGATGATCGCAAAAAAAGAAATCTGCGGATTAAAACATGCAAACGCGGCGGCACCCCAGAAGACAAAACGGAGCAGATTACTCCACAGAGGTGCATGACGGTCCAGCAAGACAGGCCTCAGAATTTTTAGCCAGAGCGGCACAAGAGCAGCCGAGAGAATGATTACTGTTAAAACGGAAGTGACAGATTTTCTTTTTTTCAGAAGGAAAAAACGTGATCTGTAATCCAAGTCTTTGTCGGGATCGCCCAAGTGGGCATGATGCGATGAGTGTTGTTTGGAATATTCGGCAAACGAGGACAGATCGAGAGCGGCGAGCAGATGTCCGAGAGCCGTGTTCGCCGCTGGCGGGCATACGAAAATTCCGTGGCTGCATTCGTGCATCATATTGCCGAGCGCGCGCATGCGTGTGCCGATCCATAACACTGCTGCACATCTGAAAACCGCAGAAATGGCGGGGAACAGCAAAGATAAATATTCTGCGGCAGCAGCCCCGCAGGCTGCAAAAATAATCGTACTTAAAATAAGGAAAAGGCCAGCGGGAGCAGATTCCCGTGACCTGACTAAGCCAACAATCAATGCGTTCATTTCAGAACGGATTGAATTCAATTAAATCCTTTCATTACCTCTTCAGACCGATGATTTCCTCGAGCATGCTGTCCGATGTGGTAATTGTCTTCGAGTTTGCCTGAAAGCCGCGCTGTGTGGTGATCATGTCCACAAACTGGCTCGCAAGGTCAACGTTGGATTCTTCAAGTGATGCCGAATACACCGATCCGCGTGAACCGGTCTGCGGGGTACCGACACTCGGTTCGCCTGACCGGTATGTTTGGCCGTAACAGTTCTGACCCGTCTTTTGCAAGCCTTGCGGGCTCGGAAAGGTAGCCAGAGCAACCGCTCCCAGACGCCGTTCGAGACCGTTGGTATACACCGCGCGAAGGTTACCCTCTTGGTCAACCTTGAGGGATTTCAGGTATCCGGCCTCGGAACCGTTCTGCGAGTGGTACATTGTGTTTGAACGGGTCGCCAAGCTTGTTGAAGTCTGCTTGCCCGACTTGCCGTCTTCGTCTTCCATCGGTCCAAAGTTGAACTGGATTTTTTGGGCCGCTGCACCGTTGGCAAACTTTACGGTGCTGGCATCGGTCATTTCCATTACGTCAATGTAACTCGGCTTTCCTTCTTTTGTGCGGAAATTCATCAGCGGCTTGCCGTTTTCATCGAACTGCAGCTTGCCTTTGCCAATCACGTGCGCAAGCGGTTTACCCTGATCATCGAAGGCGTTGACATCTTTAAGTTCGCCGCCGTCAATACACGCGTACCATGACCAGCTGTTTTCGCCTTTTTTGTCTTTTGAGAAATAGAGTGTCGCTTGGTGAGACTGACCGAAGTTGTCATAGATAGTCACTGTTGACGCGTAGTTTGACGTTTCCGAAGGACGCCTCGGATCGAACTCTTCGATCAGGACGGGTTCACGCAAGTCGAGGTTGACGTTCATTGTCACTTTGCTCGTCGGAACAGGCGTCATCGACGTTGTGGTGATCATCAGGTCCTGCATTCTCGTGCCGAGCTTTCCGTCGGAGCCGGCCAAAAAGCCCTGCAGTTTTTGTCCGTGGACGTCGGTAATAAATCCGTCGCGGTCGAAGCGGAATGTTCCCTGACGCGTGTAGGTCATTGCGCCTGCATCTCCGTCGGCTCCGCCGGTTCTCATCACGAAGAAGCCTTCACCCTGAATCGCCATGTCGGTAATACCACCCGAGTGCGACAACGCGCCCTGCGTATAGTTGGTTGTAATACTTCGCAGACGGGCACCGCGACCGAGCTGTGAGTGCTCGTTCAGGTTAATCGCCAGAAGGTCTTCGAATTCCGCGCGGTCAGCTTTGAACGCACGCGTGTTCGAGTTGGCGATGTTGTTGGATATCACACCCATGGCGTCGGTATTGACCGTGAGTCCGGACACACCACTGAACAGCGCATAGTGAATAGCCATTTATGAATTCCTCCGTCGTTCTGATTATGGTTCAGATCGCTTTTTTAGATACAGTCTGAGTTGCGGTTTCGGCTTTACCGGTCTTCGGTTCGGCCTTCACAGGGGCTTCCTGTGTTGCCTGCGTCGCCTGTGTTGCTTTCGCTGCTGCTGCTCCCGCTGTTATTGCTGCCGGATCTTTTGGTTCGGCTGCAGCGGGCTTCGGCGCGGGAGCTTCGGGTTTGGCGGTCGCAGCAGAATTATTCGCCTTGGCCTTCAGTGCTTCACGCTGTTCGGCCCTTTCGGCTTTGCTGATTTCCGGTTTGTCCGCTTTCAAATTGTCCGGACGGATGGCGAGAACATCCTTGGCTTCCACGTGTCCGCTCGCAGTCTCCAGTTTTCCGCCGCTTGCAAGATCCGTTATGGCTTCAACCTTGGTGAGGAAGCTGGTCTTGACCTTCATTTCCTTGCCGTCGATGGTCGATGCCTGAACTTCGAATGAGTAAACTCCCGGTTTGGCAGCCAGACCGCCGTCTGTTTTTCCGTCCCACTCAATCGTGTGGCGTCCCATATCTTTCTCGCCCAAGCCCAGAGTCCTGACTACGGAACCGCCTGAATCTTTGATGAGCACGCTCACACTGCCTGCGGCAGCGCCGAGTTCGATTGAGCCGTTATTGATTTTCTGGTCGGATCCTACTTTCAGCTTCGAGCCGTTGACTTCGATTATTTTGCCAAGATACGGCGTGAGCTTGTCGATATTTGCCTGTGCCGTCTGGTTCGACATGTCCGTGAGAGACTTGTTGACATTGATCAGCTGCTCAACAGTGTTGAATTGTGCAAGCTGGGTCGCCATCTCGTGATTTTCCATCGGCTTCGTCGGGTCCTGATATTTGAGCTGCGTCACCATCAGGTTCAGGTAGTCGTCTTTGTCGAGCTTGTTTTTCAGCTTGTCCTGCTTGCGGCCTGTGACCCGCTCGAGCATTTCACGAAATTCCTTGTCATTTTTGCTTTCGCCGATTTTGAGCTCGCCGCCGCCTGCCACGGCCTTTTTATCCTCTTCGAATTGAGTTGCAATCGCAGTGTTCGAGTCGCCGACCACTTTATCGAAGTTGAAAGTTTCACGACCGCCCTCGCGAAGCTTTTTTGCCTCTTCGAAAGCAGGATTCACGTCCACCTGCGGCGCTTTGAACGGACCGGATTTTTCGCTTACGCTGAACATCTTTGGATAGTCCCCGTTGTGTGAACACTCAATCCGATACTAACCCCGATTACGCTGTCACCTTGAGAGATCCATTTGCATTGCGTTGTACATTTGTCTGCGAGTCATTTTTGCCGGAATAATTTTTTCTGGCGTTGTCAGGTGATGCGTTTTGTCCTGACAAAGGAAGGCGCGGACCTTCAAAGAATCTCTCTCCGCCGCTGAAGTTCTGCTGTTGCGAACCGCTGCTGTTTTGCGAGAAAGAAGAGAAGTTTTGTTGTTGCTGCTGCTGCTGGTTTGCCCGTGAACTGTCGCTTTGCGATGAGTTCTGGGACGAACTGTCACCGAGTTTTGTGTCGGTGGCAAAGCGGACTCCCTCGAGAACAACTTTATGTTTTTCAAGTCCGGACTTCAGGTCTTCAGACTGCTTTTCGAGTTCGTTCTTGATGCGTTCGTTGTTGGCGATCAGCTCGACATTGACTTTGTTGTTGTCCGACATGCTGATTCTCAGTTCGACAACTCCGAGTTGCCGGTCCTTGATTTGCACCTTGGCAGTACCTCCGCCTTTTGCAGCCAGTTCAGATGCTATGCTTTGAGTCCTGAGTGCGGCAGCACGGGCCATTTCGCGGGTACGTTCTGATTCACGCGCTTTGGCATCAGCCTTTTCAGCCGCATCAAAAGCTCCGCCGTTGGTTTTGCTTTGAGCGTCCCTGACGGAACCCGCACTTCCGACGGCAGAAGTTTCATTGTTCTGCGGCAAAGATTTTGACGAAGAGTTCTGCCCGCCGTTTGTGTTGCCTGAGTGGTCCTGTGCCATGGACGGGAGAGAATGAACTTCGGTAACCGCGTCGCGCGTCAGAATCATATTCGGCGAGGAATCAGTCGGGTTTGCCAGACGGCCGTTGACCGCGGAACCGCCCTGCTGGTTCTGCGAAGCACTTCCGGACGTAAATCCCTGTTGAGCATTTCCTGCATTCATTGATTCGAGCATGATGCGCTGGTCTGCGGGAAGGTCACGGTAGGAAAGCCATTGGGACTGAGCTGCAGACTGAGCATCCTGCATCATCATGTCTTTGAGCATTCTGGCCGACTGAAGATCCTGCATTTGCAGCCGGTCAAGCTGACCGTTCTTCATTGCTGCGAGCTGATCGAGACGCTCAATTGTCATTTTTTCGAGTGCCTGTTCCTGAATGGCCTGCTGTGAGAGAAGGTCTCGGATGGCCAAATCATTTTGGCTCCATTCAAGTTCCGCCATGCGCTTCATAAGTTCGTTGTTTTGCAAATCATTGTTATTCATCCCTGAGAGCACCTTTGCACCGGCCTGTGATGCTTCGGTGTTCGGGATGAATTCAAATTTCACGTCGTCGAATTTGGCAGACAGGTCTGCGAACTGATCCGCTTTAGGCTGAACCAAAACCTCGTCTCTGCGCTTCTGCGGCAGTTCTGAAAGTGTATCCATTTTCGAATTCAGTGACTTCATGATGTCTGTGAGAGACTGTGACTGCTCAGCATTTGAATTTTGAAGTGTACTGAGTTCCTTTGTGTCCTTGGCTGAGCCGTTCAGGTTGGAATTCATGTCGAAGGCAGATTCCGAAGAATTCATTTGCTCGCGCAGATTTTGAAATTGGAGCGGATCTGCCGAAGAGCGGTTCTTCATTTTCTGCAGTTCGATCGGCTTAAGTGATTGCTGCTCCTGAGGCTTGAGGATTTGCTGTTCCTGAGGCTTGAGAGTTTGTTGTTCCTGAGGCTTCAGGTTTTGCTGCTCCTGCCCGTTCGTCTTGGCGGGTGTCTGCTGTGCAGTCAGCAGCTGTGAAAGTGCGAGTTCGTTGTCTTCGGGTTGAACCTTCTTTTCTTTTGTCTTGACAGTCTTGCGCTGAACAGCCGTCTCCGTCTTGTCCTTCTTTTCAGGTTCTTTTGCAGCCTTGGGTGCGTCGACAGTCTGTTTGTCCGTCCGCTCTTTCTTTGCGGGCTGAACTTCAGGCTTGTCCATTTTGCTCAGTTCGAGCAGCTGCGAAAAAGAGTTTCCTCCTCCTGCGGCGGCACCGTTGTTCAAAGGCTGAAGGCCGTTCAGGGCAGAGGCCTGTTCACTGCCGTCCTGCGGGCCTCCGACAGGGGAGAACATGTTTTCCGTGCTCCGGCGTTCGTCTTGGGCACCGCGTGAAGCGGGGATGTTGTTTGCTGCTGAAAGTCTGGATTGATTGATCATGTCACGCCTCCGTTCATTCATTGGAAATCTAGCGCGGGTCGGCAGCGGACTTGAGTGTCTGTATTGCAGCTCAAAAAGGTTTTTTTTCGCTGCAGAGTTTTCAGACTGCGTTTTTTTTATGCAGCAGAAAATGCTTCCAATGAGATTGGAAGATTACTAAATGGTGACGAAATATCCTGAATTTTCGGCTCTATGTTACTGCTTGAGTGAGGGTTGGTTGGATAAATCGTTCCCTGTCATTTGACTAGCTGGCCATGGGACCCTACACTCTGGCCATTCTCACACGGAAAAGCATTGGCTTGCGGTGGTTTGCACATGGATTGTGCTCGAACTTCCGCGCAGAGTGCGACAGGGATTGCGCGCTTTTTGAACCGTGTGGGTCTATCCGAAGGGAGTCGGTATGAAAGCGTGTGCACGTTCAGTCGCGTCTGTTCTCGGCGTCATTGCAATCTCCTCCGTATGCTTTTTGGGCTATGCCCAAGGCAGCCGTGCACCCAAGAAAATCGCTTTCACCGAAGACGGCTATCCATACATCCGCGGCGAATATCTCGTAAAAGTCCGTTCATCGGCGGCGCTTGAGCGGCTTCTCGACAATCAGCAGGAAAGTCTGGGATCAGTTTCCCGCAAGGCACCCGTTTTGGATGCAGGCGAGACAGGCCAGTGGTACAAGGTCCAAATTTCCGATGATTACAAACTGCGCGAAGCTATTTTGTCTGCCCGCGAAAGTGCGGACGTAGTCTATGCCGAGCCAAACTATGTTTATTACTCTCAGGTGTCCCGCGAAAAAAATCTGCCGACGCCTCCGTCAAGGGGCGGTAAAGGCGGGCCTGATTACAATGCGGCTCCTGCGTTGCCGGTTCCTCCGGTCGCCGATCCGGACATCGCCAAGATGTACGGTCTTTCCAAGATTGGCGCTCAGCAGGCATGGCAGGTGACCGGCGGAAGTGCAAAGGTACTCGTGGCGGACATTGATACAGGAATTGACTACAACCACGAAGACATCATCAACAATCTGTGGCGCAATCCCGCCGAAGTCGCCGGCGACGGAATCGACAATGACGGCAACGGCTACATCGATGATGTTGTCGGCTGGGATTTCCGTGACAAAGATGCCCGTCCGTTTGATGACAATTCACACGGTACTCACACTGCCGGAACGATAGCGGCCACCGGCGGAAACGGGATCGGTATTTCCGGTGTTGCCCAGCAGGCAAGTATCATGAGTCTTCGCTTCCTCGGCGGCAGTGAAGGTTCGGGTTCACTTGAAGATGCAGTCAAGGCCATTGAATATGCGACCAACAACGGTGCGCAAATCATGTCCAACAGCTGGGGCGGCGGCGGTTACTCGCAGACCATGTTTGATGCTATTTCCCGTGCCAACGACAAGGGTATTCTGTTCATAGCAGCTGCAGGAAATTCGGGCAGCGACAACGACAAAAAAGCTCAGTATCCTGCGAACTACAAACTTCCGAACGTTTTGACCATTGCGGCAACAGACTCTGCCGACAAGCTCGCTTCGTTCAGCTGTTTCGGCGTGACCACCGTTCACATGGCAGCACCGGGTGTTAAGATTCTCAGTACCGTTCCGGGGAGCAAATACAGCAGCCTGAGCGGAACTTCGATGGCAACTCCGCATGTGACGGGTGCAGCCGTCCTGCTGAAATCGGTTTACCCGAACATGAAAGCACGCGAGCTCAAAGCTGCTCTTATGGAATCTGTTGAAGCTCTTCCTTCACTTTCCGGCAAGGTTTCGACCGGCGGACGTCTGAATATTTCGAAGGCTCTTGCAGTGGCAAAAATGCAGCACGGAGAACCGTCATCAGGGAACTGATTTCCCAGTGTTCATTCTTTCGGGTATAGGCAAGCGTTTTTCATTCGCGGAACGGGAAACAAAATAAAATCATCGGAGCAGTCCATCACGGAGGCTCCGATGTTTTTTTTGGTCGGCAGACATCTTCGAAATGTATTCAGGTTGCTTCCTTTGTTTGTCTTTGGCTCTCAAGTGTCTTTCTCAGCGGCTCAGGCTTCGCTCCACACCAAGGCCTACATGTCGTTGTCGGATTCCCGCACGAATGAGTTTCTGGTGAAAGTGAAAAGCAAAAGTGCACTGGTGGATTTGCAGCGCGAGTTTGATCTTGAAGTTGCTCCAAAGCCGCTTTTAAAAACAGAGGAGGGAGAGTGGTACAAAGTTTCGGATCTGAATTTCAGCCTCAGCCTCGGTGATTTGCAGGCTCATGTCTTTTCGGACGCATCTCTGAATGAAAATATTCTTCACATCGAGGAAAATCACCGCTGGTATGTGTTGAATCAGACAGATGATCCGAAGCCTGAATTTCCGCCGCGGCTTCCTTCCAGAAAGAGGCCTGACCCGATGCTTGGCAGGGCCTACGGACTTGATAAAATTCAGGCGTCCAAGGCGTGGTTGACGACAACCGGCAGTACGAACGTTGTCATTGCCGACATTGATACAGGCATCGACTACAATCATAGAGACTTGATCAACAACATCTGGCGCAACACTTCAAAGCCCCGTCAGGGACATGAGGACGGCAGCGGCATTACCGGCGATATCGCCGGTTGGGATTTCGTCAACAATGATCCTTTGCCGTGGGATGACAACGGGCACGGCTCTCACACGAGCGGTATCATTGCGGCAACAGGAAACAACGGAGTCGGACTTTCCGGAGTGGCTCAGCGCGCGCAAATTATGGCTCTCAAATTCCTGAATGCAGAGGGTTCGGGCAGCACTGAGGATGCAATCCGTTCTATTAACTATGCCGTTCAGAACGGGGCAGTCATTCTGTCCAACAGCTGGGGCGGCGATGAATATTCAAAAGCTCTGGAGGAGACCATTGCCGAGGCGGCAAGGCAGAATGTTCTGTTCGTTGCAGCTGCCGGAAACGACGGAACAAACAACGACACACTGCCAATGTATCCGGCTGCCTACAATCTTCCGAATATTATTGCCGTTGCGGCATCTGACAAAGATGATCTGCTGACAGAATACAGCAATTTCGGAGTCAACACCGTGCACATCGCTGCACCGGGTGACGCAATTTGGTCCACTGTTCCTGACAGCAAATATGAAGTCAACAGCGGGACTTCGATGGCTTGTCCGTATGTTGCCGGTGCTGCCGCTCTTCTTAAGGCGTACAAGCCCAATCTCACCGCCGTTCAAATGAAGCAAATACTGATGCAGTCGGTGGACAAACTGCCCGATTACGCAGATAAGATTGCCAGCGGCGGGCGTCTGAATGTTGCACGTGCTTTGGAGCTTGCCGCAGGACTGTAATTCAGAGGGCCTGCCGGTTAAATGGTTGAAAGCGAAATTCAGGGACGCATCCGCTGGTCGCGAATTAAAACCTTTGCTCAATCCGTAACAACTCAAAGATCGGCTCTTTTCGGCGGACTGGCGGCTCTGACAGTTGCCGCCGGATGCTGGTCGGTGGTGACGCATCTGAGCGGACAGCTTGCCGATCGGATTATTGAAGTGTCCGGACTCGGACATTCGCTGCAGGTTGATCGCACACTTCAAACTTATTTTTGCCTTATCATTGCCTGTCTGTACGTGATGTATCTGGGGAACCGCTACGGACGGATGTTTGTCAATGCAGCTCTTATCAGGGGACTCAATGCCTTGCATTCCAAGGCAATGTTCTCTGTGTTGACGGCCCCCATGGATTTTTTTGGAAGGAATCCCAGCGGCCGGATTGTTGCCCGCTTTGCTGCTGATTTTCAAAATGCATCACAGTCGCTTGACCGGACCATGGCCACTTTTATTTACGCCAATCTTGCAATTATTTTCAGTTCGGCGGCTATCCTCAGCTCACATCCTGCGGTGCTTCTGATCGCCGTTCCTTTTGCAGCTGCAATTTTTTATGCGAGCAGAATTTTCGGACGACGTGCGCGGGATGCGCAGCGGGCTGCAAGTTTGGCATCTGCTGCCGTTCAGGCGCATCTCAACGAAACCGGAAACATCGGTTTGTCCGCACGTTCGCTGGGCATACAGGACAAACTCATCGCCCGAATGGATTTTTTGCAGGGTGAAGCGTCCAGACTCGCTTTGTCGACACTTCAGCTGAGTAACGCCCGCACAGTCACGCAGTCCGTGCTGGCACTGACACTGCTTGCTTCGGCCGTTTATTTGTCTGCACTGGCTCATGAAAACGGAAAACTTTCGGTCGGTCAGTCCGGTGCTGTTGTAACGCTGCTCATGGTCATACTGCGGAACTTTGTTTTGGTGATAGAGCTTGTAAATACAGTTGAGCTTGGTTTCGTCAGCATTGAGCGAATCAGCGAGTACACCAAGCTTCCCGCTGAAGATGAATTTGCCCGCAGCGTTTCCGCAGCAGGGCATAAGGAAAATCCGAATGCAGTTCTGTCCGGTTCGCATGCGGCTGATTTGGATTCCCTTACGAATCAGTCGTCCGCGTCCGTGCTGAAGTTCGAGAATGTCTGTGTCCGCTATGGTCCGGATGAACCGCGTGTTCTCGACGGACTCAGTGCCGAAATGCCGTCCTGCGGCACCGTTGCAGTTGCCGGCCGGACGGGTGCCGGCAAGAGCACCATGATATCTGCCCTTCTCAGGTTTGTACCGATCGAAAGCGGACGCATACTTTTTCGGGGCTTTGATATTGCAGAACTCACTGTCGCTCAGGTGCGCAGCAGGATTGCATTTGTTCCGCAGGATCCGGTTTTGTTTTCAGGCAGTCTGCTGATGAACATCGTACCCTCCGCGTCCAAAGATGATGCGACTTTCAGAGCGCACGCAGAAACATCTTTGTCCATGGTCGGACTTGCTGAATGGTTGACAACTTTGCCGCAGGGTCTGGACACCGAACTCACCGAGCGCGGTTTGAATGTCAGTCAGGGGCAGCGTCAGCTCGTGTGCCTTGCGCGTGCCATTGCCCGTCAGCCGTGGCTGCTTGTTCTCGATGAAGCAACCAGTGCGGTGGATCCTGAAACTGAAAAACTCGTCGGCGCTGCGCTGCAAAAAATAAAACAGACTATTCCCGTGTTGCTGATTGCGCACCGGCCGGCAACGATTCAAACGTGTGATGAAGTCTGGATGCTCGAGGCCGGACGGATTGACCGGAAAGTCCATCCCCGCAAGCTTCAGAATGTCGGGGTGAGCGAATGAGTCAGCGTCATTCCCGATCAATGGGGTTGGGTTCAGCAGTGCGCGTTCTTTACCGGTCGGCATCGTTCAGAGATGTCACGTCGCGATTGCGGGGCCGACTCATTTTGACTGCTGCTGCAATATCCTCCGCAACACTTGCCGGATTGTACGCAATTGATGCGCAGGCAAAGTTTTTGGGTTTCGGCAGGCAGGACGGTCAAACATTATCGGGTCGTATTTCGATGCTTTTTGCCGTGTTCGTCGGAGCCCAATTACTTTTTGAAATTCTTCAGTGGCTCAGGCGTTCCTGTCAAAATCAGGTCTCGGTTTCGGCATCGCATCACCTGCGCATGCTGATTTATGAAAATTACAGGTCGCTGAAATATTGTGAATTGCAAACCTTGCCGGCCGGTGAGGTTGCGCAACTGCACGCGTCCGATTCCTCGCTGCTTGCCGGAGTCTGGAGTGACGGTCTGCTGTCGTTCCTGACCACTCTTGTCTTGACGCTTGGTGTTTCGATTTTTCTGACTGTTCAAATCGGAGCTGCGGGCTGCGTGTTTTTTATTGTTCTCCTGCTGCTCATTTACCTTGCGCAGCGCTTCTCGCGGCAAATGGCGCCCGCTTTGCAGAAGCGCGCAATCTATTCTTCGCAGCGCCTTTCGGTCATTCAGGAATCCGTCCGTTCGGTGCAACTTGTGAAGTCACTGACAGCCGAGAAAGATTTCGCAGGGCGGGTTGAACACTTTCTGAATCTTGAGCAGGAAATGAAATTGCTGTCCAATCAGATCAGCTGCAGATATGTTCCTGTGTTTGCATCTTTGCGCTGGTTGGCGTGGGCCGGCGTCCTGCTCTGGATTATTTATTCGCCGGCTCTGACACAGGTTCAGCCCAATCCGTATTCGCTCGTTGCGCTTGTCTTTGCGGTGAACTGGTACTCGAGTTTGTTGCAGGATTCGTTTCTGTTTGTCGGAACCTACCTGAGTTCCGTTCAGGTTGGGGCTGTTTCGGCGCAGCGCATTGACGGATTTTTGTCTTTAAAAGCTGCAAAACCCCAGTATGTCCTGCCGGCCGGCGGCGAACAGGCTGACATTGCAATCGGACTTTCCGATGCCTCGGTTGAATATCCGACCCGTCGGGGCCTTCGCGCTTTGGACGGCATCAGTTTGTCCGTGCGACGAGGGCAATTTGTCGCAGTCATCGGTCCGGTGGGCAGCGGCAAGTCGACAGTGCTCAGAGCAATGCTGGGTGAACTTCCGCTTATGCAGGGCAAGGTGATCCGCAACGAAGGGCTGAAGGTCGGTTATCTTCCGCAGGATGTCGTGATTCCCTCTTCGACGCTGCGCGATGCTCTCAGATTTCAGTTCGACAATTCCGCAGCCGAGGACGAGGCCCTGCTCGGGGTTTTGGATGCTGCCGGTTTCCGGCCCGACCTCGCAAGCCTGTCGGCCGGACTGGGGACGGCCATCGGGGAGCGGGGGGTGACCCTGTCCGGAGGTCAGAGGCTGAGAGTGGGGCTGGCCCAGCTCGCTTATTTTAAAGACGCAGAAGTTCTTCTTTTGGATGACCCGCTGGCAGCTCTTGACGCAGCAACCGCAGACCTTGTCACGTCCAATCTTATTGGGGGTTTGTGGGCCAAAAAGACACGTGTTGTGACAACCCACAGGCTGGAGCTTGCGCGCAGGGCCGACTGGGTGGTCCGAATGGAGGGGGGCAGGGTTGTCGAACAGGGGCCTCCGGAGTGTCTCAACTGGTCTGACTTCCCGTCCTGAACTTCATATACAGGCTTGACCATCGTGGTCTTTGCCGCTACGGTGCGGCCCTGCTTGAATGCGGTACAACCAAGCGTTTCTTGCGTACATATAAGAAAGGTGTGCGATGCCAACCATTAACCAACTCGTAGAAAAGGGGCGCCACCCCAAAGTCTACCGTAGTAAGTCGCCTGCAATGGCGAACTGCCCGCAACGCCGTGGCGTGTGCACTCGCGTGTACACCACCACGCCAAAGAAGCCGAACTCCGCAATCCGTAAGGTTGCCAAGGTTCGTCTGACTTCAGGTTTTGAAGTCATTTCCTATATCCCCGGTGAAGGCCACAACCTGCAGGAGCACAGCGTTGTTCTCGTGCGCGGCGGTCGTGTTAAGGACCTTCCGGGTGTGCGTTACCACATCGTCCGCGGATCACTCGATACCGCCGGTGTTGCAAAGCGCCGCCAGTCACGCTCCAAGTACGGAGCTAAAAAGCCCAAGGGAGGCGCAGCCGTCGCCGAACCGGCAAAGAAGGGCAAGAAGTAATAAGTCCTCACGGATTTATTGCTTCCCGCAAGACCTCCGGATTCGTCTGGATGAGTTTTGCAAAAAGAGGCAGCCTGCGGAAGATTTTCAGTTTCACTCTGCAGGCTGATGTAAGGAACCCGCTTTTAAGCGTTGTCTGAAAGCGGTGAACTGAAGACTCCTGAAAGGATTTTATTATGTCACGTAGACGTCGCCCCATACGCCGCGAGATTCTGCCGGATCCGGTATTTGCTGACACGCTTGTCACCAAATTCGTGAACTGCATGATGATCGACGGTAAGAAGAGCGCCTCGGAAAAGATTTTCTATGGCGCAATCGAATTGATCTCCAAGAAGGCTGCCGGAGAGGAGCCTCTTCAAATGTTCAAGCGTGCGCTTGAAAACTTGAAGCCGCAGGTTGAAGTGAAGAGCCGCCGCGTTGGTGGTTCAAACTATCAAGTTCCTGTTGAAGTCCGTCCCGAGCGCCGTCAGGCTCTGGCAATCCGTTGGTTGATTGGCTACTCACGCCTTCGCAATGAGAAGTCCATGGTTGACAAACTCGCAGCAGAAATCATCGACGCGGCCAACCGTCGCGGTGCAGCGATGAAGAAGCGCGAGGATGTTCACAAAATGGCAGAAGCAAACAAAGCGTTTGCTCACTACCGCTTCTAATTTTCGAACGCCGCAATTCAAGCACAAACAGCGCCCTGTACCGGCGCTGTTTTTTTTTGCTCCGCTGCCCCGAGTCTGATACAAACCCCGCACATTTACTGCATCTTTGCGGTGAACTTGCAAAAAAGAGAGCTCCCCTATGAGTCACGATCTCAGTCTGTTCAGAAACATCGGCATCATGGCCCACATCGATGCGGGCAAAACGACAACGTCCGAACGCCTTTTGTACTACACCGGAAAAAGTCACAAACTGGGTGAAGTCCATGAAGGCACCGCAACGATGGACTGGATGGTGCAGGAGCAGGAGCGGGGAATCACCATTACCTCTGCGGCAACCACGGTGTTCTGGAAAGACAAACGCATCAATCTGATCGACACCCCCGGCCACGTTGATTTTACCATTGAAGTTGAGCGTTCGCTGCGCGTGCTCGACGGCGCGGTCGCAGTTTTTGATGCCGCCAACGGCGTGGAACCGCAGTCGGAAACGGTTTGGCGTCAGGCCGAGCGGTATCAGGTTCCGCGCATTGCCTTCCTCAACAAGATGGACAAGGTCGGTGCTGATTTTGAGATGTGTATCGAATCGATGCGCACGAAGCTGAATGCGCGCGTTGCGCTCGCGCAATTGCCGATCGGCAGCGAGAATTCATTTTCGGGAGTTGTCGATCTGGTCGGGATGAAAGCATGGACATGGAAGGGTGACGACAAAGACTCGCCGTTTGAGCAGGTTCCCGTGCCTGCTTCTCTGCTCGACGATGCTCAATTGTATCGTCATGAACTTGTAGAGAATCTGGCAGACTTTGATGATGACTTGGCCGAAGCCGTGTTGTCGGATTCGGAAGTTTCGCCTGAGATGATCAAAAAGGCATTGCGCAAGGCTGTCATCGGCCTGCAGCTGGTTCCCGTCTTCATGGGGACAGCGTTTAAAAATAAGGGCATTCAGCCGCTGCTTGATGCGATTGTCGACTATCTTCCTTCGCCGCTCGATGTACCGGCAGTGAAGGGTGTTGAAGTTGAAGGAATAGTCTCCTCAGGAACCCGTCCGCACAGTGCAGACGCGCCTTTCTCAGCCATCGTCTTCAAGATTATGAGTGACCCGTTTGTCGGTTCATTGTCATTTGCGCGCATCTACAGCGGTAAGCTGAAGGTCGGCGATGCAGTGCAAAACGTGATCAAACAGAAAAAAGAACGCGTCACAAAAATTTTGATGATGCATGCCAATGACCGCGCTGAAATCGAAGAAGTTTCGGCCGGTGAAATTGTTGCGCTGGTCGGACTCAAATTCGCAGTTACCGGCGATACCCTAGCTGCCATTGATGCGCCGATTGCCTATGAAGCGATGAAATTCCCCGAACCGGTCATTTCGCTTGCAGTTGAGCCCAAGTCGACGGCAGACCTCGACAAACTCATGCAAAGTCTTAACCGTCTGGCGACAGAAGATCCGTCGCTGCGTGTCAGCACATCCGAAGAAACCGGTCAGGTTCTGATATCCGGTATGGGCGAGTTGCATCTGCAAATTATTGCCGACCGGTTGCTGCGCGAGTTCAAAGTGCAGGCCAATATCGGCAAGCCTCAGGTCAGTTACCGCGAGTCGATCACCAAGTCGGCTGCCGCTCGCGAAGAGTTTTCGCGCTCGGTCAATAACAAGAACTTTTCTGCTTGGGTCGCGCTCAAGGTTGTTGCCTCGGATGAACGCGGCGCTCCGGCAGTTGATATTGTCAAAAAGCCCAATATTCCGAACAACGTTTATGCCGCGCTCAAAGAGAGCTTGGAAGGTGCCGTGAGCAGCGGGCCGTTGTGCGGTTATCCGTTGGTCAATCTGAAAGTCGACGTGACGGATTTTTCATTTGATCCGGCTCTTGTTGACGAAGTGTGCTACAAAGTGGCGGCTGCCAACGCAACCCGC
>RFOM01000042.1 GCA_009926615.1 Pseudomonadota bacterium
GGGCATATGCCCCAGTTGCCGAATTCTTTCTATTCGCGTGGCCGAGCGTTGTCAGCAGCCTGAGACCTCGCAGGCGGAAGAATGCGTTCGTCCCGAAGGTCCGCTTGATCCTCTCAAATCCTATGAGGTTGACGGCGGAATTGCAGATACGTCCCAGATTCGCGCTCTCACGTACCTCTACAATCTCCGCGCGCCGGATGATCGCGGCCGGTTGCTCGTCAATATTGTCAATCTGAGCCTTGGAAAATATTTCGCGTCGCGGACCATGAGCTACATTATCCGCAATCTTCAGCGAAAGAATATTGTTGTTGTTGCTGCCGCCGGTAACGACGGGACCGAGACACCCAGTTATCCCGCGGCCTACGAAAGTGTTGTGGCCGTGTGTGCCACCAGCGAAGATTACGCTCAGGGGGCTTACGGGCGCGCGCCCTTCAGCAATTTTGGAGATTGGGTCGACATCTGTGCACCGGGAACAGACATCGTTTCAACCGTTCCCGGAAAAACATCCGACGGCGGAGGACTGTTCATCGACAAGAGCGGAACCAGTCAGGCTACGCCGTTTGTTGCAGGTGCGATTGGTTATCTTCTTTCATACAGCGGCAATACAAAGAGCGCGGTTGAACTGGTGGAAACCCTAAAGTCGGCCGCCGATTCGGAATCCCTGTACAATGCCGTCAACAACCGCGTTGCCGGAACGGACGAAAGACTTTACCGAGCATGTTACACGGACACGTCTTTTTGCGACAATTTGCTGGGTGCGGGGTTTCTTGATCTCGATGCTGCAGTTCAATCGAAGAAGCAGAGCAAAACAAACTTCAACTTTCTCTCCAATCAGCCCGGCGGATGTATTGTCGGCTCAGTTGCATTTATAAGTGCATCGGGCGGTCAATTTGCCAACGGACTCGCAAGCATGCCTGTTGTGTTAATGTTTTTCTGGCTGGCTCTTAAGTTGTTCAGTGCGACGGGCCGCCGGACGGGAAAAAGTGCGAAATGAAAGCCTCAGCTTTTGCCGGAAAAATTTTGGCTGTGTTGCTCGGTTCGTTTGTGTTGTCGTCCTTACTTTCCTGCGGTGACGGCAGGAAGGAGTATCCTGTCGATCAGAAGGTTTCCGGTGTCACTTGGCCCACAGTGCATAACTACTCACGCTGGAAAGAGATCTGGGACGGTGAAACTTGGATAGTTGCACTTTCGCGTCAGTATCAGTCCAATAAATCCGCTGCTGTTCTGAAAAAAGTTCTGGTCTCGTCGGTAGCGGACGCTTTGCATAAAGAAGATCAGTCACTCAGTCTTTACGAACTGCAGACTGCAATTTGGCCGGTTCTTGATGCCGGAGTGTTTGCGATTGCCAATTTTGAAAAGACGCTCAAATCAGGTGAGGGACCATTGCCGGTCTTTGGCTTCGGTCAGATTCGGATCCGCGGCGGTTTGTCGGGAATCCAGAATATGCTGATGACGAGTTCTGTGTGGAACCGGAAATTGATTGATATGAATTCGGCCGCGGATAAAGATGCATTTTTGGTGCGGTGGTTGTGGAATGCACTCGAAAGAACTGAGGGCATTGAATTTGCCGAGCCGAATCTGGACAGTGAAGTTCAGCAGGAGAATCAGGACGGTACCGGCAAGCTCGCCGAACGGCTGAAGGCGCAGTGGAATACTTCGATTTTGGGACTCGATTTGCTTGTGCCGGCGATGGTGAAAGGCAATACATCGGTTATTGCTGTCATCGACACAGGCGTCGACGGTATTTTAGACAAGACGGGCGGATCGCTTGAGGCTCGGCTTTATCGCAATGCCGGAGAGGACCCCGAAAAAGGCGGTAAACCTTTTGTCGATGACGACCTGAACGGTTGGGTCGACGATTACATCGGAATTGATTCAACGGTTCCCAAAGGGCAATCCGATACGGGGCCCGCGCCGATTCCGGGATCCAATGACGTGGGCGGACAAGGTGTGCCATGTGCAAGTGCCGGAGGTGCGAGTTCGCAGTCCTGCGGTCACGGAACACACGTTGCCGGCATCATCGCCGGCGGCGCTGCAAATGAAGCTTATGTCGGTGTGTGTCCGCTCAATTGCAAGATTCTTCCGGTTCGTGCGGCAAGGAGATGCTTCACGCCAAAGGATGTCAAGAAACTTGTTTGTCCCGTTTTTGGTGAATCCTACACGTTCAATCAGCAGACACACGTCGAGGTTGACGGAGGGATCAGTGATGCATCTCAGCTGCAGGGCTTGGGATATCTGCTCGACCTCACCGTTCCGGGACGACCGGATCTTCTTGCGACCAATGTGGTGAACCTGAGCATCGGCAAGTACTTCTCAAGCCGTGCACTTTCGCTCGTGTCCCGGCGACTGATTGCCAACGATGTTTTGATGATTGCGGCTGCAGGAAATCAGAACGTCGAGATCCCCATGTTTCCTGCAGCCTACAGAGACGTTGTGTCGGTGTGTTCGACCAGTCACGATTCCGGTGACGCAGATGCGATGACTGAGGAGCCCACAGGTTTTGGAGGCGAGGGACCGGTGCGCGGTCGCCGGCTGAAGTCCCGTTTCAGCAACTACGGTGACTGGGTTGATATTTGCGCACCGGGTTCCAACATAAAATCGAGTATTCCGGGGAGCGGCGTAACCTACAAAAGCGGAACGAGTCAGGCCGCACCGCACGTCGCCGGACTTGCCGGACTTCTCAAGGCTATCGGCAACGGATTGTCGGCGATGGATATCCGATCAATTTTACTCCGCTATTCCAATTTTGATTTGCTTTACGGCGCGCTTCAAAGCGGAGGTTTGGCCAACGCCGACTTTGCCTTTTCGCCCTATGCGGGAATGAAGGTTTTTCTCTTGGGTACAGGCATGGCGAGCGCGGTTTATCCGTTTTATGCACTGACAGATTCGGCCAAGGCGAACCAATATATCAGTCAGGCGGAGTTTGCCGCGAATTCAGGTGATACGGCGCAGGTGACGTCCGGATGTCTTGTTTCAAGTCTGGCAGCAGGTCATCCGCTGAAGGCCGTGGAGGCTTTTACGAGTCTGCCTTTTATTCTGCTGGCGGCATGGATGTTCATAAAGATTTTGGGTCGTAAAAAAAGGAACCCGGCGGCAATGTAGGCCGGCCGGGTTTGGATCAGGAGATAACTTCCGATATCCAACCGCTGTTAACTTGCCTGTGAAACTCCTTTGACAGGTTTGTGATGGTCGTAGCGTTTACTGTGTGCTTTTTTTATCTGCTCCATCGCCCGTTTCGTCGCACCGTGAATGCTGTGGTACATGTCCGGTGATTTCATGGTGACGTCACCGTGAAACGGACCGTCATTCCACGTCAGGTGTACGACGTGTTCATTTCCTTCGAGCGACAATGCCCAGCGGCTCCCGAAATTGTGCAGCGCAAGCGGCATGAGTTTTTGAAGAGATTCAAATTCGCAGCACTCGCGCAGCGCCTGAGTCAGAGTAAAACCATGAGCCGCAACTTGATTTGCCATAACCATCTCCTTTTAATAAAGGGCTTCGGCAACGCTACTAAAGTATGACCTTCTGCTGTTGACCAGTTCAGCGTGTATTTTCCTTGATTCCTCCTCCATTGCGCGGTTGTTCGATGTTTCAAACAACAGATACAGAATCGATTTGTGCAACCCCTCCTGAATGAGTGTAACAACCGACAGCGGCCATCGATGCTCCTGTGCAGCCGTGACACGGTTTTTGAACTCGCGGTTCAAAGCGATTGATTTGTGAATTTGCTGAAGTGAGAAACCCTGACCTGAGATCAGGTGTACTCCTTGACCGAATTCCCGTTCGAGGATTTTTACTGCTCTTTTCACCGCAGCGTCCCATCCTGCCAGCGAGTGTTTCTGAGCGAGTTCCTCTATGGCGAGGAACACTCTGCTCGAGGAGCTGACCACCCCTTGCAACTCATGTTCGGCGGGTCCTTCAAGATCTTGAGAAAATATATCCCAAGTGTCTGTAATGACTCCGGTTGAAAAGAGCTGGAACAGTGCCCGCACCGTGTAGACTTTGGAAAGCGGGCTTTTCTCGTCAACAATCACGTTGAAGTCGTAGAAATGTTCGATAAGACTCAGAATATCTCTTAAAAAATCGGTATTTGCGAGTGAACGGTTACGTTCGTCGATGGTCAGTGAAGGCGATTGTCTCAGAGCCCGCTCAAACCGGCGGATAAGTCTGAGCTCATGCAACGCCTCATTTATCGCTTCATCCCACCGGAACCTGAGACCGAAGTCCGGTGTTTTGAGATTGTCCGCATCAACCAGTTCAAGCTCGAGCAGGTCATGAAAGATCAATGACTGAAGAATGGCTTTTGACTGGCAGTTGAGCGCATCCCACAGATCGACGAGCGTGAAGATTCCGTTTTGAATGAGCAGGTCACCGAATCGCGTCTTTTCGCTGACTTTTCCTGCGAGCTCGACGAACAGGTCGAGAGTGAGGTTGCCTTCACGGTAAATCACATCACCGAGTCTGTCGTCGAGCAGTGTCGAATTGCAGTGAGTAATCTCTCCGTTTTGCAAAAATACCGATTTTTTGTGATCGACAAATTTGAATTTAATTTCACCCGAAAACCGGACGGACCGCATGTCGAGGAAAAAATCTTTCAATCCGTTTCCGCTGATGGTCATTTCCCTGTTCATGTTGCACCTTGTCCGGCGGGTTCAAAGTTGTCTGCTTCAGCGTCGGACTTCTTGTCCATAAAAGGAAGTTCTTCCAGAAACAGAATGTGAAGAAGTTTGTTTTTAATTTGAAGCCATTCTTCAACGCTCTCAGGGGGAACAGTTTCTTCCTTCATCCTGCCGAGAAATACGAGCTGCAGCACTTCGTCTTTGTTGAACGGTTTGTATTTTGACTTGGCCTTGCTTTCCGGAAGCGGCATGCTGAGCAAATCCGGAATCGCAATTTTGCCTGCGGCAGTTGCCGGATCCGCAAAAATTTCCGCAACGTCTTCAACCGGTGAGTTGCAGAGCATCAGCAGCTCATCGATTTTTTGGTGAAGTTCGGCGGGAGCCAGTTCTCTGGCATTGGTCAAATCCGCCTGCGCTTCGGGGTAATACTTTGAATTGAGGTAAAGCTTGCCGCGATTGAAGAGTGCAATGAAATAGGCGTTTTCATCTTCCATCGGACCGAGTGCACGCGAATAAAGCTGCAGAGACTCTTCAGGCTTACCGGTTTTACTCAGCTGGAGTCCGAGATTTATGAGGAGCGTCGTGATTCCTTCTCTGGTTGCGAATTCTTCGCAAAAGGTCAGCTCGGCCTTTTCACCCGCACTGAGCGTGTGTGCGAGGCTTTCTGCAAGCTTTGCGTCGAGAATCGCCCGTGACCGTTCCTCTCTTGCAAGAGCCTGAAACGCATCGCCCAGTTGTCCGAGGCGAAGTGAAATTCTGATTTTGACATGCAAAGCGGGCAGATAGTCGGGCTTGATTTTTAATGCCTTCGAGATCGTCTGGCTCGCCCTGTAGAATTCCTGTTTTCGAAATTGGTGAAATCCGAGCAGGGTCAGCCCCTCAAGAGATTCAGGCTCCCGTTCAAGCCATATGCTGAGCGTGCGGTCTGCTTCAAAGGTTTGGCCGCGCAAGAATTGTTCATGAATGGCTATCAGAGACTGCCTGTCGACCGGTTCGGTGCGCTGGCGTTCAATGAGCTCGTTGAGAGCCTGTTCCATCATGCCGATGCTCAACGGTTTTATGAGCACGCTGGCGAAACCCTGTTCCTTCAGTTCGAAGAGTTCTTCACGTGAATTCAGGCGGGCCAGCGCGACGAACAGACCCTGCTTATGGTTATTGGTCGACCTGAGTCGTCCGACAATCGCTTTTTGGTCGGATTCATCCAGAAAATCGACGTCAATGAGAATGATGGCGAACGAGTGTTCTATAATCTGCTTTTGAAGTTCTCCGAATTCGGTCACAACGGCGAGCTTTTTAAGACCGAAATGGCGCAAGGCTGTCTGACAGTCCGAAGCCAAACCCGCTTCGGGGGTGAGTATAACGGCTGATGTAAACTTGTTGTGCTTCACAAGCGCCGGACCTCTTCGCATTTCTTTCAATGTTCCAAATTTAGGCAAAACTAGATTTGGACACGGACAGCCCTGTCCAAATAGTACACCCGTGGAGTCAGCGGTGGGCCGCCAGCGTCTTATGGATTGACAGCGGCAAATTCGGGCGGTAAGCGAGCATTCCCGCATGAAGCGGCTTAACCGGTAACGCGTCTCGGAGTCAGAATTGAAGTGCCTCAAATGGTTGAGGTTTTTCACAGACTCACAGGGCGCCGGATGTGTGGGCCTTTGTATCCCGCGCAAAGAAGGAGATTTCCTATGGCACTGAAGTTCCGTATGCAACGTTTTGGCTGCAAAAACCGCCCCTTCTTTGAGGTGGTTGTGACTGATTCCCGCAATGCCCGCAACGGCCGTTTTATCGAGCGTCTCGGCTACTACAACCCGATGACCGAACCTTCGACAATCAAGCTCGAAGTTGAGCGCATGAACCACTGGTACAAAGTGGGCGCACGTCCTTCCGACGCAGTCGGAAACCTGCTGAAGAAGACCAACGTCAAGCTCGGCTGAACAACGTCTCAAGTTTTCTGCCGTGCCATCCAGAGCAGTACGGCGGTGGGTGATGAAGGTCTGGTTCAAACCAGTGAGTGTCTGTCCTTTGTCGTCCGTTAAAAATGCACAGCCACTCCCATTTGGAGCTATCCATGGCAACCCATAAGTCCGCTGAAAAGCGCGCGCGCCAGACCATTGTCCGCAATCAACGTAACCGTCAGGTGATGAGCACGATGAAAACGGCAATTCGCAAGCTTAAAGAAGCTATCGAGAACAAGCAGGTCGACCAGCTCGACAACCTGTTCCGCGAAACCCAGTCAGTGATCGCCGTGACCCGTCGCAAAGGCGTTATTCATGCCAATAACATGGCACGCCGCATCAGCCGTCTTTCTGCACAAGTTAAGAAGGCCAAGGGTCTGACGAAGTAATCGGTCGGTCCGTATTCGGTCGATTGAACGAAAAAACTCCGGTCATGCTGGGGTTTTTTGTTTTTAAGACGTGTTTTTGGGGTGAGGCGGTCAATTCGGACTTGCTGCGAATCTGGTTGAACGAAAGGGTTACTGGCCTTCTCCGAGACCGTCGACCCGCTGACGCAATTCAAGACCGGTCTTCCAGAAAGGAAGCTTCTTTTCAGGAACTTCGATTTTCTCGCCCGTTTTCGGGTTGCGTCCGTCATATGACTTGTATTTACGGACAGTGAACGCACCGAATCCGCGGATTTCAACGCGTCCGTCAGTTGTCAGCGAGTCAATGATGGACTGAAAAAACAGATTCACAGCCTCTTCGGACTGCGTAGTTGTAATATCAGCCTTAGAGGCCAGAACTTCAATCAACTCACTCTTAACCATACCCGCCACCCTTTGTTGAATACCGACCTGAACCTCGGGGGATCTCCCGCAGGACCCGATGCCATCATCCCAACATTACTGTAATCCTTCGCGGGCGGGGAGACGGTCCAGTTCAAAGTTTTGTCATTTGTGCTGCAAGAACGGAAATCTAGCGTCTCTGCGGGTGGCATGCGATGCAAAAGCCATGCTAGAAGGCTGCAAACTGGTTCAGTTTCCACGGGTTTCATGAGGTTTAGACATGCGTGTTGAGCGTCCGGAGAAGTCCATTCACTTTCCTTCGATGGAAAAAGCGGTTGCCGAGAAATGGGACCGCGAGAAAACCTTCCAGAGAAGTATTGACGATCGTCCGCACGACAAAAAATACAACTTCTATGACGGACCTCCCTTTGCGACCGGTCTGCCGCATTTCGGCCATTTTGTTCCATCAGGAATCAAGGATGCGTTTCCCCGCTACTTCACCATGAAGGGATACAGGGTTGAGCGCCGATTCGGCTGGGACTGTCACGGGCTGCCGGTAGAAATGCTGATTCAAAAAGAGCTCGGCCTGAACGGCCGTCCGGAAATTGAAAAACTCGGCGTGAGTAAATTCAATGCCGCATGCCGCGAATCGGTTTTGCGTTACACGTCGGAGTGGCGCAATTACATGCGCCGGCTCGGGCGCTGGGTCGACATGGACAACGAGTACCGGACCATGGACAAACCGTTCATGGAGAGCGTGTGGGCCGTATTCAAGCAGCTCTGGGACAAAGGTCTTGTCTACGAAGGCCGATACGTAATGAGCTATTCGTCCGCGCTGGGATCAACCTTGTCCAACTTTGAAGCCAGTCTTGATTATCGGGATATTCAGGATCCCTCAGTGACTTTGCGCGCGCGTCTTGCAGGAAAGTTTTCCGGTTCCAGCCTGCTTGTCTGGACCACAACTCCGTGGACGCTGCCTGCCAACCTCGCCGTCGCGATTGACGGCGATGCGCAGTACTGTGAACTGCTGGATTCCAAGCAGCAGGAAAAAGTTATTATTCTGGAATCACGCATCGGTGCGTACTTCAAAGAAGGTGAATACGAAGTTCTCCGCACTTTCAAAGGTCAGGACATGGCCGGCGTGAGCTATGAGCCGTTCTTTGATTATTATGCGGATCAGGCCGGACCGAATGCATTTAAAGTTTATGCCACGAATTATGTTCTGCATGACACGGGTACAGGAGCAGTGCACACCGCTCCTGCTTTCGGTGAAGACGACTTCCGCTGCGCTCAGCAATATAATCTTCCGGTCATCGATCACCTTGATGTGAGCGGCCGTTATTCGGCAAAAAATCATCCCGAAGTTGTTGGGCTGGATTTCAAAGCCGGTGACAAAATTCTGCTTGCCGATTTGAAAAAGCGCGGTTTCATTTTCAAACACGATACGCTCGTTCACAGCTATCCGATGTGTTACCGCTCGGGCCTGCCGCTGATGTACCGCGCCATGCCCAGCTGGTTTGTCAAAGTGGAAAGCATTCGCGATCAGCTTCTTGCTTCAAACGCACAAATCAACTGGATTCCTGACCACATCAAGACAGGCCGTTTCGGCAAATGGCTCGAAAATGCGCGTGACTGGAACATTGCCCGTGCACGCTATTGGGGAAACCCGATTCCGATTTGGCAAAATGAAGAAACCGGTGAGGTTGTATGTCTTGGTTCGGTCGCCGAACTTGAAAAATATGCAGGCCGCAAAATTGATGATCTGCATATGGAGTTTATCGACGACATAACCATTCCTTCTCCAACCGGCCGCGGCGTTCTCAAGCGCGTTCCGTTTGTTTTCGACTGCTGGTTTGAATCGGGTTCAATGCCCTACGCACAGATGCATTACCCGTTCGAAAACAAGGATGATTTTCTCAAGCACTTCCCTGCAGATTTCATCTGTGAGGGACTGGATCAAACGCGCGGCTGGTTCTACACGCTCACCGTTTTGAGCACCGCACTTTTCAACAAGCCGCCTTTCAAAAACGTCGTGGTCAATGGTCTCGTACTTGCGGCAGACGGCCGTAAAATGAGCAAGAGTCTTAAGAATTATCCGGATCCGATGGCAACACTTGACGAATACGGCGCGGACTCCGTGCGGCTTTTTCTTCTGAATTCACCCGCAACAGTTGCCGAAGAAGTTCGCTTCAGCGTCGACGGAGTCAAAGAAAATACCCGACGCGTTCTTTTGCCGCTCTGGAACGCATACTCTTTCTTCGCGACTTATTCTTCGCTTGAGAATTTTGATCCGGAAAAAGATCTGCTCAAAAGCAAGAACGAACTTGATGCGTGGATTCTGCTGCGGCTCAACGAATTGACCCGTCTGGTCGACGAGTCGATGACCTCCTACCAGATTGCCAAGGCTGTTCCTTCGATTGTTGATTTTCTGGATGACCTCAACAACTGGTATATCCGCCGCAGCCGGCGCCGTTTCTGGAACGGTGACAAAGAAGCTTTTTCAACTCTCTTTGAAGTGCTCGTTCAAACGGTTCAGCTTCTTGCACCCTTTGCGCCTTTTGCTGCCGAATACTTTTTCGGCAAGCTTGCGCTCACCAAAGAACTTCACCGGCTGGGCAGTGTTCATTTGTCGCTGCTGCCCGAGGCGCGCGCGCTGAGCCGTGCGGAACAGGACCTGCTGGAACGGGTTGCGCTTGCGCGGCGGGTCGTTGAATTGGGCCGGAATATCCGGACCGTTCATAAACTCAAGAACCGTCAGCCGCTGGCTTCGATCACGGTCGGCGTTGTTCAGGAAAATGCTGCCGAACAGCTGGCAGGAATGCGTGAAGTGATTGCCGATGAATTGAACGTCAAGCGTGTTGAAGTGACCCGTGACCCGTCGGCGCTGGCCAAGATCACGGTCAAACCCAACTTCAAAGTGCTCGGTAAGGCGCTCGGTGAGCGCATGAAGGACATGCAGGCGGCGCTTGCACAACTTTCACCGCAAGAGTGTCAGAAGGCATTGCAGAAGCAGACGGTTCGGGCGCTTGACATGGACCTGACTCCCGAAATGGTCACAGTCGAATTGCAGGGAACAGGACATCAGCTTGTGGCGACTGACGCTGAGCTGGTGGCAGCGCTTGATCCGACGTTGACCGAAGAACTGCGTTTTGAGGGGCTGGCCCGCGAGGTTGTGAGTCTTGTGCAAAAGGCGCGCAAGAGCGCCAACTTTGAAGTCGAAGACCGTATTTCTCTCGAAATTCTCACGAGCAATACCCTTTTCCAATCTGCTCTGGAAAAGAACAAAGCTTATATTGAGGACGAAACTCTCGCAGAATGTGTTGCTGCTCTTGCACAGCCTTCTTTCGAACAGACGCTCGAAATTGAAGGACAGTCAGTCACGCTTAAACTCAAGCGCCGCTGAGACCAGCCGCTGATGCAGGCAAAAAAATAGGGCCGCAGAAAGAGCGGCCCTAAAAACGCAACAAAAAGGAGGAGAAAACTAACCCCAAAAAGTTAGTCCATATCTTCCGTTCCTGTCAAATTGTGTTCCGGCTGATTATTTTTCTTTTTCGCTGCGCGGCAGCAGGGTCACGGTCAGGCGGCGGCCTTCCATGCGTGGCGGTGCTTCGGGCACAACGAGATCTTCAATGCCCTTGATGAGCTCCTGCAGAACGGCGTGGCCGAGTTCCTGATGGGACATTTCGCGGCCGCGGAATTTGACACCCACGCGAACGCGGTTCTTTTCAGCAACCCAGCGACGGATGTGGTTCTGCTTGGTTTCAATATCGTGGGCATCCGTGTTCGGAGTCAGGTTGAGCTCCTTCACTTCGATGACCACTTGTTTCTTCTTGGCTTCCTGAGCCTTTTTGCTCTGCTGGTATTTGAACTTTCCAAAGTCAATGAGGCGGCACACCGGTGGAACGGCATCAGGAGACACTTCAACCAGATCAAGTCCGACTTCTTCCGCGCGCAGCAGTGCGTCGCGTGTGGAGATCACCCCGACCTGCCCGCCAGCTTCATCGATAAGGCGGACTTCTGGAGCTTTAATTCGCTCGTTAATACGAGGACCTTCTTGAGCCGGAGCGCGGTTTGGACCCGATGGACGCATACTGGTTGGTTACCCCCTTGGAAGAATTCAGGCGACGAGCTGGTAACTTAACACAGTCGGTCGCAAAAAAGCGAGGCGCCCCACGCACGCGGGACGCCTCACTTGTCAATCTTTTACCGTTTTACTTTTTTTCATTCGCTGTCGGCTTGTTCAAAACAAACAGAAGCGGCGTTGTGCCGTTTGCGCGAACTTGGTTCTTGCGGGCCGTACCGCGTTTTGCGGCCTTGGCAGCGCGGCGGCGATTGGTGATATCGGTTGGTGACGTCATGGGAAAATCCTCATTCAAGCGAAAAGTCTGGTCGACCCAGAATTGACGCGATGGTTAGCACCTTCAATTACGGTTGGCAATGGTTTGAGTGGAATCTTGATTGACTCTTTTAAGGACCAATAATTTCAATATTTTCGGAAGTTTGATTCTGGGCATCGGAGGCATTCGGTGATGCGGGGGATGAGCTGCCGTTCCCTGAGGCCGCCGAATATTCTTCGGCTTCCTCGGGCAGGTCGAGCTGATCCGCCTGTTCTGCCTGCAATTCTGCCTTTTCGAGCTGCTCTGATGCGGTCATTTCATCGGGCATCTGCGGCAGCGGCAGATTTTCCGAAGTGCCCTCAGCAGGCGTTGCGTTTTTAGGTTTGCGCAGGCCTGCGGCAAGCGTTCCGGTGCGTCCGGTCAGTGACTCATCGGTGGGAATCATCTTCATTCTGGCCATCACAGTCCCGATGCGCGCCGAAAGGAAACCCGACGGTGAGCCGGACTTAAGTGATTTGTTCCATCGGTTGGGGCTGGGAAGAATAGAGACAAGACTTGCACACTCGCGCTGTGTCAGAGCCGAGGCCTGCTTTTTAAAGTAAAACTGAGCGGCATCTTTGATTCCGTAGATGTTCGGACCAAACTCGACGATGTTAAAATACCAGTTGAGCTGCATATCTTTTCCGGCCGTGGCATCGAGCAAAATTGCGCCGATAATTTCACGGGCTTTGCGCAGGTAGCTGCGCTCGCGCGACAAAAAAGCATTTTTGACAAGTTGCTGGGTAATCGTGCTTCCGCCGCGTTTGGCTTTGCGCTTGCGCTGATTATATTCGTAGCTCTTTTCGAGGCTTTCGAGATCGATTCCGTGGTGGATGAAAAACTTTGTATCCTCGGCGGCAACGAGCGCCAGCTTGCAGGCTTTGGGAATATCTTTGCCGTCAACCCAATTGCGGCTGTAGGCGCCCGACCATGGTCCCGTGACCCGCATGTAGCGTTCCTGACTGCGCGGCTGATAGGGGAAGTAGACCAAGACTCCAAGATGCAGCGTGAAAACCCACGGGATAAACCATGCTGCTGCTGCCGTTACGGCAATGCCGAAGATGGCAAACAGCACCGATACCGAACGAAATATCCACACAAAAAGCCTCGTATACCTTGAATTCAACGTCACTCTGAGCCATTCTCGCGGCCGTCGTCACAACAGACACTTAGGACCCGTTGCCGGTCAACGCAAGAGAGGAATCACATGACCACACTTCCACCCGTAAAAATCGTAAATATCTCAACTATTCCGGCCATTTCAAATCAGTCCGCAGATATTGTCGCCGTGGTCCTCGATGAAACTGATCTTGAACAGGGCAAAATAAAAAATTCCGGTCTGCAATCACTCGACGCTTCACTTGGAGGAGCGATCTCCGCCCTTGCCGAACTGAAAGACTTTGAAGGCAAATGGCTGTCAACCGCAGTGACTCTGTGCACGGTAAACTCGGTTGCAAAACGTGTTGTGCTTGTCGGCGGCGGCAAAAAGACAGACGAAAAACCCGCCCGTGCGCGCGCGATTGGTCTCAAAATTTCTGAAGAAGCTCTGCGTTTCAAAGCCAAAAAAGTAACTGTGTGCGGCAGCAGCACATTCTTTGCGGCCGCTGAGCTTGTTGCCCAGATGGCCGTCGGTGTGCGCATGGGGGCATACAAATATCCCAATTCCAACTTGACCGCCGAGGCGCGCAAGGAACTCGAAACTCCGCTCGAAATTCAATTCGCGGGTCTTTCTGCCGGAGCAGATGCGGGCCTGAAGGACGCTTCAATCGTTGCCGACTCAATTGAAACCTGCCGGCTTCTTCAGGACGCTCCTCCGAATGTTGCAACCCCAAAATACGTCGCTCAGGTAATGACCGACAAAGCGCGCGCGGCAGGACTCACCGTTCAGGTTTACGGTGCTGAAAAACTTCGTCAGATGGGCTTCAACGCAATGATGGCCGTTGCCGGCGGCAGCTGCAACGAACCGCAGTTTGTTGTTGTTGAATATGCTCCTGTCAACGCCAAAACCTCGGTTGCGTTCGTGGGTAAAGGTCTCACCATGGACACGGGCGGATACTCCATCAAGACGCCCTCAACTCACCAAGTCGGAATGAAGTATGACATGTCCGGTGCAGCCGTTGTGCTCAATTCGGTCGTGGCCATTGCCAAACTGCAGTTGCCCGTGCGGGTATTTGCCGTCGCTGCACTGTGCGAAAATATGATTGATGCGCACGCGTACCGCGTGGGCGACGTGCTGACCACTTACAACGGCAAAACCATCGAAGTGCTCAATACCGATGCCGAGGGCCGCATCGTGTTGTCGGACGCTCTTGCCTACACGGCAAAAGACCTTAAGCCTGATACGATTATTGAATACTCGACGCTGACGGGTGCAATGATTACTGCACTGGGCCATTTGGGTGCAGGGATATTTCCGTTCAATTCAGACACGCTTCAGGACACAGTCAGCAATGCAGCCAAGGCTGCCGGCGAGCGCGTATGGCCGATGCCGACGTGGGACGAAATCGGTGAGGACGTCAAGGGGACCATTGCCGACGTCAACAACATCGGCGCAACGGCGGGTGCCTGCGGTTCTTCGGTCGGGGCAATGTTCCTGAAGGAATTTGTCGAGAATAAACCATACTGCCACGTGGACATCGCCGGTGTTGCAAACGGCAACATGGCGCTCGGATTTCCGCGCAAAATCAGTTCCGGATTCGGAGTGCAGCTCTCGGTTCAAATAGCGCGCGCACTGAGCGGCAAATAAGGTGTCCGTGCAGTGACAGTTCAGCAGGACGTTCCATCACCGGTTTTCGGATCGCGGCGCACGGGTGAGCGGCCCGCTGCGCCGATCCTTGTCTTTGACATTGAGACCGTTCCCGACATTCCTCTTATGGCTGCCGGATACTCACCCGAATTTCCGCACGGGCGTTTTTTCCGCAGAGAACAGGACTGGGCAGATCTCTCTGTCGTTCAGCTCATCCGCGAGCAAAAACAAATTAACTTTCCGCCGCCGATGTATCATCTTGTGATGTGCATTTGTGCCGTGTTCGTTCATCCGGAAACGCACATAATCATCGACGGATTCAAAAAAACACTGCCGGTTTGTTCAAGCTACGACGAACTTTTGCAGGCAGAAGCCGCATTGCTCAGGGACTTCTGGAATTTTTCAACCAAACACGCCGATGCGGCAAGAATCTGGTACGATCATGTTCAGTCTGATTTCCGGATGAACGATTATCAGCGCAAAAAACTCAAGCCGCTGCCGCTGACGTTCTGCGGATATAATATTTCAGGCTTCGATTTGCCGGTCATCGAACAACGGAGCATGAAGCATTTTATTCCTTGCCCGATTCCCGAGTATGCGAACGAGTTTGGATATGACTCCTACCGGTCACGCTTCGCCCTCGACAAATCATTTGATCTTGCGCAGTTTGTAAACGGCAATGCGTCGCAGAAAATCGGCCTCGATATTTTGGCTCAGTCGATGGGACTGGCCGGAAAACTTGAGGGCATGGACGGAAGCAGGGTGGCCGAGTCTTACTACGCACACGGTGCCACGCAGCTGATTGAAGACTACTGCGCCGTCGACGTGCTCATAACCTACGGTGTCTATCTCGGGGTCCAGCGTTTTCGGGGAATCCTTGATCAAGAGCATTTTGCCGATTGCGCCCGACAATTCGAAAAGTTCCTCAGATACGAGGGACGGCCGGCCTCTTACCGTGAATTGGCCGAGCAAAGTCAGGAATTTTTCAAGAAATCGCGGTTGCAATATTCCTGACACCCCACTTAAAGAATGTGTCTTTCCCTGCCGAATCCAATGAGTTGGTGTGGTGCCGGCAGTTGAAATTTGCACGGATTTTAAATTAAAGCCATTTTGATTATGTTTAGTTAAGAGGGAGGCAAGACTATGGCAGAGGAATTAGGCTTTTCTAAAGGGTTGGCCGGTGTGGTCGCGGATGCGACTTCAGTCAGTCAGGTGCAGGGCGAAGTCGGTCGCCTGATTTACCGCGGCGTGTCCATTGAAGAGATTGCAGAGAAATCAACCTTCGAAGAAATGACTTATTTTCTTTTGAGGGGAAAGCTTCCCAATCAGGCCGAATTGAACAAGATTACCGCTGAACTGAAAGAGTTTCGCAATCTGCCCAAAACGGTGGAATCGGTGATCGATGCCGCTCCGCGCACGGCACATCCGATGATGGTTCTGCAGGCTGCAATGGCAGCTCTTGCTTGGGACGAAACTCCGGTGAATCTGAAAGACGTTGACGGCAACGTACGCAACGCTGTCCGCCTGACGGCACAGCTTGGCACGGCAGTTGCGCGTATTTCCCGCCGCCGCCGCGGGCTTGCACCCGTCGAGCCGAAGGCTGATCTCAATCATGCAGAAAACTTTCTTTACATGCTTAACGGCACGGTCCCAGCGAAGGACCTTGCGCGCATGTTCGATGTTGCGCTCATGCTTCACATGGACCACGACTTCAACGCATCGACCTTCTCGGCACGCGTAATTGCTTCGACAGAGGCGCGTCTGACCGCATCGGTTTCCGGAGCTGTCGGTGCACTGAGCGGTCCGCTGCATGGCGGCGCCAACGAAAAAGTTCTCGAGATGGCCGACAAAATCGGTGCTCCCGAGAAGGCCAAAGACTGGGTTGCGAATGCACTTGCAACCAAGGCCAAAGTGATGGGCTTCGGGCACCGCGTCTATCGCACGATGGACCCCCGCGCCAAGGTCCTGCGCTCCATGCTTGAAAAACTCGTCGCGCAGACGGGCGACAACAAAACTTACGAAACTCTCCGCATTGTCCATGACACGATGATCGAAGAACTCGGCAAGACATCCAAAGACTATATCTGGCCGAACGTCGACTTCTGGTCCGGAGCCATGTACCGCCTGATGAAGATTGAAACGATCGACTTTACTCCGATCTTCGCTGTTGCCCGCGTTGTCGGCTGGTCGTCGCACATCATCGAAATGTGGCAGGACAACCGTATTTACCGTCCGGCTGCCAAGTACGTCGGACCGACGGAAGCGGGCGTGACTCCCATGGCTCAGCGCGGCTGATGAGCTCTGCCCGTCCGCCTGTCATCGAACTCAAAAACTATGCCCTGCAGTCGGGTTATTCAGCCCTTCTGCAGGGCATAGAGCTTTCTGTTGATGCCGGTGAATCACTTGGTCTTGTCGGCCCTGCCGGATCGGGCAAAAGCCTGCTTCTCAAAGTCATCTCCCAGTCCATTTGGGACCGGAATATCAGCGGACTTGAAAATCCGATTCAGTCGGGCGATTGCAAGGTTTTTGGTGATACTTTTTCAGACAAAAAGCCATCATCTTCGACTCTTGTTGCCCTGCAAAGGCAAATGGCCCTAGTGAGTGATTCAAGCACGTGGCTGCCTGTTTCGATTGCCCAGAATTTCGAAGCTGTGCGGGTGGTGAGCGGACTTGAGCGTCTGCCTTTTGAAGAATTTGTTGATTCACTGCCGCTGTCGAGTCGCAACAAGGCGCAGGTTTTGTCGGTTGCAGAATTGCTTGCAAGTCAGGTTGACCAGCCCGTCCTTCAGCAACTTGCAATCATCCGCGCGCTGCTGCGCAAGCCGCGGCTCCTCATGCTCGATGATGCATTCATCCGGATGGATCCTGTTTTGGTCAAAAACACCGAAGCGATTCTTGCGGCGCAGGGCGAGAGTCTCACGCTCATCACCGCGACCAACGACCTCCATCAGGCAAGCCGTATGACCGACAGAATCTTGTTTTTACTGGATGGCCGTGTGGTTGAGTGCACACCCACGGCAAGGTTTTTTACAAATCCGAAAACCCGTCAGGCAGAAAGCTTTATTGCCGGACGCGACGATTCTTTCTGAATCAATACCGGAAGTGTTTGATGGTCTCGCCTTTGGCTTCAAGTTCGCGCAAAGATTCGATGCCAAGCTCAAGGTGAATGTCGGTCCATTTTGCGTTGACGACTTTGTCGGAGGCTTCGGTTTTCACACCTTCGGGAGTTGTCGGAACATCTGAAACCAGCAGCAGCGCACCGCGTGAAATGTCGTTGTAGTGGCCGACGATAAAAATTGTTGCCGTTTCCATGTCGATTGCCAGTGCCGTGAGGTCCTGTAACCGTTGCCGGAAGCCTTCATCGTGTTCCCAGACGCGCCGGTTGGTCGTGTAGACGACACCCGAACGGTAATCCAGCCCTCTTTCGACTATTTTCTGCGAGACAAACTTGTGGAGCTTAAAGCTCGGCAGTGCCGGAACTTCAGGCGGAAAATAGTCATTGGAGGTTCCTTCTCCGCGGATGGCTGCGATGGGCAGAATGAAGTGGCCGATTTCCGTGCTTTTCTTGAGGCCGCCGCACTTTCCGAGAAACAGGACGGCCTTGGGCTGACGGGCACTCAGGAGGTCCATTACGCTTGCGGCGTTTGCACTTCCCATCCCGTAATTGATAATGCTGACGTTGGAGCTTTTACAGGTGGCATTCGACATGGCGCGGTCGAGACCCTGTACGCTTGTTCCCATGAGTTCTGCAAAACGGTTGACGTAACTTTGAAAGTTGGTCACCAGAATGTAGTCGGCAAAATCATCGATTTTGGTGCCTGTGTATCTGGGAAGCCAGTTCTGACAGATTTCGAGTTTTGTTTTCATTTTTATCCTCTGAGAGAGTTATTTTAAGAGTACACGAGGATAGTGCATTGGAGAAGCAGCGGATGTCGTGGTTTGCGACGTTGGACAATTTGGCTTTCGGCCTTGAGCGGCGCACGAAGGAGTGGATTTGTTTCCTTCGTTACGAAACCGGTCCGCTTGCCTGCCATCCGGACGCGCGCGATTATTCTCTTCCGGACACCGTGACCCGCGCCGCCCGCAGTTCGCCTGAACCTTTTGTGCGCTGCACTTTCATTGCCCGACCAAAATTGGCACGAAGCGAATTTGTGCCCGAAAAATTTTTTTCGTCCGAAGACTCACACAGGAGCGGTTTGTCGGTTTTTCTTGTGCCTTTTTTTTCCGTCGGAACGGTTGCGTCAGCGCAGCCGCTTCCCTGCCTGCAGTGGATCTATGAAGATTACATAGAAATCTCCGGACGCAGCAGTGATGCAACTCCGGCAGTTCATACCGGCGGAGCTTTATTTTCGGATCTCCGGTCGTTCGACGACGTTTTGAAAATTGCAGAGCATTCGAAGGCCGGTGCTAATGAATTAAGTATTTCCGATGAGCCTGATTCAGTGACTCCTGCCGCGTGGACGTTCAATCAGTCGGCGGAATCAGTCCGTAAAATGATTGATCATCTGCAAAGCGGAATGCGCCGCGGAAACTATTATCTGGCCAATGCCACTACCCGTGTCTCCGGACCTGCGAGAAGGTCAGGCGATGTTTCGCTTTATTCGTTTGTCAAAGAGTGGCTGCGCTCACCTGTGCGGCAAGGTGTTTTTGTCGGCTGCGGGCAAGAACTTCCTGCGGTCTGCTGTTTCTCTCCGGAGAGATTCATTTTGCGCCGCGGTGCATTTGTCCAGACTGAGCCCATCAAGGGCACTGCCCCTGTCCTTGCGGGCGAACCGGATTCCGGAGTGAGCGTGCTGTGGTCCAGTGAAAAGGAGATGAGTGAGCAGCGGCTGGTCACGGATTTGCTGCGCAACGATCTGAACCGCGTGTGCCGCGCAGGAACCGTTACCGTGACATCTCCCTGCGAGGTGCATGCTGCCAATTCACTTTTGCAAATGCAGTCGGTTGTGACGGGTGAGCTTGCCGATCCGAATATTTCTCATGCGCGGCTGCTGGGTGAACTGCTTCCCGCCGGATCCGTCAGCGGCACACCAAAGCGCGCGGTGTCGCGCGAGATATCCGTCATCGAAGAATCTCCGCGCGGATATTACACCGGTGTTTTTGCATGTGAAGGTTCGCAGGGTGAACTTGATTCGGCTGTTCTCATTCGCGGATTTTTTGCCGATGAAAAGCAATGGACTGCAGGAATCGGTGCAGGAATTACAACATTGTCCGATCCGGACGCCGAGGTGCGGGAATTTGAATTGAAGTGGCGGAGCTTTGCGCAACGCTGGCAACGTTTGACCGGTGTTTGCGCGCCGGATGCGGAACAGGGACGGGGCGTGAAAAAATGAACTCTCATCCGCGGATATTGTTTGTCGATCATGCCGATTCGTTTTCGGATAATTTGATTGCCGCACTGCAAGCCCGCGGGTGTCCGGTGGATCGCATTCTTTCTTTGCCTGCACCTGAAGGCGAAAATCTTTCTTTGCCTCCGCACATTGCTGCGCTTTGGTCTGCGCGTGCATATCAGGCCCTTGTCCTTTCACCGGGTCCGCTGATTCCCGAAAGTTATCCGTTCACAAAGCGTCTTCTTGATGAATGGCCGGAGGAACGTCCGGTGCTGGGTGTTTGTCTCGGGCATCAAATGCTCCTTTGGCGGGACGGATACACGCTCGGACTGGTGGCAGACCGTCCGGTCCATGGTCGTCTCGAAAACATCGAATCTGTCAATCCGTCCCGTTGGCTGAAGGATTTTGTAGACGGAGGTTTTGCCGCTTTTTACAACTCTTGGGCCGTGCATGTTAGCCAAATGGGCTCTGAGTCCGGCGCCGGAACATGGCGGCTGCTCAGCAGAAGCGGCGATTTTGCGGCACTTGCCGAGCATAAAACCCGTCCGCGGATCGGAGTGCAGTATCACCCTGAAAGCTTTTCCTCCTGCAGGGGTGCAGTTCTGCTCGATGCTTTCGTTGCGCTTATGCAAGGCGCCGCGCTAGATTAGCCTTGGACGTTTGTCTGACGGCAAATTCGGGGGAAGGTTTTGGTCGCACGTATTTATGCGATGATCTTTATTGCCATACTCGTGTTTGGATTCATCTATCAGGAATCCTACATGCAAATGTCCATGGCCGAATTTTCTGCGCAGACGGATACAGAAAAATTTCCTTCGGAAGTTTTTTCAATGGCTCCCCTTCATTTGCGCCAATACGAAGACGGAATTCTGAAAGGTGAAGTGATTGCCGCCGAAGGTAAGCTGGTCACCAACGGAAAATTTACCGCTCAGGGCGGAGTGCGCATGTACATGATCGATTCCAAAGCACCGCCTGAAGAACGTCTGACATCGGTCAAAACCCCAAAGTTGATTGCGACCACCCAAAAATCAGGTGCACTGGCCATCGACCTGTTCTCCGGCGGAGCAAAGTTTGAACGCGTGGAGGTTCCCTCAGAAGCCGAAATATACAGTCGTGCGCATAAGATTGAGGGCAACAGCTTTTCTTTGGATATTCCCTCAATGACACTTGTGACTAAAAATCCCGTAAAGGTCAGCGCACAAAATCGTACGATTGAGGCTCAGGGTGCGGAGGTGGATCTCCGGACGCGCGGTTTTAAATTTACCGGACCCGTGCGCGGAGTGGAAATCCCTCCTGTCCGCAAGCCCAAGGAGCGCACACGGCCTGCCAAAAGCAGATCCAAAACCACTCGCACCAAAATGAAGGGAAAGTGAGCGTGAAGAGATCGTTTTCAATTTTATCGGCGGTGATTGCGCTGGCAACGGGGTCGAGAGCGGATGCAGATTTCGACGATCTGCCTGAAGTCGCCAAACCGGCGCCGGCAGCGTCACCTGCAGCTGTTGCCAGTCCGACTCCCGAGGCTTCGCGGAGTTCGCCTTCAACTTCGGTAAAAGAGTCAAATCCCAAGGAGACAGGCAACGCGGGTAAATCCGCGCCTTCAAAATCTCCTTCCGCAAAACCCTCCCAGCAGCAGCCGGCGGCGCAGAGCAAAAACGAGGAAATGGAGCATAATTCTTCTGCTCCGGTGGCCTATTCTGCCCAGTCACTCGAAGGCTCGCTGACTCAGGGGCGAATTCTGCTCAAAGGCAATGTTGAAATAGAGCAGGCCGATGCAATTATGAAATCGGATGTTGCAGAAATTTTTTCAAAAAAGGGTGATTCAACCCCGCAGAGAGCTGTGGCCAAAGGACGCGTGAGTCTGTTCAAGGCGGCCAATGCAAACAATCAGGAATTGCGCGCAGTGGCCAATGAACTTGAATATTTCATGTCGAACCGCAAAGTCATTCTCAAGGGTAAACCCAAAATCTGGCGCGGCCGTGAACTTCTGCAGGGCGAGATTATCGAGGTCTTTCTCGAAACCAACGAAATCAAGGTGCGCGGAGCGCGCGGGGTGATGGAACCTGCCGCTGGAAATCCCGCAGGCAGTGGCGTACAAAATCCTCCGGCCAAAAAACCTTCTCAGACGGGACGCCGATGACCACCAGCAGTGCAGGACAACTCATATCCAAGAACCTCATGCGCAAATTCGACGGCCGTGTGGTGGTCAAGGATGTGAGTTTTCATGTGAACCGCGGCGAAATCGTCGGGCTGCTGGGACCCAACGGGGCGGGCAAGACGACGAGTTTTTACATGACGGTCGGTCTGCTTGCACCAACATCAGGGCGTGTCGAAATCAACGGTGTTGATATCACCGACCTGCCGATCCACCGGCGCGCGCGGCTGGGAATCGGCTACCTGCCTCAAAATGCGAGCGTCTTCAGAAAGCTTTCTGTCGAGGACAACATTCTTGCGGTCATGGAAGTTTGGGGGATTGCCCGCGATCAGCGCAAGGTCATGCTTGAAAGGCTGATTGAGCAATTCGGTATCGGTCACATCCGCAAATCGATGGGGATTGCGTTGTCCGGAGGCGAGCGCCGCCGGCTGGAAATCGCACGGACCCTCGTCATGTCGCCTCATTTTTTGCTGCTCGACGAACCTTTTGCGGGCATCGACCCTGTCACGGTGGATGAAATCCAAAAACTGATCGCACGTCTTGTCAAAGAAGAGAATCTGGGAGTTCTCATCACCGACCACAACGTTCGCGAGACTTTGGGCGTGTGTCATCGGGCTTATATTCTTGCGGGCGGACAAATCCTTGCCGAGGGAGATCCTCAGGAAGTTGCTCGGATGGATCGCGTTAAAGAAGTTTATTTAGGTGAAAATTTTACACTTTAAAGTGGAAGGGCCGGAGAGAGGTCCCTCTCTTCCGCCTGTAGCGCCCCCATTCCCTGGGTGAACTCCAGCCCTCTATTCACTTTTGTTGGTTGTTTGAAAAACTTTTATAGACCGCTTTACTGGCCGTCAAGTCAAAATCGTTTATTTATATTTAACATTATGAAATTTCAAAGATAAAAGTCTGGCTCACCGGCCACAACGGCCCTCACCCTGCCACACAAAGGGGCCGCGTAAGTGTCACCTTTGTTTTCAATCAGGTCGACAAGAGCGATCCATTTTGCGTCCTTGACTTCATCGCAGGCAATCCGCTCCGGCTGATTTTGCAACAGTTGCCCCTGTGACGGCCGGACGAGGTAACAAAACCCCCGCAGGAGTCCGTTGTTCCATTGCCGCGTCACTTCATAAACTTCGTCAGCCGTCCACCCGAGCTCTTCGCAAAGTTCCCGCAGCAGAGCCTCTTTCGGGGTTTCATGAGGGTCGGCCTCGCCTCCAAAAGTATCCCATGCGTAATCGAGATAATTTCTCTGCATCAAAAAACATTCAAATTGTGCAGGATTGCTGCGGATCAGCTGATGCTGCACAGGCAGCGGATGCTTCAGAAAATCAGCCTGTGCGGCCGCGTTCTTCGGACGAATGAAAAATGCCGTCGAGAAAAATGCAGGTTGAAGTTCCTTATTCACGGCATTCAGGGCAGCCACAATGTCGGAGTAAAGTTCATCCCGCGAGCCTGTGTAAGGCGTGTGGAAAAGTTCACTGTCGGGCGTTGAAGCCAATTCCCAAGGGTTTTTTTGAGGGTGAATTTCATGCTCAAAGCGCGGGATAATGTGCCAGTGCAAGTGGTCGACAACGTTGCCAAATTTAACAACATTCATAAGCTTTGCACGCGTGGCTCTGCGGACCGCTGTTTCCAGTTGATAAAGTTCCGACTGGCTGTGGATAAAATGTGGATATTTGAGCTGGGAAGGGTCTTTGACGTGCCGCTTGGACGTCACCTGAATTGCTCCCGCCCAGCGCTTGGCAAAGGGACCTCGGGTCACGACCGAGTTCTTCAGTTCGCAGACGTAATCGGCCTGCATCCGCGGTTCGTCGGCAAGCCGGCACAACGGACAATCCGGTTTAAAATTGAGAATCAGGTTTTTGCTGCCGGTGGTGTGACGGTGCGAAGAGTCCATTCTTCGGTGTCCTCCCGATACTGAAGTCTGTGAGCTGCCAAAGTCAGGCCTGTGTGTTCCGAGACCTCAAGCAAAAATCCGCAAAGCCAAGAGTCGTTCTCCGAAACTTCCTGAGGCTTTTTTTGTTTGGGTGAAAAATAGCGGCACATCGAGCCGGCAAGGGACATGCCGATGACCGACTCATACGGTCCGGTCATGCCCACGTCTGTCAGAAAGGCAGTTCCCTTGCGGGTCAGGCGCTCGTCGCTTGTCGGGGTGTGCGTGTGGGTTCCGACAAGGCCCGCAGCCACGCCATCCAAAAACCATGCGATCGCCTGCTTCTCGCTGCTCGCCTCGGCATGCACGTCAACAATCACGATGCACTGTCCGCCCTGAACTTTGGCTTCGAGAGTCGATTTTACGGATTCAAGAAACTCAAAAGGGTCGTTGTATTCGTGCTTCATGGCAAACAGGCCCATGAGGTTCACCACGGCCAGTCTGCGGCGCGAATTTGGAATTTCAAACTCGGGTATAACGGTCACACCGTCGAGGTTTTTCAGGTTTTGCGGCAGGACCATTCGCGCACCGGATTTACGGATGGCATGCACTTCGGGTTTGTCGCACCAGTGGTTGCCCATGGTGATAACGTCGATACCCACAGCCGGAGCAGTGAGTTCGTTAAAAATTTTCTGGGTGATCCCAAAGCCGCCGGCGAGGTTTTCGCCGTTGATCGTTGCAATGTTTATTTTTGCGCGATGTTTGAGTTGGGGCAGAACACTTTTGACGATTTTGCGTCCGGGGCGGCCGACAACATCGCCCATCATCAGTATGCGGACGACACCTTCGCGGGAGGCGGGCAGCAATGCCTGCGGCAGCGCTTCAAAAAAAGCATCGTTTCCCCGAAAATATTGCACACCGCTCATGACAATTGATTCCACCGTGACTCATTCAACCACACATTATTTGGCCAAATGAGTCACCCGTTGTTCACGGACCATGGTGACGCGGACTTGGCCGGGATAATTGAGGTCGCTGCGGATCTTCTTGGCTACCGTCCGCGCGAGCGCACTTACGGCGCTGTCGTCGGTAACCGTCGGCGAGACCATCGCCCGCACCTCACGGCCGGACCTAATCACATACGCCTGCTCAACACCAGACATATCTGCAATGACCGTTTCCATTTCCCGCATGCGGCCCATGGATTTCTCGAGGTAGTCGCGGCGTGCTCCGGGGCGGTAGGTACTCATCGAGTTGGCAATCTGCACGACCACCGCAATTTGGCCTACGCCCTGATTTTGTTCGAGATGATGCTTCGCAGCCGCCTCAATGACTTCGGCCGATTCCCCGCATTTTTGCAGGAACTGGGCTCCGACGCTGGAATGATGCCCCTCATTTTCTTCATCAAGAGCTTTGCCAATGTCATGCAGCAGGCCTGCCCGCTTGGCGATGCGGACGTTGAGGTCCAGCTCACCGGCAAGAATTCCCGCAAGCTGAGACACTTCAACGGAATGCTGAAGCACCGACTGGGCACCTGAGGTGCGGAACTTGAGTTTACCGAGTGCCACAATGAGTTCCGGATGCAAACCTTGAACGCCGCAATCGAATGCAGCGCGTTCGCCCGCTTCACGGACCATTTCGTCGAACTCTTTGGTCACCTTGCTGACGATTTCGTCGATGCGCGCCGGATGAATGCGGCCGTCGGCAAGCAGGCGTTCAATGGCAACTTTGGCAATTTCGCGGCGCATCGGGTTGAAGCACGAAATCAGAATGGCTTCCGGAGTGTCATCAATAATGATGTCAACGCCCGTGGCCTGCTCAATTGCGCGTATGTTGCGCCCTTCGCGGCCGATAATGCGGCCCTTCATGTCGTCCGAAGGAAGACTGATCACACTCACGCAGGCATCGGTCACAAACTCGTTGGCCATGCGCTGAATGGAAGTGGCCACAACCGAGCGGGCTTTGTCTTCCGCGTTGCGGCGCGCTTCATCTTCAAGACGGCGAATTTCTTCAGCCGTGTCGCGGCGAACTTCGCTTTCTATAGACTGCTTGAGCATTTCGCGGGCTTCTTCCAAAGACAACCGCGCGACGCTTTCAAGTTTTTCCTGACTCTCGCGGAGAGTACGTTCGGCACTTTTTATGCCGTCGGCAGCACGACGCTCTTCACGTTCAACATGCTCGGCGAGTTTTTTCAGATCTTTTTCTTTCTGTTCAAGCTGCTGTTCGCGCTTGTCGAGAGTTTCCTCGCGCTTTTGGATGCGCTTTTCGACCTTCTGCAGTTCGAGGGTTTTTTCCTTCTGACTGCGGTCGTGCTCGCGTCCTTCGCGCACGGCGAGATCTTTTGCTTCGCGGAGAGCGTTCTTGACGATTTGATCAGATTCCTGACGGGCTTGGTTCAATCGGCGTTCGGCATCAGCTCGCTGGATTTCGAGTTCTTTCGACTTTGCGCGCATATTGACTGCATAAACAGCAACAAATGCACCCGCAGCAACCAGCAGACCGACAGCCAGCATGAGAATAATTTCAAGGGCGGTCATTCAAGTAAACCTCAATGGGACACAATAACATCAAGGAAAGACCATAGTATAAAAAGCAAAAAAAAACGACCCCGTACGGAGTCGTTTCTTACCCTAAACAAGGGGGGGATGGTGCGGATGGACGGACTCGAACCGTCATGCCTCGCGGCACACGCCCCTCAAACGTGCGTGTCTACCAATTTCACCACATCCGCAGTGCAGCGGTGATTAGCTCAGGGGTTGGGGTTCGTCAACAGTCTAAATGCCCCTGAAGCGATCTTTTTGAAAAGACCTTAGTTGGCGGCACATCCCGAGGTGGCGCAGGCAGGCGCTGCGCAGGCGGCTGTATCGGTCGGGGCCGCTGCGGGTACTTCGGATTTGCCCTCGGTTCCAGCGGTACTGCTGTTGGTTGAAGACGCAGAACTGCCGGCATTGCTGCCTTTATAGTCTGTGACGTACCAGCCCGACCCTTTCAGGGCGAAACTCGTCTGGCTTACAAGCTTTTCAATCGGGGACGCGCACTTTTCACACTGGCTGGGAAGCGGGTCCGAATGACGGACCAAATGCTCTTCCAGATTGTTGCAGGCTGAATTGGTGCATTTAAATTCATAGATCGGCATTGCAAAAACCTCGATTCTAAAAGCCGAAGGGCCGGCTGCCCCTCGGACCAATGGAATATGCGGCCCTTTGGGGCTCTTCACCTGAAATTTGTCCGCGAAGGGCAGAGTGTCAAGCGGGAAGTGACCGGCCCAAAGGAGTTTTTGGGGGTCAGGTGCCGGCACGGCCGGTGCTGGCAGAGGGGTGACACTCATGCTAGACCAAGAAATGACGATACTTTCGTTGAAGGGGGTGACTTGGCTTCGACGGAGAGAGATGAACGTCAGGTGCATGCAGGGGTTGGTTACAGCGCTCCTTAAACCGTTGTGGCAGCCAGAAATGGCAATGATTACGCTCTCGCAGCCTAATTAAAGGCAGCGCAGCGACCGACAGTGCGGCAGCACGTGCATTGCGGAAGCTGTAAAGTTACGTGCGGGTTTCGCTGAATCTTCTGTTCGTAGATTCGCAAACCTATTAATCGGACTGGTTCCGTCAAGCACGGCGGAATGAGATCAGCAGAGGGAGAAGCATGTGGTTGCCGAGCGCAGATTCCTTTTCGGACCCGGGTTCGATTCCCGGCACCTCCACCATTTTTCGAGTGGTTTTGAATTGTCACAACCACTCCGAGTTTACCTCAATTATTCTAATCATTTAACCGCCGAGCAGGGTTTCAGCTCCTGATCGAAGATGTCATTGGAAATCACACCAGATAACTCCAGTTGCAAGTTGACGGCTCTCCAAGGGGGAAATCAACTACAGCGCCACGCCAATCTCCGCGTCTTTAAAAGACAACTCCATCGTTTGAGAAACTACACTGCTTCTCACACGAGCATTTTCATCCATTGCCGCCGAATATTCGTTCGGCGAATCTGCACCTCGCCCATTATTTCCATTGTTTGTCTGGACATTCGAAGTAGCCTGAAAAATTCAGAACTCGATCCCGCACGAAATGCGGACTTCGGACTCCTGTTCTACGCAGGACAAACTCCACATGAAGAATTCAGATTCGCAATCCGTCGCTCTTCTCTGGCCCCTTCTTCGGCGTATTTAAGTTCATCCATTTGCGCAGGATGCCATCGGCCAAGCTGGCCGGGCGTTTCACCGGGCGTGTCGCCTCATGATGCCCCATTGTCAAAACGGGTTTCTTCGTCAGCGTCTCGAAAAAAGCCGCTTCCTGCGGTTTGATGGCCCAGATCAGATCGGCGCGATCCAAGCCTTGCGCTTCTTCCTTCGGGGTCAGATGGAAAAATTCGCGATTGATCCCTTGCGCCTTGAGCAGATCGCGTCGCCCTGAGAATTGATCATGCGTATCAAGAATACGGCAGGTGGTTCGGGGGGCGTAATCCAGCGC
>RFOM01000043.1 GCA_009926615.1 Pseudomonadota bacterium
CTGGGCGTTGGAGTTTCCGTCAAACCAGCCTACGCGGCAGAAACCAACGAGACCATCTCGTTGTCGGATTTTTCGGGTGCCGGAGCCAAACAAATGTTGTCCGACATGAAACAGAACACCCGCTATGGTCTGGGCGTCTCGGTCGGTGTTGGCAGCACGGTGCAGTTTCGCAGCCAAAACTTCGACCTCCGCATCGCAACCACCGTCGACGATCTCGGACAAACGAAATTCAGCTCGGGAGTTTCGCCCTGGAAACAAACCGTCAACGCAGGTATCGGGATCATTCCGCACACGCGTGGAAGTGCTCTTCACTGCGCAACCGACCTGCGCGATCTCCAGCGTGCCTATGGCGAACATTGGACCCGCCGACTACGTGCAGGATGCAAGATTCTGCTTGCATCGAGAATTGGCTTTGGTGCCGGCTATTACCAGGGCTGGCCGAGTTACGGCATCGTTGCGAATTTAATTCTGCTGCGGCTTGAGGCCGGAAGTTATACCCGCGAATTCGGAAGCGAGGCAGGCACCCGCGGACGCAGGGTCTACTTTGTCGCGACGGGGTTTGAAATACCATGAAGAATCAAAACTCAGCGCAGCACGAAAGAAGTCCGAAACTCATCCGCCGCTGGGCGGCAAGCTTCAATATTTTTGCTTTATTATTTAGCACAAGTGCCTGCGGAACGAATGTTGTTGAAAAATATGCTCCAGCCAACGATCAGGAAAAGGCTGAACTCGACATGGAGGCCAGCAGGTACTCCAGCGCATCAACAAAACTGGAGAGGGTCCTCGAGGCTGAGCCGGAAAACCACACGGCCCGCAGTCTTTTGGGCGCGGCTTATGCTGCTCAGGCCGGCATCACCACATTGGGGCTCATTAAGAACGCGGCGTCGCTCAAATCAGCGGGGAGCACCGGAATCTCTGCATATACAGCAATTTATCCGACCGTGACCACAGATTCGCTGGGTTTTATGGGCAAGGCATGCGACGCAATGGCAGCCATTCCGCTCGCCGACAGAACAACCGAAATGAAACTCCAATACAGCCTGTTTTTTTCGTCCTATGCCCTGATGCAAATAAAATATTTCGTCGACAACCCCGCGGCACTTTCGGAACTGAGCGTCGAGGATGCAGCTAAGCTCATATTAACACTTGCAAAAGCGGGAGAAGCAGGCGGAAGCTCACCCCTCACAACCGCTGCCACGGCCTTTGCCGAAACCCTTCAGCAGGCCCCCGGAACGAGCGTTGAGAAGGTCAAGACGGTCCTCCTTGCAAACTCACAGGCCTCGGGTGGTTGAACCCTGTCCACCTCCGCGCTATACGACTTAGGTCTGATTAAAGAAAGTGCGGAAGGAAATCATGAGACTCTCCACCGAACAGCTCGAACGTTTGTCTGAACGTGTTTTTAAGGTTCTCAAAGCCTCGGGACACGTAGGATTCGATTACACAGCCGACGAAACCGTCGAGGATCGTGTTCTCGATGCAATCATGGATGTCCTTGAAGAGGATGCCAAAACCGAAGATCGTCTCTCGCGTGAAGCAGAGCGTCTGGTCCAGCAGCAAAGCCATATCGCCAAGGCTTCCGGTAAATCGCTCGATGATCTGGTCGAAGAAGTCAAAAGCAGACTTGCAAAGGCCAAGCGCGTGACTCTCGGCGACGGCCCCGACCGCGCAGACACTCTGGCAGAAAAAGTGTTCAAGTCTGTCTGGAATGTGGACGGCATTGACTTCTTTTCCGAAGATACAAAAGTTCAAAACTGCATCGCGCGTGCAATTCACCGTTTCCGTCACGATGACGAACGCATGATCGACGCGGTTGAACGTCTTGCTGACCGCAAAACGAACGAAGAGCGCTACACATCGTCATGGTGTCTTGCTTTCGATCGTTACCTCAGCGAAGTGAAGCAAAAAATCGCCGCTGTTCAGACCGGCTCTGCAGAAGCAAAAACCTTGAGCACTCTGGGTTAATCGAAAGGATTCGGCATGGAGCCTGCATCTGCTCCCGTTCCACCGGAGTTCGTGCATCTTCATGTCCATTCCGAGTACTCCCTCCTCGATGGCAGCATCAAAGTCAAAAAACTCGTCAAGGAACTGGTCGCACGGCAATCAAAAGCCGCCGCACTGACCGACCATGACGCGCTTCACGGTGCAGTCGAATTTTATCTTGAGTGCCAGAAAGAAAAAATCAACGGCATCATCGGCTACGAGGCAAACGTTGAACCGTTTGTTCTTCTGAACGCAAAATCCCCGTTCCATCTGGTTCTGCTTGCCGAAACCAATCAGGGTTACTCGAACATCATCAAACTCTGTTCGATTGCAAATACCGACGGAAAAAACCGGATGGGTGCAGAATCCATCGTCGTATCGACTGAAGACCTTCGCGCACATTCTGAAGGTATCATCTGCCTGACCAGCTGCATGAAGGGCGAATTACAGCAGCTGTTGATGCACGAGAAAAGCCAAGATGCCGGTCTGTTCCTCGACCGGCTTTGTGAAATCTACGGAAGCCAAAACGTATTTGTCGAACTCATGGATAACGGCATCGCCGATCAAAAAAGACTGATTCCCGAACTCGCGGCACTCGCCTCGCAAAAGTCGCTCGGAATTGTCGCTACAGGCGACGTCCATTATCTCAAACCGTCCGATCGCGACACTCACCTGTCGCTGCTGGCCATCAAACACAAACTGCAGAAAAGCGACGTTCAGGGTTTTGATCCTGCGCTGAATTTTCATCTCTCGACCGCAGCAGAGATGGTTGAAAAATTCCGTGACTATCCGGAAGCCATTGCGAACACAGTCAGGATCGCGGAACGCTGTAAAATAAACGTCGACACAAAAAGCATATTCATGCCGGATTTTCGGCAGAGACCCGACGAATCCGCCGATGACTGTCTTGCGCGTCTGTCGCGGGAAATGCTCGAACAGCGCAAGCCGGCAGTCATGCAATGGACGGGCAGTTCGTTCAGCGAAACTGTCTGGGAATCTTATAAGGAAAGACTTGAATACGAGCTTGCAGTCATCAACAAAATGAAATTTGCCGGATACTTTCTTATCGTTCAGGACTTCATCAACTGGGCCAAAGAAAGAGGAATTCCTGTCGGTCCGGGACGCGGATCGGCTGCCGGAAGTCTTGTGACGTACTCATTGCGAATCACAAACATTGATCCCATCAGATTCAACCTGCTGTTCGAACGCTTTCTGAATCCCGAGCGTATCAGCATGCCTGATATCGATACCGACTTTTGCATGGATCGCCGCGGCGAAGTTCTCGAATACGTTTACAAACGATACGGTGCGCGCAACGTTTCGCAGATTGTGACTTTCGGGCGTCTGATGGCAAAAAACGCGCTCAAGAATCTTGCCCGCATCCTCGGATGGAGCTTTTTCGAAAGCAACGAGTTTGCAAAACTGATCCCTGAAACCCCCGGCATCACCCTCGATCAGGCTTTTAAAGAAGAAGAGAAACTGAGGGAACGAATTGAAAACGACGAACGCACCCGTGTCCTTTGGAACGGTGCGCTTGCAATCGAGGGCACCCTCAACTCATTGGGAATTCACGCTGCCGGCGTCATTATTTCCGACCGCGCTCTCGACCGGAGTTGTCCGCAGCTCGAATCCGAAGGGCAGATGATCACCCAATTCGAGCACAAATTTGCCGAAAAAATCGGGCTCATCAAATTCGACTTCCTCGGCCTCAAGACCCTGACGGTCATCGAAAAAGCTGTTCAGGAAATCCGGAAAAAGCACAATCCTTCTTTTGACATTGAAGCCATCGATCTTGAAGACCCGCGCGTCTACGACATGGTCTCAACTGCACATCTGACAGGAATCTTTCAGCTTGAGTCGAACGGAATGCGAAAACTTATTTCCGAACTCAAGCCGACCTGTTTTTCGGACATTGTCGCCGTTGAAGCTCTGTTCCGGCCGGGGCCTCTCGGATCAGGAATGGTTGCGGATTTCGTAAACCGCAAACACGGGAAAACTGCGGTCGAATATCCGTTTGCCGAACTGGAACCGATTTTGGCAGACACCTACGGCGTGATCGTCTATCAGGAACAGGTACAGAAAATTGCAGCTGTGCTCGCGAACTACACTCTCGGTGAAGCCGACTTGCTGCGCCGTGCGATGGGTAAAAAAGACAAAGCCGAAATGGAGCGCCAGAAGGCGCGTTTTGTAGAAGGCTCTGCCAAAAACGGTCACAATGCGCAGCGGGTATCGGAATTTTTCGACCTCATCGCGAAATTTGCTGAGTACGGTTTCAATAAAAGTCACTCCGCCGCATATGCCTACGTCACTTTCCAAACCGCATATCTGAAGACCTATTATCCGACCGAGTTCATGGCAGCGATCATGTCGTGCGATTTGGACAACACCGACAAAATCGTGTCCTACGTGCGTGACTGCAAGAGAATGAACATTACTCTTCTTCCGCCCAGTGTGAACACCGCCGAATTTGAATTTACCATTCCGTCGCCGAACACGATTCAATTCGGACTCGGAGCTATCAAGGGACTGGGCAAGGGAATCATTGATTTGATGACACAGGAACGCGAACAGAACGGTCTGTTTGAAACGGTCCCTGAGTTCATCGCGCGACTCGACCCCCGTAAAATCAACAAAAAGGTCCTTGAAAGCCTGATCAAGGCCGGCGCATTTGACGATGTTGCAACCAACAGATCAGAGCTCTTGGCCAACAGCGACTCTTGGCTGCGGGCAATTTCCAAAGAATCCGAACGCAAAGACAGCGTCGGAGACGGAATCTTTGATTTGTTTGCTCCATCGGAAGAACCTGCCCCAAAAAGCACACAGCCGACGATGCAGCTCAAGCAGCAAAGGGTAAACCGTCTTGAGCAGGCGTGGCGTTCAAAACGCTTTCATCCGCTCGCACTGGAAACCCGCCTGACTCCCGCAAAGACGACCGTTCAAAATCTGCTGGCCGGTGTTCAGCTCAAAAAGACATCTCCGTGGTCGCTGCTCGAACAGCTCAATCACGAAAAAACAACACTCGGATTTTACATGTGCGGGCATCCCGCAGATCTTCTGACCGACGATCTCAAGGAAATTGCACAGGCACCCATCTGTGATTCACTGAATTTTCTCGACGGCGACGACATTCCCGATCACAAACGGCGGACTTTCAAAATTGCCGGAATCGTCACTCTCGCTTTGGAAAAGGTCACCAAAGAAGGAAAGAAATTTGGTGTCTACAGGCTTGAGGACAGCAGCGGAGACATTGAAGTTTCTGTCTTTGCATCACAATACGCCGCTCTCGTTCAAAAACCCAAGGTCGGTGATGCCGCGTGGATGGAACTCAAAGTTCGCAAGGGAATTGAAGAAGGCAGTGTTAAAGGTATTTGCCAGTCGTTCGGCCTTGTGGCGGACAAACGCGCCGAACTTGCGCGCCAGATTCTTCTTGTCGCCGAAGAAAGCTTTATTCAGAAAAGCGAAAACCTCGATGAGCTCATCGGCATTCTGAGCAAACATAAAGGTCAGACACCGCTGGCGCTCGACCTGTCATGGCCCAGCGAAAAAGTCCGTATCCGTGCCCGTCTGGGTAAATATTCCGTCACACCGACGGACGAATTGATCTTCGGACTGGAAAATAAATGGCCCGGCGAGATTCAGGTCAGACGAATCTACCGGGCCGCTTCTGCGTCCGAAAGAACGCAGCAATCAAACAGATAACACGCAATCACTCAGCGTGCTTGGGAGCTCCGCCCTTGCTTTTTTTTGCAGAGACTGCAGCTGCCGGCTGGGCAGAATCAGTCGCAGCATTTTCGGCATACTCCGGCGTTGCCGACTGCAAACGCTCTTTGGCATCGGCAATCAAACGCAGCGCGAGTGTGGTGCGCAAGGTCTTGAGGTCAGTCAGACTGCGGGGAGCAGTCGCCTGCACAAGCTCATTCAGGTAACGCAAATTCGAAACAACTTTGCGCGGCGTAGTGTTGAGTTCAACGAGCATTTTGACCACTTCGGCGCGGACGTTGTCTTCAACGGGATCGGTCAATCCCTCAAACAGCTTGTTCACCAGACCGGTGACAATCTTTTCAACTTCAGCCGTCGTCTTTTGACCGATCTGCTCCAAAGGAAGCTTACCAAGCAATGCTTTGGTTTCTTCTTCCGTCAGAGACAAAGCCTTCAGGACAGCCTGTTTTGCCAACTCAACCAATTGCGTAGCCTTATCCTTCAACATTTAAAAACCCTCCAGTGTACGAGCAGACCTCAAGAGGCTACTCCAAGACTTTCAAAGGACAAATACACATCGTCAGCCCAACCCTCCGGACGTGCGGAAAATACTTCCCTGCCCGAGGACAAAAAGAGCCGTAATCTTTAATATTTGCTTGGTAAAGAGAAATTTATTGCAACTTTGAGAAGAAACGCCCGTTCCGGAATTTCGGAAGCATGCTATCCCCCGAATTAATTGAATAAAATACCCGTACGGCCTTGCCGTAGATTTTGTCCGTGTCAACATAACCCCAAAAACGGCCGTCATTGGAGCAGTCACGGTTGTCACCGACAACAAGTAGTTTTCCGGCGGGAACCGACCACGACCTTGTTTCAAGATTCGTATTTCCGCCCTTCATACTCCGAAGAATGAAGTGCTCGGGCGCGTTTTCCGCGAGTTTCTCGACGTAGAGACTTTTGCCTTCGCCGGTATTGCAGGCCGATCCGTCGCCCATATCTTCAAGTATTTTTCTGTCTTCCTGCAGAACTTCACTCACGCGCTGGTTGTTGATCTGCAAAACGCCGTTTTCAAAATTTACGGTGTCTCCTCCGACTCCGATCACTCTCTTGACAAAGGTGATGCGTTCCATCGGGCTGTCGAAAAGAACAATATCCCCGCGCTTGGGTGTATCCCAAGACACAATTTGGGTTCCGGCAAACGGAAGCATAAGACCGTAAGAGAGTTTGTTCACCAGAACGTGGTCGCGAATTTTGATTGTCGGAAGCATCGAACCGGTGGGAATAACGTACCAATTTACAATCGAAGAACGCAGGGTCACCATGACAGCGATAATCACGACAACATCACGAAGCCAGCCGAGATTTTTCATTCGGAGAAATACCTTTCCTTCACACCCAGCGCAGGGTCTTGCTGCGTAAACCGTTCCAGAACTCACGTGCACTCAGTGCACGCTTTCCGGGGGCCTGCAGGTCGGTGATTATTAACACACTTCCATCCCCGCATACCAACTCCAAACCCTCGTCCGAAAAAATAATTTGTCCTGATTTTGCCTTTAAAACCGGCGAAACACGGGTCTTGAGAACCTTAACTTCGACTTGCTCGTCTGCAATGTAAATGCGCAGACGGGTTCCGGGCCAACCGGCAAATGCACGCACGCGGTTGTGCAACGTTCGGGCGCCGGAAACCTCCGGCTGCAGTAATCCTTCCTCCGGCAACATTTTTTTTGCTTTTGTCGCAAGTTCATGTTGCTGATCGCGGCAATCAATCAGGCCCGCAAAATAGTCAGGCAAAATACGGACAAGCTTTTCGGCGCCGATTTCAAATAACTTTGCGAGCAGTTCAGGAGCCTGAACCGAGTCGTCGACTGCATACTTTTCCTGATCGACCACCGGACCGGCATCCATGGCGCGAACCGTGCGCGCGATGGTCACACCGGTCGTTGAAACACCGTCCTCCAAAGCACGCTGAACGGGCGCTGCTCCGCGGTACAGAGGAAGAAGACTGGGATGAATATTCAAAGTACCGAACTTGGGCACGGCCAGAAATTCTTCAGACAAGACTTGTCCGTAAGCTGCGGTCACGCACAGGTCAGGATTGAGCCCGCGCAGTTCTTCAATGAATTCGGCGGACTTTGCGTTTTCGGGAGTCATCACTTTAATGCCTGCCTCCGCGGCTCTTTTGTGTACCGGCGACGGAATAACGGATTGACCCCGCGGTGCGCGCGCGGGCAGCTGACTGACAACCGCAATGACCGTGAAAAAATCGTTGGCGGCAAGAAGTCTTTCCAACACCGGTACAACAACAGCCGGTGTCCCGAGAAAAACGATTTTTTTTCTTTCCGGCATTTTTTTATTCCTCTGATTGTTCTTTTTCGGATGTGCGCGCTGCCGCGGATTTTGGCGCGGCCAAAATTTTCAAATCAATCTGCAAGTCTGTCTCAATCATTTCCAAAAGAAAATTCCGTTGCCAAATCTGCGGATGCGGCAACTGCAGAAAACCGCCGGCAGAGCGGTATTCGAATGCGCAAGACGGCTCAAAACAAACATCCGAAGTTCCCTGCCGTGCGCAAAAAAGCAAATCAAAATCAACTGCGCGCGGTCGCCAGCGATGAACCCGATCATGGCCGAAGTCGTCTTCAATTGCGCAAATACGACTGTAAAGTTCATCGGGCGCAAGGTCCGTAATGAATTCAAAAACGAAATTGAGGTAAACCTCGTGATCGGATGTGTCGTATTGTTCGGAACGCAGCGGCTCGGTGATTTTCCACTGCGACTGGCGGCCCGTCCTGCCGAATTGCCCCAAGCGCAAAAGGGCGCCGCGCGCATTCTGCACGCGGTCACCCGTATTTCCGCCGAAGGCGATGAGATACACAAAACCGGTCACTGTCATTCCGCCGCGAATCAATCCTCTATGGTTTCGCGGTAGCTGACGGCGACCTCGGAGCCCATGGCCGGAGGCACTTTGAAAACCACCGCGTGTACAGAAGAATCATAGGTGTAGTGCATAGCATCAAGCACTTGTCCGTCAACCGTCACCTGCAAAGTTCCGGCAAACGGCAGCCGCCCTGCCGGCAGACTCACCCGCGTGGCGAGCTCCACGGTATTTTGACCGATGTTCGTCAGAACCGATGACCAGTCGGACGAGCAAATATTCTCAACCGCTCCGCCAGTGAGCTGTGCCGCTTTGATGTAGTTCGTTCCCGATTCCTCTGGGCCTCCGGACAACTTACAGTCAATCGCCCCGCTTTGGCTCCGCAAACCGGTAATCGCGCTGACCCTGAAGTTGCCGGCTCCCTTGATTTTTGAGCCTGCAGCCCAACTCTTGAATTGATCTGCGGTGTACCTGTGGGTTGTCACCGGCAACCCTTTGCTCGTTTTCATGAGCGCATAAGGCGCAATTCCGAATGCGTCCAAAAACGGTGAACGGCCGCCTTCACGGCACAGGTTGAGGTCTTTTTTTCCGTCGGCATCCAGACTTGTGCGGCCGTACGCATCCTCGCACCACATTTGCACACTGTCGTCTTCCTCGTCCGAAAGAACAACAACACTCAACGCTGCGTCAGCGCGGATGAACCCCTGATTTTCGGCGGTTTTCTGAAGCGACTTCTCGACCGCAAGCTTTGCGGCCCAAAGTCCGTGTTCCATAGCTGATCCTTTTGTCCCCAGCATGGCCGTGCGCTGAAACGCCTCAATAAAATCCGCAGTGTCTCGCAAAACCGTGCGTTTGGAGACGGGATCAGTCTGCAGAGTTCCGCGCAGCGGACCGACAATTTTCCCGCCGGTTTTGACTCCTTCGGAGATGTAAGCCGCACTCGGACAAAGAGCGTCAGGTATGGCATACCCTGTCGTCGAATCCACCTGACAGACGTCCAGACTGGTCACCCCGACCTGAAAATCAATGCGCGTTTCTTTTAGCCTTTGCGCAAAAGACTGAAACTTGCTCTTCAGCTGATTTTGCGCCCAAGCCATCGACCCGCTGCTGTCGACAACCCAAAGAACATCAACCTTTGCTCTGGGCTGAGTAATTTGCACGTTGACCGTGTCACCGGCCCGCGGCCCTTTTGGGGCAGGAGATGCGACAGGTGCCGGACTTTGCTGATGCGGCACAGACGGTGGAATCACCGGAGTGTCGGCCACCGGATCCGGATGCGGAACAGGATCTTGCGGCGACGGATTTGGCTCGGGGTCTGCAGGAAAATTTCTGCGCTGCTCGTCTATTCCGTTCGCGTTGCCGTCGGCAGGCAGGGACGCCGAAGGTCTGTCAGCCGCCGGTGCCGGCAGATCACCCGTGACCGAAGAAGGTCTTTCGGAATGATTGTCAGTCGGCACATTGTCATCGGGCCATCCGGATGCATCAGAGCCGGCTGGACGAGTCTTTCCGGCAACAGGCTCAAGCGATTCGGATTCGCCCGTCCGAGTGTCAGCACGACGGGCCCGTGCATCCGCATCGTTGACCGCAACCGTAACTTTGCGCTCAAGCAGACGACTGCTCTCGACAAAGGCGGTAGGACCATTGCATCCGGCGATGAAGGCCAGAACCGATAAAGCTCCGGAACTTTGCAGAACCTGACGGCCCGAAAGAAGAACAAAAAAACGATTGGCAGGCATGAAGACCTCCTCATGACAAAAAATGTTCAAACGAGGAGGTGCTTCCACTAACGCTTTTCCCCCTCAGTAGGGTCATCGTCAGTTGACGCACGGTCATTGAGAAAAATTTTATAAAACCTCAAAAAGAGGATCTTTATTTAGCAATATTAATAAAAAACCCGCCTTTCGGCGGGTTTTAAAGCGGCTGAACGCAATCTGCGCGCAGCTTACTTTGCGTAAACCGTAGCAGCAAGACGCTTACGGCCCTTGGCGCGACGGCGTTTGATAACGTTTTGACCATTTTTGGTAGCCATGCGTGCACGAAATCCATGCTTACGCTTGCGAACTTTTTTACTCGGTTGAAATGTACGTTTCATGGGGGACCCTTCCTCACATTGCAGAACCGGTGGGCTAACACACCACAATAAGACTTGCAACAGACATCTTCATCAGCCTAAGTAAGTAAGAGGACCGAACTCCGGTCCAAGGTCACCCCTGAAAGGCAAGCCCCAATGAAACCGAACAAACGTCCGAATGGCCCCAAAAAATCACCATCTTCCGCGCAAAAACAGCGACCCTTTGAAGGCCGTTCCAAAACCGGCAGCCGCACAACCGGCGGTGGACGAACGCCCGAAGGCCGGAAGGAGAGAACAACGGAGCGGGGTTTCGGCGGACGGGGACAGCCGGTTGAAAACCGAAGCAGACCCGCGGATCGCCCTTCGGGCAAAACGGTGCGCTCGGACAAACCCATGCGCTCCGACAAACCCATGCGCTCCGACAAACCCATGCGCTCCGACAAACCCATGCGCTCCGACAAACCCATGCGCTCGGACAGACCGATGCGTTCCGACAAACCCATGCGCTCCGACAAACCCATGCGCTCCGACAAACCCATGCGCTCCGACAAACCCATGCGCTCGGACAGACCGATGCGCTCGGACAGACCGATGCGCTCCGATCGTCGTTCTGCTGTCGCAGTACCGGAAAAAAGCTCGGCTCAAAAATTTGTCCGCAGCGACAGGACTGCAGTCGCCGCCGGCACGGGTACAACACAAAGACAATTCCATGTCTGGGGTCGCCGGCCGATTGAAAATTATCTGACAAGACTCGCGCAGGAAGAATCATTCGACCAGCGCGCCTACGCGCTTCACGTCATCGCCGACAAGGCAGGACGAGTTCCGGCGCAGCTTAAAAACATCGTAGAACCCTGCCGGAACATGGGACTCAAAATCACTCTCTGCAAAAGTCAGGAAGATGAGGAATGGCCGCTCAGTTCCGATGAACAGTTGAATCATCAGCGGGTATGCCTGCGTGTACCGAGTATTCCTACGGTGTCCATTCACGACATTGCACAAGCTCTGCCGCAAATGATTTCCGATACCCCGCACGGTTGTCTGGGACTGGTGCTCGATCAGGTTCAGGATCCGCGCAACTTCGGAGCCATCCTCCGCACGGCTGCATTTTTCGGAGCAAAATTTGTTATTTTCGGCGAAGACAGACAGGCCGAAATTACTCCCGTAGTTGTTAAAACGTCCTCGGGCGGTGCCTTCAGTCTTCATCTTGCTCCGACGGTAAATATCAACAGAGCTCTTGAACTTCTGAAAAAGTCGGGTGTCTGGATCGTAGGTTCTTCGTTGCAGGCAAATGCACGCCACAATGAACTTCCGCTCGACCGCCATTATGTTCTCGTTGTCGGCAACGAATCCAAGGGAATGAGGCAGGAAGTTGCGCGTCACTGCGACTACCTTGTGAAAATTCCGGGGGGCATTGCGGCAGTTGACTCACTGAACGTCGGTGTAGCGACAGGAGTTCTTCTGAGCACTCTGCAGAATGAAGTCCTCCGCGATTCGCTTCAGCATGCGCAGACTCAGGAATCTTACGAAGAATGAAAATATTCATGAGGCCCGATGCCGGCCCTCAAGCCGCATGGCCGGAGGGTTTTGAAGCGTTTTTCAAACAGCGCGATGCATCGGGTCTGCGGCGGGTTCAGGCGACCGTTTCCGAGGACAGATGTGTCAGTGTTCCTCACGGAAGCAGCGCTGCAAAGGTTGTTTTTTCCGTCGACGGCTACCTGCCCGAGGCATGGCGTGTGTCCGCCTTCCATTCGGACATTGTTTCAGAAATGAAGTCCTTTGATGCGGGCCAATTGCCTCGTGCCGACGGGATTGCAGTTTCCGGCGGGAACTTCAGTCATCCGCTCGGTATATCGACGGCCGACTGTCTTGCCGTCGCAGTCACAAGCGAAGTTGCGCACAATGTCATTGCTGCAGGCTGCTTTCACGCAGGCTGGAGGGGATATACGGCAGGAATTCAGCAAAATGCTCTTGCAATTTTGCGGGATATCGCCGCGCATCCTGCAACGGACTCTCAGACGTGGATGAAGAGTCTGCGGGTGACTGTTGGTCCGGCTATTTGCGGACAGAATTATCCGTGCGGTCAGGATGTTCTGGGCGCTCTCAAAACTCATCTTGAAATAAGATTGAGAAATCTCGGCGGCTGGAGCAACGAACTGGAGCATTTGTTTTGGTCGGCGGTGAACGCACGCAGCGGGAGCAGCTCATCTGCAATGGCGGAGCCCGACAAAATTTATCCGGACCTTCAGGCTCTCATGCTCGTTGAACTCTTTGGCTACGGACTCGAACTGGACCAGATTGCAATCCTGAGGGAAGATACTTTCGTGAGTCCGTGGTGGCCCAGCCACCGTCGCGCTATGGCTCAGGGACTTCAAAAAGCCGGACGTCTGGTGACTCACCTCTGCCCTCCGGCTTGCCCGTAAGTCCAAAACCATGGTAGCAACCTCTGATCGCTCGGAAGTCTATGATTAGCAAGACTTAAAGGAATCCCGCATGACTGAAATTTCGAACTCGGCATACAGATACGCGCTTGCGCTTTATGTCATATTTGCAGCTTTTTTCTGGTATCTGTTTCATGCGGCTGGTCTTTTTATCGCTCAGCATTACGTGGCACAGAGCGCCTCGGGGTTCAGTGTGGCGAATCCGCAGTTCCCGTTGTGGAACAACGCTATCGCCGGAATCCTGACCGTGGTGGCAACTGTGGTAATGTTCGCAAGCCGCAGTCTGAAAGATTACGTGGTTGACGTCGGAGACGAGCTGACAAGAGTCTCGTGGGCGGACCTTAAGGAAACTCAGAGAGCCACGCTGGTCGTCATAGTTCTGGTGGCAATTTCTTCGGTTTTCTTCTTTCTGTCCGACTTCATTTTCGTTAAGATTATCAATCTCATCATGAGCCAAGCCGCCTGAGGATTCCTGAACAATGACTGAAGAACTTCAAAAAACCGCCGAGAGTACACCGACCGTCCGGAACGAACGTTTGCGCTGGTATGCCATCACAACCCAGTCCGGCATGGAAAAAAAGGCTAAAACGGCTCTCGAAGAAAGAATCAAAAAACTCAATTTGAGCGACTACTTCGGGCAAATCGTCATCCCGTCCCAGACAGTCGAAAAAATCGACGAAAAAGGCAAAAAGAAACGCATCGAGCAAAAACTGATGCCGGGTTATATCTTCATTCAGATGGACTTGAGCGAAAAATCCGCTTACCACTGTGTGAAAGATACGCCGAAAATCTCGAACTTCATCGGCGCAGCTCCAAATCGCGAGCCGCCCGCACTTTCAGATGAAGAAGTTGATCGCGTGATCAACCGCACCGCATATATGGCCAAGGAAATCGCCGCACGTCCGAAGATGAGCTTTGAAAAAGGCGAGCGCGTTCGCGTCATCGACGGTCCTTTCACAAACTTTGTGGGTGACGTGGATGAAGTCAAGGCCGACAAGATGAAACTCCGTTTGCTGATCTCGGTTTTCGGACGCCCGACACCGGTCGAAATCGAGTTCAACAAAGTCGAGAAAGTCAAAGAAGGCGAATAATGAGTTCCGGCAGCAACAAACCGCTGAGTTATGGAAGTTACCTGCGCGTTCCCGAGCTGCTGAACCTGCAATCGCCCAAGAGTGCGGAACAAGGAAGAGAAGCTCACGACGAGCTTCTCTTTATTATTGTTCATCAGGCTCATGAACTTTGGTTCAAACAAATTCTTCATGAATTCAAATCTGTCTGCGCAATTTTCGGCGAAACAAAAGTCGACGAAAAAAGGATGGGCACAGCCGTTGCCCGCCTGACCCGAATCACCGAAATCCAAAAAGTACTCACAGACCATCTTCGAATTCTTGAAACAATGACTCCGCTCGATTTTCTTGAATTCCGCGACTTGGTTTCACCGGCATCAGGTTTTCAAAGCGTACAATTCAGAATTCTGGAATCGGTGCTGGGAGTCAAAAGAGAACATCCGCTGCTGGCAAACCGCAATTCACCGTTTGCCAAAACTCTGAGTCCGCAGGAAATTGCCGACATGGAACACGCGGAAAATTCGCCTTCACTGTTCGCGCTCGTGGAAAAATGGCTCGAACGAACCCCGTTCATCGAAACCAAAGACGGATTCAGCTTCTGGCAGGAATATCAGCAGTCACTGCGAAACCACCTGACAAGGGATCGCCGATTTATCAATGAGCATCCTCTGCTTACGGATGACGAGAAAACCCGACAGTTGGGTGAAGTTGAAAAGACTGAAACCTATTTTAAGGCCCTGTTTGAAGAATCACTTCACAATGACCTTGTCAGTCAGGGCATTCGCAGACTTTCGCTGAAGGCGACCCACGCGGCCCTTTTCATAAATCTTTATCGCGAAGAACCCATCCTGCATTTGCCCTTCAAAATGCTTACTCTTTTAGTTGATATTGATGAACTGCTGCAACAGTGGCGGGCCCAGCATGCGATCATGGTCCATCGGATGATTGGCATCCGTGTTGGTACCGGAGGTTCGTTGGGCTATGCTTACCTGAGATCAACGCTCGACAAATCGAAAGTCTTTGCAGACCTGTTCAACTTGTCGACGTTTTTATTACCGCGCTCGTCGTTGCCGGTCCTTCCAGAGTCACTCAAAAGAACGCTGGGGTTTGCGGCGCAATAGCGCAACTCCGGAGTTTCGCTATGACTGAGCCTAAAGCTGTACTGCGTCATCCAGAACGTCTTTGGCTCAAACTTTCCTGCGCGACTCTCTCATTGGCTTTTTCATCGTGCTTTTTAAAAAAAGTGGAAACACAGGACAGCATGACAGAGAGCGAATTCGTTCAACTGCATGCCAATTGCGGTCCAAACCGAAACTTTCTGTTCGCACACGTGGAGCCTTCGATCCGCGGACGCAGCGAAAAAGATTGGGGTTGCTGGTACGCAGGATCCAGCAATCAAGTTTTTGCAACCCCGAAACAGGAAGAATTGCTGAGCATTTTTGGAGCATCCAAGCCTGTCAGCAAAAATTTCGTCAATCTGAACACTTTGACAAAAAGACTGGCGGATATCGACACACAGCGTTCAGCAATCCTCTGGATGGGGGTTGGCGTTGCTTTGGTCGGCTGCGGCGTTGCGACGGCCGGAACTTTAGGCGTTGCTCTGGCGGGATGCGCACTTCTCGGTTCGACTCCGGCACTCTACGATATTTTTGGCGGGGACCCGTCCCAAGGCGCAGGCGAAGCGTGGCGTAAGATGGCTGACATGAAGCCCGACGAAATCACCAAACTCGAGTGCAACGCAGTCAAAACAATTTCGGAGCAGATTCGATTTATAGATTTGGGTGCTCTGCCTCAAAATGAAGGAGCATCAAGAGTTACCTGCCCCAGCGCCAAGAGCGTGTTGACGAAAACCATAAGCATCAGCGGCCAGCAGGCAGGAGCCCACGAAGTTAAAAATATCAAACCGGCTACGAACAGCGAATCCAAGCGCTGACTCCGTCGCGTAACACAACGGCTGCTTATTCGGCATTTTCGAAAGCGCGGATGCCAAAAAAAAACCACCCTTGCGGGTGGCTTTTTTATCCTCGGCCAAAACCGAGAAACCTTTTGGAGGCGATTAGCCCTGAACAGTCGAAACTGTACCGGCGCCAACCGTACGGCCGCCTTCGCGGATAGCGAAACGAAGACCGGGTTCCATAGCGACTGGAGTAATCAGTTCAACGCTGATTTCAACGTTGTCGCCCGGCATAACCATTTCAACGTTTGCAGGAAGCTCAACAACACCAGTCACGTCCGTCGTACGGAAGTAGAACTGAGGACGGTAGCCCTTGAAGAAAGGCTTGTGACGGCCACCTTCGTCTTTGTTCAGAATATAAACCTGAGCCTTGAACTTGCTGAACGGCTTGATGGAGCCGACCTTGGCAAGAACCTGTCCGCGCTCGACTTCTTCACGCTTTGTACCGCGGAGAAGAACGCCGACGTTGTCGCCCGCCTGACCTTGGTCGAGGATCTTGCGGAACATTTCAACGCCTGTACATGTCGTCTTGGTCGTAGGACGGATACCGACGATTTCGATTTCGTCGCCTGTCTTGACGATACCCTGCTCAACACGGCCGGTCACAACTGTACCGCGACCTGAAATCGAGAACACGTCTTCGATTGGCATCAGGAAGGGCTTGTCCAGAGGACGCTGTGGCTCAGCGATGTATGTGTCAACTGCATCCATCAGTTCGAAGATGCACTTGCTGGCTGCGTCATCACGTGCGCCGGTGCCCTTCTCGAGAGCGCCGAGAGCGGAACCGCGGACGATTGGGGTGTCGTCGCCGGGGAACTTGTACTTGCTGAGGAGGTCGCGAACTTCCATCTCAACGAGGTCAATGAGTTCAGGGTCAGCGATGTCGCACTTGTTCAGGAAAACGACGATGAAAGGAACGCCGACCTGACGTGCGAGAAGGATGTGCTCGCGAGTCTGGGGCATTGGACCGTCGGTTGCAGCAACCACGAGGATTGCTCCGTCCATCTGTGCCGCACCGGTAATCATGTTCTTCACGTAGTCGGCGTGCCCGGGGCAGTCCACGTGAGCGTAGTGACGCTTCTCAGTTTCGTACTCGATGTGCGACGCGTTGATCGTGATCCCGCGAGCTTTCTCTTCAGGCGCTTTGTCGATTTCGTCGAACTTAGTAGCGACCTTATTGAATGCCTTCGCCAACACGGAAGAGATCGCTGCTGTGAGCGTCGTCTTGCCATGGTCAACGTGACCGATTGTACCGATGTTCATATGAGGCTTAGAGCGCTCAAATTTTTCCTTTGCCACCGCGGCTTCCTCCAGACATTAAAACGATTTTATAACCGCCCCGAATGTCTTAAGGGCGGGCACGGTGCGGCAGTGATACAAAACCTGTTTTCAAATTGCAACCGGCCCTTAGGGCTTTTTGACTGGATTACTCTTCCTCGGAATCTCCGGAGCCGCGGTCGACGCGGCGCCTCGCGAGCATCTCGCGCAACGCCCGCTGGCGTTGGATCGTGTAAGAATCGTCACCGGACAATTCTCCCAGCTGCCTGAGACGCTCAGGATTATAAAAGGAGTCAAAAGAGACGACGGGCATCTCAACCGGCTCGGGTGTCACCGGAAAGGTCGCTTCCAGCGGGATGCTCCGTACGATGCGCCACCAGCTGGCAAGGAAAACGCTTGAAATAACGACGATCGACGCCGCGTCGGACAGGTAGAAGACACTGAAAATCCTCGGAATCACGGCAAACAGCATGCCGGCCACGAACATCTGGATGCCCGAATAGGTCCACGCGTTCAAAAGGTCGGTCCGCCAAGTTCTCAAATTAATAGGGAGCAGCAGGAAAGCCACTTGAGCGAAAATGGCCACCGTGACAGGAAAGTACACGTGTATGATTTGGTCCCACTCCAGTTTCATGGGTTGCACCCCCGCGTTGTGTCCCGTAACGTCATCGGCCCGAAGGGCACCAAATCAGTGAAAGACTTCGCCGATGTGCCGTTTCGCTGACACCGCGCTGCAAGGAGTTTCCACTTTGAATCTTTATATGATTGAAGCCTGCCCCTTTGTTCACCGCGTTCTTTTGGCCTGCGAGGTCCGCAAAATAAGCAAAGAACTGATTCGCAGGACTACAATTGACCTCAACCGGCCGCCGGCAGAAATGCTGAAAATTAATCCGTCAGGGTCCGTTCCGACACTTATTTTTTCCGACGGACAGGGATTTCACGAAAGTCTGGTGATCATGGAGTTTCTCGACAGCCTGACCGCTGCGGGTCCCAAATTGTACGGGAACACCGCAAAAGAATGCGCCCAGACCAAAGTTCTCTGGGAAAGCGCAAATTCGATACTCCTGTCGGCAGTGCAGCAGGCCATCTATTCCTTCGGCAATGTTAATTCGGTTCGCTCCGCAAATGAGAAACTGAAAGCGGGCTGGGAGTGGCTGAACACTCAACTCAATAAGCCGGAGGCTCCATACATCGGCGGAAACGAACTCAACGCGGTTGATGTCGGACTGGCTCCCTTTCTGTTGCGGCTCAGGTATGCGGCTGAACTGCATCCGTCGATCCCGATGCCTTCGGCAGGTTCCCGCGCCGGCGAATATCTTGTCCGCATGACTGAGCGTTGCCTGTCAGGCGGAATTTTTCCCGACGAAGAAATTATGCGCGCAACAACTCAAAAATTCGCACTTCCGCACAGCCTTTTTAAAGCCGTGCAGGACGCGCCCCGAACCCTGATTGATCATCCGCACGAAGCTGTAAAATCAGAGGCGGAGCAGCTTTCGGCATGGACGGTCGAAGAGGACGGTCACGGCTTTTGTCTGAAAGCTTTGTTCAAATTCAGCAGCCACTCGGATGCCGTCAACAAATTAAAGTGGCTGCATGATGCTCAGGAAATTTGTGACCATCATACATCTTTCTCCCTGCGCGACTTTGACTCAATTGAAATCACGCTGGTTACGCACGAACCGCGCTGGGGAGTCACTCGCAAAGATCTCACAATGGCGAAACTGCTTCAAACCTATTTTGTCAAAGGACAACTTCCTTCATGAAACACACGGACAATCCGCAACGTTTGGAAGCAATACGTTACAAACGCGGTGAACTCGAAATCCTCGACCAGCTCAAACTTCCGCTGCATACGGAATTCTTTGTGATCAAAAATTGCGTTCAGGGTGCCGAAGCCATCAAAACAATGAAAGTTCGCGGTGCACCGGCTATTGCAGTAACTGCCGCTCTGAGTCTTGCGGTTGAAATGGAAGACATTGTCAAATCATCTGCGGACGTGAAATCTTTCATTCAAACGGTTGAAGCCAGACTCGCTCTTCTCGGTGAAAGCCGTCCGACAGCCGTCAACCTGTTTGAAGCGATCGGCAAAATAAAGGCACTCATTTCGGAATCTGCGGCAGCAGGAAAGAACAGTGCAGACTCCGTCCGCGCTCTTGCCGAAAAAATTGTCGGCTACGCAGAGGGAATGCTCGGCAAAGATATTGCAGACAATAAAGCGATTGGCGCTTTCGGTGCCGACCTGTTCAGCGGTGCGGAAAAGCCGGCACTCAATGTTTTAACTCACTGCAACACCGGCAGTCTGGCAACCGTCGGATACGGGACTGCTCTGGGTGTCATCCGCGCTTTGCATGAACGGGGTCAACTTGCTCATGCGTATGCGACGGAAACACGTCCCTACAATCAGGGAGCAAGACTCACCGCATTCGAACTCGTGTTCGAAAAAATTCCTGCCACGCTGATCACTGATTCCATGGCATCATTTCTTATGAACCGGCAAAAAATTGATGCGGTTGTCGTCGGAGCGGACAGAGTTGTCGCCAACGGAGATACAGCCAATAAAATCGGCACATACCAGCTGGCAATTGCGGCAGCATTTCACAACGTCCCGTTCTATGTCGCGGCGCCGTTGACCTCCATCGACTTAAACACCGCTACCGGCTCCGCCATTCACATCGAACAGCGGCCTGCCGCAGAAATGACTCATATTTTCGGGCAGAGGTTGGCGGCGGAGGGAATCGGGATTTGGAATCCTTCGTTCGACGTGACTCCGGCAAAGCTCATCAGCGGAATAATTACGGAGCGCGGTGTCATCAAAAAATCTAAAAATTCGGAGTTTTTCGATATACCTGCGTTTATCAAAGGCCTGACGAAATAATGAAATTATCAGTAAAAAACAATGCTGTTATGCTGCCCGTTCAGGACACCGAGGCTCATGCATTTGCGACTTACAAGGTCGACAAATGCATACACGGAGCCGAGGTCATTGAAGAGATTGCCGTCGGACAGACTCTCGGAGCTTGGGACGAGCGCAGTGCCGATCCCGCGTTGCTGTGTTCGCTTGTCGCAAAAATTGTTTCGTCACATGATGACAAGTCGCACTTGTATGCGACCATCGCTTTTCCGATGTCCCTCTGGCATGGACAGCTCAGCTGGCTGCTGACACTCGTGTTCGGAAAAATGAGCTTTTACAGCGGAATTTCGCTCACCGGCTTGCGCTTCAACAGCGCGTGCTTTGCATCCGGAAAGTTAACGGGCCCCAAAACGGACATTACAAAACTGCGCCGGCTGTGCGGAGCGGAGGGCGAGAGGCCGCTGCTGATGGGCATACTCAAACCCAACGTCGCCATGACCGAAGATTCGCTCGCCAATCTTTATGCTGAAGTCGCCGAGGCAGGAGTGCATCTTGTCAAAGATGACGAAATCCGCCACGACGCCGATTTGCGGACTACATTGCGCAGAATTGAAAAAGTTGCCGCGAGAAAATCGAAATCAAATTTAAAGACTCTCTACGCAGTCCACGCGCCCTTGGATGCAAACGCGTGCGCAGACCTGAAATTATGGAGCTCGCAACTGAAAAATGCGGGCGCGGATGCACTTCTCATCAATGTTTGGACAGCCGGACTGCAAACCCTGCAATCTCTGAGGCAAGTCACCGATCTTCCGCTCGTCGCCCATCCCGCGCTGGCGGGCGCATTCGGTCAGGGACTGCCGGATGATGCCATTTGCCCGAGTGTGAGTTTGGGAAGTCTGATACGCGCAGCAGGAGGCGATCTTACTCTGTTTCCCAGCCCGTACGGCAAAATCGGGCTGCCCAAAGAGACAACACGGCAGATTGCACATGCATGCAGTGAAGCTTGGAACGGAGGGGTTGGCCCGACTGTGCCGGTCCCAAGTGCCGGAATTAAACCCGAACATGTCGGTCTGGCCTGCAGTGATTTTGGAAAAGATTTTATCCTCAATGCAGGCACGGCAATCTTTGCGGGCGGCAGATCCGCCGCCGAATCCGTAAAAGATTTTCTGGTCCGGCTGGAGAATTACAACTATGCGCGTTAACCGCAAATACCGCTTTGATGCGAGCGGGCAAATTCCGCTCAGTCTGTTCGAACAAATTAAACTCGGGCAGTTATGTGAAGCTGCGGTCCGGCTGGACGATCGGCTTGCCATCCCCGCAACCAGCAGTAACTTCAGCCTGCGCAGGAATTCCGGCAGCTTTCTGATTTCGCGCTCGGGCAAGCACAAGCGGAATCTCACAGCCGGCGATTTTCTGCTCGTGGATCTCCACGGCAATGCGCTTGCTTCGCTAGCTCCGAAAGCAAGCGACGAAACACTTCTTCATGCGCTGATTTATAAAAAATGCCCTTGGATTTCGACGATCATGCACTGCCATGCTCCCGAATTCGAAGCTCTGCATCCGCCGGCAGTGCAGATTGAAGGTCATGAATTGCTGAAAGCTCTCGGCTTGGAGGATCACCGGACTCCCTTCATGCTCAATGTATTTCCAAACAGTCAGGATATGACAGCTCTCGCAGACACGGTCGAAAACCGGCAATTCAAAGAAAGCAAAAAATCTCCGCCGCAGACCCGCGGGCCGGTGATCTTTGTTCTCGCCCAGCATGGGATCTATTGCGGCGGGGAATCAACCGGCAAAGCCGAGGCCTACTTGGAAGCTGTCCTGCATCTGCTAAAGTCAGGGCAGTACTCTCAACCAAAGTAAAATCCTTAGCCCCCTCGGGAGGACTCTTGGCTACATCAGTATTGACTCTGCTTGGAATTGGTCTCGCTGCCGGCACGCTCAGCGGTCTGGTCGGAATCGGAGGGGGACTGGTCATCGTGCCTTTGCTCGTCATGATCAGTGGAATGAGTCAAATTTCAGCACAGGGTACATCTATCGGTGCACTGATTCTGCCTGTGGGGATTTTTGCAGCGATAAAATATTACAACGCCGGTAATCTGGAAATCCGCTCGTCCCTTTATATTGCCTTGGCGATGGCTCTGGGGGCTTACCTTGGCGCGACCCTTGCCCTGCAGCTGCCCCAAGACACACTTAAGAAAATATTTGGTATTGTCCTCGTCTCGGCAGGACTCAAATTTCTCCTGTCAAAGTAAACTCCGCTGCCAACACTCTATTTTGGAGCTCTTATGTCTACGACACAAAAGCCTTCTGTTGCTTATTTTTGCATGGAATACGGTCTTGAAACAGCCCTGAAAATCTACTGCGGCGGTCTGGGGATTCTGGCCGGCGATACCCTCAAAGGTGCAAAAGACAACAAATTGCCCCTCGTAGGTATCGGCCTCAAATGGAAGCAGGGATATACGGAGCAAAGAATCGGCAACGACGGCAAACCATACGACGCCTATCATAATTTTCAGTACCCCGAGCTGAAGGATACCGGCATAAAAGTCAGCGTAAAAATCAGACAAAATGACGTCTGGTGCAAAGTCTGGCTGTGCGACTCCTACAACAACGCTCCGCTGTACCTGCTTGATACCGACATCCCCGAAAATGCAGACAAATGGATTACCGGTCAGCTCTACGGCTGGTTCGGTGAGGAGCGCGTTGCGCAGGAGATCGTTCTGGGCGTCGGCGGCGTCAGGGCACTGCAGGCTTTGGGCCACCACGTCGATGTTTATCACTTCAACGAAGGACATGCGGCACTGGCCGGTCTTGAACTCATCCGCCAAAAGATGACGCAGGGACAAAGCTTCGACAATGCTTGGCAGCAAACCCGCCAGCAAATCGTTTTCACAACCCACACACCAATCAAAGAAGGCAACGAACACCACAACCTTGAGCTTCTGAATTACATGGGAGCGACCCTCGGTCTGAGTATTGAACAAATGCACCGCATCGGCGGAACACCGTTCAACATGACCGTTGCCGGCCTGCGTCTTTCGCGCAATTCAAATGCAGTTGCCCAGCTTCATGCAGAAACTGCAAATGTCATGTGGTCCGATGTCTCCGGACGTTCCTCGATCATCGGAATCACGAACGGTGTGCACATCCCGACGTGGGTCGACGAACGCATGCGCCGTGACTTCACCTCGCTCGATTCGATGTGGACAGCCCATCAGGAAGTCAAAAAGGACACCATCAATTTCATTAAACAGCGCACGGGTGTGCAGCTGAATCAGGACTCACTTCTGATCGGTTTCTCCCGACGTGCAGCACCCTACAAGCGCAGCAACCTCATTTTTGCCTACGAAAACAAACTGGGCGAAATGCTCAAGACCGGAAAAGTGCAGATCGTCTTTTCCGGAAAAGCACATCCGCTGGACGATACGGGCAAGGCGATTGTTCACAATCTTGTGCAAATGTCGCGGCAGTATCCCAACAGCGTCGTCTTTCTTGAAAACTATGACATGGATATCGGCCGTGCACTGACACGCGGTTGCGATGTGTGGCTGAACAATCCGCGGCGGCCTCTGGAAGCCTGCGGCACGTCCGGCATGAAGGCTGCGATGAACGGCGTACTGAACGTCAGCATCCTCGACGGATGGTGGCCGGAAGCCTGCAATCACGGTGTCAACGGTTGGGCCATCGGCGACGAGCAGGTCCCGCCCAATGTTGCTGCGCAGGATGAACGCGACGCGCTGGCACTTTACAAAGTGCTTGTCGATGAAGTCATTCCGGTCTTCTACAACGACCGCCAGCGTTGGCTGAAAATGATGAAGGCAAGTATCGAAAGCTGCACAAAACCGTTTTCTGCAGACCGTATGTTGAACGAGTATTACACCAAACTTTATACGGCTCCTGCAAACATCATCGGATGAACTTTTTCAGTCTGCCGGCCGGAAATCCGGCCGGTAGATGTACACCCGCCGTCCTTTTGTAAATTTTTCACATCCGTCTGCAGAAACAGCCTCGGCCAGCATCGAGGATGAGTTGCCTGTTCCGGTTGGTTTAAGACTCCCCGACAAACAAAGCTGAGTTTCATTTTTCAGATTGCACTTAAATGACGGTTCACTGATTTGCGACGAGTCTTTGTCAATCAATTTGATGATCGTGCCCCACGGCCGCGTGACTGCTTTAACTTTCAAAACTGTCCCCGTACACAGCCTGCCGGCAGGCTGGGACGCGTGTTCAGCTGCAGGTGCAGCCGCAGGTTCAGGTACATCTGCGTTCTCCGGATTTTCGGCAACAATCGGAGAATTGCCCGAACCGGCAGGCGGTGCTTCGCCGGCCGAATCTTCAATTTTTACGATTTTTCCGCCCAACACCGAATTAATCCATTCCGCATGAACCGACGTAATCGCATAAACGGCGGTGGCCTTTTCACATTGCGCAGGTCCGGCGCTGGTTGAAGCAACAAGATACAATTGCGTGCCCGAATCAAAAAAGGCCGGTCCGCCCGAATCTCCGTTGCATGAGCTTCGGCCGTCGGTCCCTGATAGAGCAAAAACTCCGGCAGCCGGCCTTTCGGGAAAACGCACCTCGCGCAGTTTCATTTGCGTCTGCATCAAAACTGCCGATTCGCGGGGTTGAACCGCAGCCCCCTGCAATCCCTGCCCGACATTCACCGCTGCCTGCGCCTCACTCAAAGTCAGTCCGTATCCCGCAACAATCAGGTCCGTTCCTGCAGGGACCTTTCTGTAATCCAAAATTTTCGAAGCCTGCAGAGATGAAATATTTCCGCACGGGAAGCGGAGGACGGCAAGATCAACCGCGCTCATGGCGACAGAGACGCGATTTCCCGAGACACTGAAGGAGGGATGAACGTGGACCGCCGAAGGCTCTTTTTCGGCCAAAACTTTTCCTTCGGACGAAACGAACTCGACGGAGTGTTTTGTTCCCGCCGGCACATTTGCAAAACAATGGGCCGCCGAGATTGCAGCGCATTCATTGAGCGCCTGATTCGGCACATGGATGATCGTACCTGTGCAGATCGAGGCCATCATGCTGCCCGACTCCGTGAAAATCGAACGGATTCGAATAATACCCTGTCGGGACACCCTTGCATCGGCAACCGTGCCGTTTGTAATTTGCGGGGCCGACTGCTGAGTGCGCAACAATTTGCAACCTGTACTCAACGATAAAAAAGCGAAAACAAAAAATATCCGCATCAAATTCTCCGGCAGCTCAGACCGGCAGGCGGTCAAAGGAACTTCAATCGTCAGCATCTTGTGCAAATTCTAACACCCGCTCAGCCCCGCGCCCAAAGTCTGAATGTCCTTCCCCTGAAACTTATTGACGCACCGGACTTATCCACTTATCTATAAAAAAACACTACTGCGGGTTTAGAAATTATGAAAATTACAGCTTTTTTCGGATTATTGATTTTATCGGCTGCGGTTGCCCCCGCTGCCCCCGCTGCCCCCGCTGCCACCGCAAGTTCGGAAGACCTCGGGGTTCTCGTTCTGGGTGATACGGGCAAAGGGACTGCAGGCCAGCAGCAGGTTGCTGACGCACTGCCCGAATTCTGCCGCACGCGACGCTGTGATTTCGCGATTCTTTTGGGTGACAACTTTTACAACAGCGGGGTCAAAAGTTTAAACGACCCGAAATTCAAGACACGCTTTGAAGATTTGTATGCAAAACTGGGCATCGAATTTTGGGCTGTTCTGGGCAATCATGATTATGGATTTGCGCTGTCGAGAGGAAATATCCAAGCGCAAATTGACTATACCCGACTCTCTTCGAGCTGGCGCATGCCAACGCGTTACTATTCGTTTACCGCGCACGGAATCGAATTTATCGGACTGGATACAGTCGCGCTGCCGCGCGATTCCCGCCAGCAGGAATGGCTTTCACGCCAACTCCAGAAACCGAAAGTCGGTCATCGGGTCGTTTTTGGTCACTTTCCGGTTCATTCGAGCGGTCAGCACGGCGACACCCCTTATATGCGGGACACGATTGCGCCGCAGTTCTGCGGTCAGGCCGATGTTTATATGTCAGGTCATGACCACCATCTGGAACATCTCAAAACTGACTGCGGGGTGCATCTTGTTCTGAGCGGTGCCGGTGCGGAATCGCGCGAAGTTTCTCAGGGCAATCCGCGCTCGCTTTTCGCAGCCTCGAAAATCGGATTCTCGTATTTGAGCAGAACCGCAGGGTCTGAACTGAACGTTCAGTATTTTGACGCTCAACTCAATCGCCTTGCCGGATTTTCACTGGACAAAAACTGAAAATATTTTTGCAGCACATATGATTGCCCGTATCATGGCTCCAGCGTTCATCGTTTTCAGGAGCTGAAATGCGGTTTCTCATATTTTTACTTTTTTTTGCGGGCTGCAAGAAATCGCAACAGGCAACGGTACAAACCGATCCGATGAACCTGACCGGCGATACAGGACGGAATCTGACTCTCGAAGTGTCCGGACTTGAGACAAAGCGTTCCAAAACAAGCGAACACCGTGTCTGCGCTTTTGGTCTTGCGGGAAACGAAACCTTCAAAAAAGGACTGGCAGACCGAAAACTTGTCTGCAGTTCGACCCTGACACCGGCCGGAACCGTGCTGGTCAAGCTGAAGCACTTGCCTTATCCGGCTTACATAACTCTTTTTCACGACGAGAATTTAAACGGCGTTCTCGACTTTGCCTCATTCAATGTAATCGTTGCGCGTAAAGACGGGCCGATTGAAGGAGTCGGGCACGTTGAAGGTGTCGACCTCAAAATGAAATTTTCAAAACCTGTCTGGGTTGAGGTCGGCGAAAATCAGTCCCGCGCTTATTTAAATTATGAAAACAGTCCGTTCTGGAAGTATGTGAGCGAACAGGGATGGCAGTATCTTTACGGCTGGTACCTCGAAAAAGCTTTCGAGGTTAACCATAAAAACAAGAAGAAAAACCCGTTTTGCACCAAAGCGGAAGACTGCATCTGACGGCTCGGGACTTCAGGAATTTTCAAATCGGACAATCAACCTCAGCCGCAACATCTCCGGTCACGGTATCAGACACCGGATTTCGGCCGGCCCCGTTGAGCATTGTCTGAATCATCTTCGTACAGATTATTTTTGCTTTGGCCTTTGGTGATACTTCGCTGAATTGAATCTGACATGAACCGGCATAGGTAAAGCTCTGGGTCTTTTCAGCCTCTTCACGGTACATGCTGTACCCGTTTAAACCGGTCGGTGAAGATACCTTCGCATAGACGTAACAATTGTCATATTTGCCGCCGAGACTCGTGCCGCTCCGGTTATCATCCGCCTGCTTGCAGGTATAGGTCTCCATGGTTGACTTAAAACCTTTGACCCTGAATTTAATCGAGCTTCGCCCGTCTTCGGAGGCTGCTTCAAAATCAAAAATTCCGAGATCGGCATCACGTTTGCAGGTGACCATTTTTGTCAGGGTTGTCAGTGTCGCATCGTTTGAACCGGTGTTGTTGAAAGTAAGATTGCCGAAGACCGAGGTTGTCGAGTCCTTCGACTCGCCGCAACCTGCAGGTATCAGAAAAAGTCCGGCCAACGTCAGAACACAAACAGCTGATGATCTCATGTTGATACTCCGAAATCGTTACCTGCATGGTAAGTGAAGTCCTGCGTGAGTGCCACAGGACCAACAGAACCGGTGTCTCAAAAATGACTGCAAATTCAATTTAAATATACTTATTCAGCAGAAAGAAAGTGT
>RFOM01000044.1 GCA_009926615.1 Pseudomonadota bacterium
ACGCACTCGAAAGGCGTCGCCGGTGATGATGGAACCGTTCATGAAGGTTGAAATCGTAGTTCCCCCTGAATCGAGCGGAACAATTGTTTCGGACGTCAACGGACGGCGGGGGCGGGTACTTGGACTTGATGCTCGCGGACACTTGCAGGTTGTGCAGGCCGAAATTCCGCTGGCGGAACTTTTTGGATATGAAACTGACATCCGCAGTTTGTCGCAGGGACGTGCAAGCAGCTCCATGCAGTTCTCCCATTACGAGTCCGTGCCAAAAAATCTTCAGGACAAGATCATGGGATTGGTTTGAGTCTCTGAAACGGCTCACAACAGTCTTGTCGGGCCCGACAGGGCGGCAAAAAATGCGCATTGATGTTCCGGACCTGTCCGTTAACATCAGTCTGCAAGGTTTTGCGTAACGCAGGGTGCGGAGGTGATGGCATGTCGAAAGCCGGTGTTTTGGGGAATAAACGAGTTTTTTTGCGTGCTGCAAAGATATCTTCACTGTTGATGCCGCTTGCGTTGGTTGCAGCCTGCGGTGTGCTTTCAAACCCGGCCCGCAAAGAAACCCCGTCGCGCCTGATGCTTGAAGCTCAGGCCGAATATGATTCCGGTAACTATACAAAAGCAGCGAATTTGCTGGAGCAACTTTTAAGCAAAGATCCCAGCAATGACGAGGCACGGGTGCGCTTGACATTCGCTTACAGCGGCGACCTTGGCATCACACCTCTGGAATTTGTGAAAAACTTTGCAGGCAGCAGCAGCGGTTCTTCTTCAGGAAGTTCTGACATCGGCAAGCTGACCGGAAAGTCCGCGTTGCCTGAAGCAACATTAACCAAACTGAAGGAAAAGTCATCTTCAATTCTGACGGCAGCCCAATTGCGCGCCCTGTTTCCAGAGTTTGCAACCTTCCAAAAAGCATTCCTGACGATTTGCCCTTTGTTTGCCAAGTCAACGATCACCGATCTTAAGCGTGACGCTGCAAGTGCGCTTGAAATTCTTGAAATTTCGAAATGCGGCGACGGTCGCGACAGCGCCAATGCCAACGTCAGCATTGCGGGGTTGTTTCTGGCACTCGGTCAGTTCTCGAGCCTGTACAAAACCATTCTTGATGCCAACGGCGACGGGACCATCGATCTTCAAAAAGATGCAACAGACGCGAAAGCGAAAATCGACGGTTTGAGCAACACCGGAGCAAATGCAGCGACCGCTTTGACTACTCTGAGCGCGGCAACAACTGCTTTGACCGCTGTGGGTCAAACGCTGCAGGGCGAAGTTTTCAAACTGGCTATTTCTCAGGCGTACATTATTGCTGCCGTTGTGAAGGGAACCAATCTTCCGTCAGACGTCAAGAGCGGTATTGATCAGGGTGTGGAAGGCCTTAATTCCGCACTTAAAACGATCAACAGTTATCTGGATGCAGGAAAATCCGCAGGCGCAAACACGCAGACAGGCACAGCTACGACTCAGGCAGCTGCACAGGCCAAGACAAAAGCAGACACGTATTTGTCGGGTCTTGCCGAAACTGATCCGCAGCTCGAGCAGTATTGCAAAGACATCTATTGCTTCAATCTCGTTTACAATACGAATCAGGTTCCCGACAGGTGTGTGACACGAAACGCTTCCCGCACACCGGAGGCGTGTACCGCAGCCGCCGCACTCAACGCGCAGTGAACCAATCTAAGCCCGTTGCAGATCATTTTGCCACGCTCGATGCCGAACTCATTCTGTCGGCCGCTGAATCCACCGGATTGCGGTCGACAGGTCGTTTTCAGCAGCTCAACAGTATGGAAAACCGCGTTTACGCCGTTGAGATTGAGGACGCCGCACAGCCGCGCGGTGTCGGGCAAATCATCATCAAGTTCTACAGGCCCGAGCGCTGGACGCCCGATATGGTCGTCAGTGAACACGCGCTTCTCAGGCTTCTGGCCGAAGAGAACATAGAAACACCCAAGCTCATTCCGATTCTTCGCTCAGACTTCGTTCATCCGGCTGCACCCTCGTTGCGCAGCAAGCTGTGCGGCGCATTGCCTGCATCTTTTCCGACAACGGCAACACTTGGTTTGGCCGGCGGCTTTATGTTTGCCGTCTGGCAAAAGATTTACGGACGGGTTCCGCTTGAGCTGGAAGAAAAAGATCTTCTGGGAATAGGACGGACGATAGCCCGCATGCACAACCTCTTCGAGCGGCATGTGTCCGCCACAGAGTTCGTCAGGCCGCGTTTCAGTTTTGACATGTACGTTCACACGCCGCTCGCGCATTTGCAGGCTTGGAACAGAGTCCCCCGACAGTTTCAGCACGGGCTTTTTGAACTGATTGAGAACATCGGCCGCGGTCTTGAATGGCTGCCGCATGCTGATAAGTTTTTGCCCGTGCACGGCGATTTGCATAGACTAAATCTGGTTCAGATGACCGACGGCGGGCAGTTTTGGTTTGTCGATTTTGATGATTGCCAGTTCGGCTTGGCCATGCAGGACCTGTGGCCTTTGGCCTCGACCTGCGGAATCAATGTTCCTCCGCATCTTGAAGATGTTTCTCCTTCTTCCTTTGCGCTTGGATTGCTGACCGAGGGCTACCGCGAATTTCGGGGGCTGCCGGCAGACTGGGAGATTTTTGTCGAGCCTTTGCGGACGCTGAAAATGATCCATTATCTGGGCTGGATTGCCGGCCGCTGGTCTGATCCATTTTTTCGTCAGACGTTCTCTTTTTTTGATGATGTCGATTATTGGGAAAAGACTTTTTTTGATCTTTCGGATCAGCATCAGACCCTGCTTTCGCAGGGGTTGCTCGAAAGTTGAAGTTTTTTTTCCGAAAACTGAGAAACGGTAATTATTCAAATGTAACTTTTAGTCGCTTCCTCGGTTGGAACCAGCGCTACATCCGTTCCCGTCCCATCATGACCGCTGTCGGAAAGTGAGCGGGAGCGGGCTGGTCCGTGTTTGGACCAAAGGCAATCCGTTTTGTGACATTGGTGGCATGCTGCAGATGTGCAGTGAGTTCTGTTCAAAATTTCTCGAAAACTTTTGCGAGTTAATTGGGTGCTTCTATTTTTCTCAGTGCAAGATTGCGCAGGAGGTTTAAGGCTTTCGACGCCTTGCTTGGCGGCATGGTCTCAAAGGAATATCGGGCGGCACAGAACTTTGGTTGGCTATTGCTCAAAAAGTTGTTCAAGCACATGGAGGCATTATCCGGTGAAAAAGTGGAACCGGCAATCTGTTTCCCGACGTATTGTTGGATTTAAGTTCACGCTGCCGGCAGTGCAGCCCAGCAACGGCTCAACCATCGTTGATGGACGTCTCGGCAATTCATAGCCCTTAGTTATTAGCCATCTGCTGCACTCCGCAAAGGTCCCAGCGGGGTTCCTTTTCGAGCCTTGTGAATACCATAGGCTTGAGGCAGAATTGCACTGCTGCTGTCCTTGATGTCGTTGATTGTTTTGGTACATGAGTCATTTTGGGGCTTGTATGGCTGCGCAAGACCGTAAGATTGTTTATCGAATGCATGCCATTGAGCGTATGTTTCAAAGAGGCATATCACACGAAAGCGTACTTGCTGCTTTGGCCGCAGGAGAGGTTGTTGAGGATTACCCGACCGACACTCCATACCCGAGCGCGTTGATCTTGAGTTTTGTTAATGGCCGACCTTTGCATGTTGTGGCAGCACACGACCAAGTTAACGGCCTTAGCATTGTTGTTACCGTCTATGAACCTGACCCCGCAAAGTGGGAGCTGGGTTTTAAGAGGAGAAAGTCATGAACTGTGTTGTTTGCAAAATGGGCACAACCGTTCTTGGAACCACAACTGTTACGCTTGAGCGTGGGGTTACGGTGGTTGTCATTCGCCACGTGCCCGCCCATATTTGTGAGAACTGTGGTGAAGTCTATCTTGAAAGCGAAGCGAGCAAGCAGGTCATGGAAATTGGCGAGGCTGCCGCCAAGGCCGGAACCGTTGTTCAAATCCAAGAGTACCGCGCAGCGTGATGCTCTGATATTCTAAAAAGCTGCTGTAAGTCTTTTCTCCTGCCTGCGCGATATTCCGAATCTCTGAATATGCAGAGGACAATTTTCAATAAATATTGATAAATTACAGACGCGAGTGATCACGTCTCCCCGCTCGTGTTTAGGCCCCATCCAGCCCCTCTAATTCAGCATGAAAGCGCCGCGCTTTCGGCCCTTACTGCCGTGACTTTTGCGTGTACGTGGTCTCAGCCGAGGGCGGTCCGTCAGTTTTTCAATTATTCAACTGACGGTGGGGTGAAAAATGCAAATTCCACCCGACTTCAGTCAGTTTGGATGATCGGACCAATCAAGGTGTTTTAAGATATTTCGAATGAGGCGGAGGTGGCTCTCTTTCGACTGGCCAACCGTATGAACACGTCTGAGTTCTGACGGGCCAACTGCAACTAAACATGGGATGATCGGTCGTGACAGAGAAACTCTTACCTGTATATCAAGGCGAGAATAAATTGAAATATGAAGAATATTAGTTTTGAGATTAATGCCGCTGAAAATATAGTGATTACCAATCTTTCAAATAAAAGAAGCGCTCTGATATTCAAAGATGAATCGAAACGTTTGAGCTACTTTGAATTCAATAAAATTCTTCAAAGAATTGACTGTAACGTAACGTGGGATGTTTTTGAAGATTTCCAAAAAATCATTTCTCAATTTGAGATCGATCCATTTGAAGTTCACAAGAAGAATGCATTGGAAAAACTGAACTTATCTCTGGCGAAAGAAATACAATATTTCGAGAGGAATCGAATTCAGAAATCACGTTATCGCTTTATCGTCGACTACGATGACACATCAATATTTAAGCTTTTTAGTGAAGGAATAGATGAAAAGGATAGGCAATACAGAAACTCTTATTTTCTGACTATTCTAAGGATTTTCGAGAACCGCTGCGCACGTTGCAAAATGAGTGACAAGGGAGTTCATTTCGACCATTTTATGATTCCCAGAAATCGTGGAGGAACCTTTGAACTCGAAACTCATTCGGGGTTTCGAATTCACAACGCACTACCACTTTGCGAGTCCTGCAATACAAGTAAGGGTGAGAGAAATTTTCGCTTGTTCTTTTCCGAGGACGAACTAATTGAAATTTTTGAAAAAATGGAACTACTGCCAGAATTAAATGGGAAATCGTGATTCCTGAATGCGAACACAGAGTCTGAAGTTAGAATCTTTTAGTTCCCTTAATTAGCTGGTTTTACCAAGATCCATCTCGAATGACGCAGCCGCATCAAGCAGGGACCATCTCCCACTGCCAGAAGGGGAGGTTTTGATCGAACTCCAAAAACTAAACCCCTTCAAAACGCAATAGCCAGTCTCACATCGGCAAGCGGGTTGACCGATGTTTCAGTTTTTTGCTCAAGCTGTCCTGCAGAAATCTTTTGGGTCAGTTGTCCCTTGAAGACACCGACCGACGGATCCAAACGGATCATTCCCGTTCCAAAACCAATCGGCATGCCTATCGACCACCCCGCCAAGAACTGCGCGCCGAGCAATTGAACGTCTGTTTGAGTTCCGCTGTTGATTTGTTTGGAAAGCGAGCTGTCTCCTGCAAGCTCAATGCGTGCAAAAAGAGCCTGCGACGGTGAATATTTCCAGCGTGCATGAAGATTTACGGGAAGCCATCCGTCGATCCTGAATTCCGGAGCCGGTTGCCATGCTCCGCCAATCAGCGGAATGATCGTTTGGCTGCGCGCGTTCTTGCGTCCGGCGATTCCGAGACCCAAACCAAGCTGATCGCTTGCAGCCCAAACACTATAGGTGGTCAGAGTTACAGAATTCTCTTGAGTTTTGCCGGCCGCGGTTTCGGATTCTTTGGTGCTGTATCCGGGGGAAAAGTACATTGAAAGATCATCGCTGAAAGCATACAGCGCTGCAGCTTCAATATAGCTACCGCGTGTTTTGAGCGATTTGAGTCCGCTTGAGGTTTTAATATTTTTGATTTCAGCAGCCCCCGCTCCTGCGCTGAAGCCGGCAACAAGCTCATCGAGCATTGGATAGAGCCCGAGCAAACTGACATTTGTCTTGTTCATTGCCGGTGTGTCGGAGCCGTCTTTTATCCGCTGGGCGCCGGTGTTGACAAACGCAGTATCGGCGCTGGGTGCAAGACCGAACACTTTTGGTTTTTTCCATTCATCGAGTTTTACCCAAGCCTGCGACGAGCCGGACAAACTGCACATTAGGAACAAAACAGAGTTGAGATTTTTGCGGATTTTTTTGGTTTTCATGAACTGACATTCCTTCAGGGTTGACATGCCTGACCTGCATTTGTTCTGTTTTCCTGACCAAGGCAGTGGGTCATCCAGACTAAAACACTGTTGCGGACCGGCTTGCATTTTGACGTGATCTGATAGGCATTTCCGCGCAGAGACTTGCCCATCGACAAGGCGACTGAAACCGTTTGTCCGGCCCCGTCGCGCGGAATAAAAAATGTTCCTCCGCCGGAAATGAAACCGACATCAATCGGCCCGAGCTCCGAGTGGTAAGCCATATTGCTGTTGAAATCATTTTCGCTGAATTCGACGGACGGGAAAAAATAACGCCCTGCGGGAGGCATTTTTCCGGAGTAAAATGCCGGTGACGGGTCGACGCTGATTGCGTTGACGGAAAGACGGCGGGTCGTGTTTTGATCCTGTAATTCTCCGGAAAAACCCGTGATGAAATGGAGCTCACGCTGCAGGGGCATTCCTTTTTCGTCGCCTATCCGCCATATGGCATCAACTGCACCGTCTTTGTCGCATTCAAAGATCCGTTCATGTTTGAAGTAGCGGTCATATTCGGGCGGTCGTTTTGCGGGGCGTAAATCTTTTCCGGACGGAGTTGCAAGTTCGACGGGCGGCAGAACCGGCACCGGAACGGCAATGACAGTCGGCTGCGGTTTTGGTTCCGCATCCTTTCTGCTTCGAAGCGACGCCAGTAACGGGATGCGCTTGCCGCGCGGTCCTGAAAATTCGTGCAGGCCGTCTTTGACTGAAAATGTATTCAGGGAATTCCGCACATCGTCGGTTACGGCCTGACAACTGATTTCGTGAACTTTTCCGTCAGGCATCTGGAAAAAATACCGTGTCGAGTATTCATTTCCCAGTGCAAACCGCGGAACAAAGAGAACAGCACTGGCAAAGTCGTCATTCAGCAATCTTTTTCCGTTCGCTTTGAGCACCGAAATTCCGTTTCGGGAATCTTCCGTAAGGAACCTGAGAACAAAAGCATTGTAGCTTCCGCGCGGAAAATCTTTGGTGTTTGAAATTGAAGGAATGTTCACGCGCCGGTCTTCACGCGCGATCAGACTTTGGAATTCAATTTGAACACCGGCAATTGAACGCACCTGTCCGCCGAATCCCTGAATATAAGGTTTGATGTCCTGATTTTGGGAGTTTTTGAGCCTCCAAATGGCTTTCAGATGGCCCGTGGGTTTGCCGTTTTCGTCGACACATTTGGCAAGTTCAGTGCCTTCAAACTGGTTGATGAACACTTCGGGAGATTTGGCAGAAAGTTGATCGTCGGGAACCGTGATGCGCTGCGACGAAGATTTGCAGCCTATACCTGCAAAGCAGGCCAAAACAGCAAGTCTGTGCAAAAGCATCCTCAAGAACATGGTCATCCTTCCTTGGATGATGATCTGATTTTAATTGTTTCCCTGAACCAGCTTAGCGCTCTTCGATGCTTCAGAAAAGAGACGGCAACCCCGATGCGTCCCATTGCTTTTTGCGGGCGCCTTTTCTGGCGGGTGCCGAGTTCACTTGGTCCGTCATGGTGTGACTGCCGCTGCGGGCCGATTGGCAAATATCATAAATCAGGTCAAGAGCCTCCCGCGGACTCAGACGGTCGGGCTCAATGGTGCGCAAAAAAACGTGAAGCGGGTCTTCACCTGCGCTTGCGCCTGCGGTTTCAGCCTTCATTTCTGCGGAAAGTTCCGTTGCCGGTTCCGGCTGCGGTCTGTTTTGCGGTTCCGGCACAACAGTCGGGATATTTTCCTTTGCGGAAAGTTTTCCGCGGGCAGCTTCACCGGATTCAAGGGATGTTAATCCGTTCAAAATGATGTTTGCTCTTTTCACAACCCCTTCGGGGATTCCTGCCAGACGTGCCACATGTATTCCGTAGCTTCTGCCGGCCGCCCCCGTCAAAAAGCGGTAGGTGAAAATAATCTGATCACCCTGTGCCGTGGGCTGTTCGACCACTTCCATGCGCATTGCGGTGACATTTGTTCTCGCGGAAACAGCGTCAACCAGCTCGTGATAGTGCGTTGAGAATAACGTGCGGGCCTGAACCCTTTCAGCCAGATCTTCGAGAATCGCCCACGCCAGACTCAACCCGTCGTAGGTCGAAGTGCCGCGGCCGATTTCATCAATCAAAAGCAGGCTGGCCGGAGTCGCAAAGCGTAGCATCTGAGCTGTTTCAAGCATTTCGACCATGAACGTCGACTGATTGCGCAGTGCGAAATCTCCGGCTCCGATGCGTGTGAAGATTTTGTCGCACATGCCAAGTGTGGCGCGTTTGGCGGGGACGTAACAACCCATCTGCGCAAGCACATGCGCCACCGCGGCTTGTCGCATGATGGTGCTCTTGCCCGCCATGTTCGGTCCTGTCACCAGAAGCACCTGTCCGTCGGGGTGTCCGTGTCCGAAGGCATCCGCCGACAGAGCCGACGTATCCCCGAAGACAATGTCGTTGGCGACAAATTTTGTTTGGGTCGTGCGCAGGCCCGAAAGAATGGGATGCACGCTGGACTCGAGTGCCGTGACACGCCTGTCGGTCATTGCCGGTTTGCACCAGCGGTGCTCTTTGGCGAGCTGTGCAAAACATCGCCAGACATCTATTTGAGCTATCAGCCGCGAGAGTGCCGTCAACGTGCCGGCCTGAGCCACAACCTCGGTGCGCAACTGTTCGAGCAGTTGTCTTTCGATGCTTGTTCGGCGCTCCGCTGCCGAAAGGGCTTTCTCTTCCAGTTCTTTAAGTTCCTGTGTGATATAGCGTTCGCCGTTGACAAGCGTTTGCTTGCGTTCAAAGTGCGCAGGAACTTGTGTGAGCTTGCCCTTTGAAACTTCAAAATAATATCCGAACGCGCGTGTAAACCCGATTTTAAGCGTTGATATTCCGGATTTGCCGCGCTCATGAGCTTCGAGAGCTGCAATTTTTTCTTCAAAATTGGATTCAAGATCAACCAGCTCGTCGAGCTCGGCGTTGAAGCCGGCTTTGAAGATTTTTCCGCCCTTGCCGACCTGTTGCGCGGGTTCGTCTTCGAGTGCGCGGGTCAGCAGAGTGCCGAGCGGTTCGGCATGTTGAAGAAGCTGAGTGAGTTCTTCAGCTGTTTTCTTTTGAGCATCCGACTTTTCGTTCAGGTTTTGCAGCAGGGCCAGTATTTGCGGCATGCGAAAAAGAGTCTGGCCGACCCATGCGAGGCCCTTCGGGTCGATGCTGTTTTGTGCTGCACGGGAAAGTTGCCTGTCGAGATCTGCTGTGCTTCTCAGTTCGGTGTAGAACGCTCTTTCGCTGTCGCCGTTTCTTGTCAAAGCCTCAACTGAATTATGAGAATCTTCCGCAGCAGCGCGTGAGATTTCAGGGTAGTTCAGTTTTTGGGCAAGCAGACGCGCACCGCAGGCTGTGGCGCACTGATTGAGAAAATAAAACAGGCTTCCTTTGCGCTCACCGCCTGAAGTGGCAAAAAAATCAAGGTGACGTTTTGTCGATTCATCAAGAACAAGATGTTTTGAGACGTCGAAATAATCGATGCTTGTGATGTTTTTGACGACACCGCGCTGCGCATCTTTCAAATAATGAAGGATCGCGGTGACAGCCTGCAGTGATCCTTCGACGGTCGGAATTCCGAAGGCATTGAGTTTCGGCAGTTCAAAAAAATCTTCGAACAGGCGAAGAGCATCCGAGGGAGAACGCTGAATCCACGATGCCATCGGCGAAACACGGGGAATCAAAGTAAACCGGCTGCGGGCAAAGTTTGTGAGTTTGTCGGCCTGTGCCTGCGGAACAATAATTTCACGCGGGCAAAGTGTAATGAGTTCCTGTTCAAGGTCCGCCTGATTCAGCTTGCCTGTGTATCTGAAAACTCCCGTGGACACGTCCACAAATGCCAAAGCCCACAGCCCCGAGGATGTCGGCACTGCAGATGCCAGCCAAGTCCCTGCAGGAGATGCCGAATCGTCGTCTTCGCCCAAGTCCCCCGGAACAGCGGGAGTCGCAATCCTGACAATATCCCGTTTGACGAGACCCTTTGCCAGCTTGGGATCTTCGAGCTGATCGCATACGGCAACTTTGAAGCCGGCAGCCAATGCTTTTTTAAGAGTCACGCGGTGATTGACAACCGGAACCCCTGCCATCGGCACAGGGTTTTCTGAATTACGGTCACGGCTGGTGAGAGTGAGTTGACACACTTCAGCAGCAATAACGGCATCGGCTCCGAAGAGTTCGTAAAAGTCGCCCATTCTGAAAAATAAAAGTGCATCCGGCACCGCGTCCTTGGCTTCTTTGAACTGACGCATCATCGGCGTGTCCATCTGCGCAAGCGCGATTCCGGACGGATGCTCTGCAGAAAGTTTTTCGAATGCGGTCTGATGATGGGGAGAAAGGTCAAGCCCCTGAGCCTGAAGTGTTTCTGCAAGCGCGAGTGTCAGAGGATGATGTGCCATTTCAGAAGCCCCAACGGATGCTGCACAAAAAAAATGAGCTCAGGGAGAAACACTGCCCTGAGCTCAATTCCGGATTATTTTCTGGAAATGCTGCGCATGTTGGACTGCAAGATGCGCTTGCGGATTCGGATCGTTTTCGGAGTGATTTCGATCCACTCGTCTTCATCGATCCAGTCGATGGCCGATTCAAGCGACATCTTGGTGATGGGTGACAGCTTGGTGCTGTCGTCGGTTCCTGCAGAACGCATGTTGGTGAGTTTCTTCTCACGGATCACGTTCACATCAAGGTTGTTGTCGCGGTTGTTTTCGCCGACGACCATGCCTTCATAAACCTCTTCGCCTTCACGGATAAAAAGTCTGCCGCGATCTTCCAGCCCGTGCAGAGCGTACTCTGTCGTTTTTCCTGCGCGGTCGGCAATCAGGGCGCCGTTCTGGCGGACGAGGAATCCGGTTTTTACGGGTTCCCATCCTTCAAAGTAGCTCGACATAATGCCTTCGCCCTTGGTGTCGGTCAGGAACGTACTGCGGTAGCCCAGCAGACCGCGGGTAGGGACAGAAAACTCAATACGCACGCGGTTGCTTCCGAGGGTATTCATGTTGACCATCCGGCCTTTGCGGAGCGACAGTTTTTCTGTCACGACGCCAACCGAAAAATCAGGCACGTCAACCACAACGCGCTCGACGGGATCGTGTTCAATACCGTCGATCATCTTGGTGATCACCTTGGGTCGCGCGAGCATGCACTCGCCGCCGTCGCGACGGAGGTTTTCCATCACGATTGAAATTTGAAGTTCACCGCGCGCCTTGAGGAAGAACACTTCCGGTGTTTCAGTTTCTTCGATGCGCAATGCCACGTTGTGCATCGCTTCTTTGGTCAGGAATTCATGCAGCTTGCGGCTGGTCAAAGGCTTTCCTTCGCGACCGGCCATAGGTGACGTGTTGACCGAAACTTCAACGCTGACTGTCGGCGGATCGACCTGAATTCGCTCAAGAGCTTCCTGAGTGTTCGCATCGGAAATGGTGTCACCGATGGCAAGGTCGGTCAGGCCCGTCGCAACGATGGCGATATCGCCTGCGTCAATGCGGTCGACGTCAACTTGTTCAAGGCCGCGGTAAGCGCGCAGTTTGACGACCTTGCAGGTTTGTACACGGCCGTTTTCGCCAAGCACCGCAATATTCTGGTTGGTCGTAAGGCTTCCTCTCTCGATTCGGCCAATCACGAGGCGGCCGAGATAGGGATTGTAAGAGAGGTTGTTGATGAGCATTTGCGTGGGGCCGTTGTCTTTGATGCGCGGCGGTTGAACGTGTTCAAGTACCGTATCAAAAAGGTCACCCAGATTTTCTGTTTTGACGTCGAGTTTTTTGCTCGCCCAGCCCTGACGGCCCGAAGCGTAAAGCACCGGAAAGTCGAGGTGGTGGTCTTCAAAGGAGAGTTCAAGGAACAAGTCGTGAATGGACTCCACAACCTCTTCAACCCGCGCATCGGGCCGGTCGACCTTGTTGACGACAACAATCATTGAAAGATGACGTTGCAAAGCTTTTTGGAGAACAAAACGTGTCTGCGGCAGACAGCCTTCGGCGGCATCAACAAGCAGAATAGCGCCGTCGACCATCATCAGTGTGCGTTCAACTTCAGCGCCGAAGTCCGCGTGTCCGGGGGTGTCGACGATGTTGATGCGAGTGTCTTTGTAGACCATCGATGCGTTTTTGGCCGCGATGGTGATCCCGCGTTCCTTTTCAAGGTCCATGCTGTCCATGACGCGTTCGGCGACTGTCTGGTGAGCCTGAAAGGTGCCTGCCTGCTGGAGGAGGCCATCGACCAGAGTCGTTTTGCCGTGGTCAACGTGTGCTATTATGGCGATATTACGAATTTTTTGATTGATGCTCATAGAACCCTCGCATGAACTGGCGAAAGCAATACCCTGCACTCGGCAGGAAAACAAGCAATCATTTGCAACGGTTTTGTTTTAAATTTTAGGGCTGTTCGGCCAGTATTTCGCTGTAGATGGCGAGCATGTGCTGTCCGACCCTGTCCCAGCTGAACTTTTTAACCTGCTCGAATCCCCTGCGGGCAAGGGTCGCGGCAGTCTCGGGATTAAGTGCGCGGGCGATATTATCTGCAATGTCCTCGGGCGAGTAGGGGTCTACCAGCAGAGCTGCGTCTCCCACGACTTCAGGCAGGCTTGAAGTGCGGCTCGTCACAACCGGCGTACCTGCAGCCATGGCTTCGAGCGGCGGAAAACCAAAGCCTTCATAAAACGATGGATAAATCAGAGCACGCGACCGGCCAAACAGTTCGGCCAACTCGCGGTCACTGATGTAGCCGCGAAAATCGACGTCCTTGCGGACATCCTGCCGGTTGATGCCGACGTCGGCAAACAGCGGGCTTTCGCAGCCGACAACCGTAAGCCGTGTTTGAGATTCGGGGTGACGCTGTTTGTAGATGGAAAACGCTCTCAAAAGACCAATCAGATTTTTGCGGGGTTCAAGCGACCCGACGAAAATGATTCTGTCGTCACGCATGTGCAGCGGCTGGTTGAACTCATAAAAAATCGGATCAACGGACCAGTACGTCAGCCTGATGCGGTCAACACTCAGTCTGAGAAATTTAAGTATGTCATTCTTGGAGTAGTTGGAGTTCGTCACAACAATTGAACTGTTGCGGGCAATTTTCGGCACCAGCCAGCGGTAAATCAACCGGAATGACAATGAAAACCAAGCGGGCTGAACCAGAAAACAAAGGTCGTGAATGTTGACGATACTTTTCCCGCTGTATGCAATCGGAGCCAGATTCGCGGGGCTGTGCAACAGATCAACCCCGAATCGTTTTGCAAGTCGCGGCAGTTCAAATTGCTCCCACATGTGATTGCGCATCACTGTGCGCTGCGACAGTGGACTGGTGACGACCTGAACGTTCGGGCGCTGCCACTCGGGCGCAAAAATTTCACTGTCACCTGTGAAGAGAATAAAATTGAACTGGTCGCCCTGTTCAATGACCGTCCGAAATAAACGGTAAGCAGATCGCTGTACACCCGTCCGCTGGGCAACCAGAAAACGGCCGTTCAGGCCGATGGTTTTTTTTCTCGGATTTGCAAATGCCGGCGAGTCACTCATGACACAACCCTTCAGCCTTTCGGCCGGATTGTGTTTCCGAGACCGGACGGTTCACAAGAACTCCCTCGTAAACGCTGTGCGTTTCTGTCGCAGCTTTTGCCCACGAATATGTTTTTACGAGTTCAAGTCCCCGCCGCAACCTTTCCTTCCGGTCCTCGGAATCAATCAGGGCTCTTTCAAGTGTTTTGGCAATTTCTCCTGTATTCGACGGATCTATATACAGCGCGCAGTCACGCATCACTTCCGGCAGCGAAGAGCAATTGGAAACAACAACCGGAACGTTGCATGCTGCTGCCTCCAGCGGAGGAAATCCGAATCCTTCGTAAATTGACGGATAAACGAACAGCTTTGCTCCGGAGTAAATTGCCGGCAGCGCTTCGTTCGGAACAAAACGCAAAAAATGCAGATTGTGTTTTTTGTGGTTCGCTTCCGCAATCTCAAGCAGGCGGTGGTCAAAATCCGAGAGCAGCACCAGCGGCAATTTGATCGCGCTTTTTGACCATGCCTCGACCAGACGGATAATGTTTTTGTGCGGCTTCCTGTTGCCTATCGAAAGAATGTATTCCTCAGGCAACTCATATTTTTTCAAGACTGTTTCGGATATTTCGTTTCCGCGGTCAGGAAGTGTTTTAAATTTATCGCTGATGCCGTTGTGAATGACTCTCACGTGATCAGGTCTGATTTGAAAGAAATTTATGATTTCCTGCTTCGAAAAACTGGAGACTGTGATCACGGCTTTTGAGCGCTTGATTTTTTTTGCAAGCAGTACGCTGTAATAAAGCCGGTGAAAAATTGAATAGTTTTCGGAAAGAACGACGTGATTGAGGTCGTGTATGGTCGTGACCAACGGCACCCGGCTCAGCAAAGGGACGATAAAACTGGGCGAATGAAAGAGGTCCGGTTTCAATTCGTGCAGATGAATCAGCAACTCAATTTGGCCCAGAAAATTAATCCAACTGGTTCTCAGAACTCTGAGTTTTATATGCTCAGGCCAAGTTTGGTTCAAAAACGGGGAGTTTTTGTTGACCAGCAGAGTGAATTCAAAAGGACTGGCGAGATTTTTCAGATTACGGATCAATTCTTCGGTGTATCTGGCAATACCGTGGCTTTGGTTGTGAACCACCACACGCGCGTCGATCACGATGTGTTTGCGGGCCGTTCCGTTCAACGGTCACCTCCGCGTGACTTTCTTGCATTCGGGCGCACTGCGGGCATCGAAGAACGCCGCTGAAAGTATAAAACTTTCAGGTAGAGCGACTGTTTGTCGGCGGACAGGACGGTGTGATCTGAAGACTGGCGGCCGCGTCCCAAATAAATCCAGTCGTCTTCTTCCAGCGAAGCCGACACTATTTCATAGAATTCCTCTTCACCGATATGACGTGAACAGCTGCATGCGACATACAGACCGTCTTTGCCGGTCAGTTTGGAGGCAAGCCGTGTGAGTCTTTGGTATGCTCTGCGCGCTTCGGGGATATGCTTTGCCGATTTTGTAAATGCAGGCGGGTCCGCAACCACGGCATCAAAAGTCTTATTTTCTTTGACAAGTCCGGACAGGATTTCGAAAAGATCGCCGTGCAGCCGCGTCACGTGCGGATCTTTGTTCTGTGCCGAGTTGAGCGATATGTTGACTGCGCTCATATCGAGAGCGTCTTTGTCCTGATCAACCAATGTAAACGAGTTCAGTCCGGCGCTTGCTCCTGCACATGACCATGCTCCGACGTAGCTGCACAAGTCGAGCATGGTGCCGGCTTTCGCCTGCTCGGCGAGGTTTTTGAAAATCCGCAGGTTCTCACGCTGGTCGATAAAAAGTCCTGTTTTCTGGCATTTTTGAGGTCTGAAAGACAGATTTAATCCTGCAAAACTGGTTTGAACGACATCGGGTGATTTGTCCTGCGCAGATTTTTGCGGTTCGCGAATCCATCTCGTCCGCTCGGGAAGTTTTTCCAGTGAACGGATTTGGCCTGAGCTGCGCTCGAAAACCGGCTTTTCGGTGGCTCGCAGGAGTGCCTTGAGAACAGACGGCAGCAGAAAGTCACCGAATTGAGAGCCGCTTTGAATGACGACGACCGTCGAATACTGGTCAATCACAATTCCGGGGAGGCCGTCGGCGTCTCCGTGAACCCATCGGAACGTTGCAGAATCTGTCCCCAAGAGCGCCGTTTTTCGGACGGAAAGATTGTTCAAAGTGCCGAAGATTAATTCTTCGAGATTTTCCGGCGAAATCTTGTCAGCCTCGAAACCGGATGCCCACGAGGCCGGAAAAAACCTCACGGCCATCAACTGATCTCTGCAAAAGACTGCCGGCAGCCGTTCGGGTCCCGCTCTGACGAACGCGCATCTGTCGCCGTCTGTCTGATTCAGCGGAATTTGGTCGATTTGATTGCTGTACAGGCAGCTTTGCCTGTGAAAAATCTTTTGACCTGCCTTGATATTCAACGAATGAATCGCAAACGAGTCCGTCATGCAGCCTCTGAATGAATGACACCGCAACGGAATGAAGCAGGCCCCAGCGATGCAAAGGCTAAATCACCGCTGGAATTCCGGCAACCCCGTTGCAGGCCGAGTGTAATGAGTTAAGCTCGGGGTTTCCCATAAGGAAGGAAGACACAGACAATGAATAAACTGATTCACTCTTCAAAAGAGCTGACTTTTGACCTGAGGCAGACACCGTCCATGCCGCTTGCACGGCAGATCCTCATGGTCCGTCCGACTTTTTTTCACGTTGACAATCCCATCAATCCCCACATGAGAAAGGCCGACGGCACGCTGCATCAGCTCGACAAGCCCAAGGCAATGAAGGAGTGGGAGGTTCTGCGCGAGACTTATGTAAAGCTGGGTTTCAGCGTCCATGAAGCGGATGCTCAGGAAGGCTTGCCGGACATGGTTTTTTGCGCAAACCAGTCGCTTCCCTTTGTTTCAAGGACAGGCCTGAAGACCGCGATCATGAGCAATATGGCCAACGACACGCGGCATAAGGAAGTTCCTGCTCTTGAGTCTGCGCTGACCCGACTGGGCTACAAAACCGAGCATCTTCCGGCTCGGTCCTCCGGCACGCTGTTTGAAGGAATGGGCGATGCTCTTTGGCTGCCGGGACACCGCGTGCTGCTGGGCGGTTACGGGCACAGGACGACACAGGAAATATACGGTGCGGTTTTCGGACTCGTTGACGCGACTGTTATTACCTTCGAACTCGCGAATCCGCGTTTTTATCACTTGGACACCTGTCTGAGTATTCTTGACTCGCAGTCGGCGCTGGCCTGCAAAGAGGCATTCACTGCCGAAGGTTGGGCACTGGTGAAACAGATATTTCCGAAGCTCATTGAGGTGAGTGTTTCCGAAGCAGATTCGCCCGTCTTTGCCTGTAATGCGCATTGTCCGGACGGACGCCACGTCATTATGCAGAGCGGAGCAGAACGTACAGTCAGCGCATTGAAATCACATGGATTTATTCCGATAGAGCTTTCGACGGAAGAGTTTGTCAAGTCGGGCGGTTCGGTGTTCTGCATGAAGCTCCAGTTCTTCTAAAACACTCTGTTGCAGCCCACCGGCATTTGGCATAGCGTGTCGCTTCCTGTGACCGGGACGGTCTCGGAGTTGAACACAAACATAGGAAAAAGGCCGATGCCAGCGCCAACAAACGCACAGCTCGTCGAATTCTATAAGGACATGCTGCTGGCCCGTCGCTTCGAAGAAAGATGCGGGCAATTGTACGTACAGCAAAAATTTAGTGGTTTTTGTCACCTCTACATTGGTCAGGAAGCCGTCTCCACGGGAACCCTCAATGCAATCCGGAAGGGGCAGGACTATGTGATCAGCGGCTACCGCGATCACGTTCAGCCAATCACCCTCGGCATGACCGCCCGCGAAGTTATGGCAGAGATGCTCGGCAAATCGACGGGCTGTGCCAGCGGACGCGGCGGCTCAATGCACATGTTTTCCTCCAAACTCCGCTATTTGGGCGGACACGGAATCGTCGGCGGACAGGTTCCGCTTGCAGCCGGAGTGGGCTGGAAAATCCGTTCAATGAAAGAAGATCTGGTTTGCCTGTGTTTTATGGGCGACGCCGCAATCAACCAAGGCCAGTTCCACGAAGCTCTCAATCTGGCGGCTATTTGGGACCTTCCGGTTGTGTTCATCATTGAAAACAACCTTTACGGGATGGGAACTGCGATTTCCCGCACGTGCACGCTCGAAGTACTTGCTGATCGTGCCAAGGGCTACGCAATGCGTCAGGCGGTTGTTGACGGGCGTAACGTTCTCAATACCTACCAGCAGATGTACGACATCGTCGAAGAGACACGCAAAACCAGCAAACCGATTCTTGTGGAAATGCAAACGTACCGCTTCCGCGGCCACTCCATGTCGGATCCCCAAACGTACCGCTCAAAGGACGAAGTCGAACGCGAGCGCGCGCAGGACTGCCTGCAAACTTTGCGTGATCACATGATCGCCCAGATGGTCGCAGCGGATGAAGATTTCGATAAATGGGAAGAGGAAATTGCAGAGATTGTTGAAGACTCTGTCACGTTTGCCGAAGAATCGCCCGAGCCTGCGCTCGAGACGATTTACGACCACGTGCTGGCTCCTTAATTTTTCGCAATTGAGTTTAACGAGGTTTCTTTACAATGGCAGTCATTAGTTATCGTGAAGCATTGCGTCAGGCCATGACCGAAGAGATGGAGCGCGACTCCACTGTTTTTCTGATGGGTGAGGAAGTCGGCGAGTACAACGGAGCATACAAAGTCTCCAAGGGAATGTTGCAGCAGTTTGGCCCGATGAGAGTCGTTGACTCTCCAATTTCAGAGGCCGGTTTTTGCGGTTTGGGTGTCGGCGCAGCAATGGTCGGCATGCGTCCGATTATTGAGATGATGACTTGGAACTTTGCGATTCAGGCATTTGACCAAATCATCAACCACGCAGCCAAAATGTATTATATGAGCGGCGGTCAATTTCCGATTCCGATGGTTATCCGCGGTCCGCACGGCGCTGCACACATGCTTTCGGCACAGCACTCCCAGTGTGTTGACCACATGCTCGTCAATGTGCCGGGGATGATTGTTATCAGTACGGTGATTCCGGCTGATGCGAAGGGTCTGATGAAATCAGCCATCCGCAACAACAACCCAGTTTGCTTCCTTGAAAGTGAAATGATGTACGGCCGCGAAGGCGAAGTTCCGGACGGCGAATATCTGATTCCGATCGGAGTGGGTGACATCAAGCGCAAGGGTGAGCACGTGACTCTGGTTGCGTGGAACAAGATGGTTTATCTCGCTCTCGAAGTGGCCGAAGAACTTGCGCAAGAAGGGATCGAAATTGAAGTTATCGATCCGCGGACGCTTCAGCCGCTCGACGAAAATATGATTTTTGAATCCGTACGCAAAACGCACCGGCTTGTCGTATTGGAAGAGGGCTGGGGAATTTCGACCATCGGCAACTACATCGTTGACCGCACCGTGACCGAGTGCTTTGACGAACTCGACGCACCGCCTGCGCGCGTGCACAACCACTTTGTTCCGATGCCTTACAACGAGACTCTGGAACACGAGGTTCTGCCGAACAAAGAACGCACTGTCGCTGCAATTAAAAAGGTTATGTACCGTTAACCCGAACTTTTGTTGAAAAGAGGCTGAACGATATGGCAACTGTGATGGAAATGCCCAAGCTCTCGGACACCATGAAGGAAGGCGCTGTTGCGCGCTGGCTGAAGAAGGAAGGCGAGAAAGTCACAGCCGGACATCCGGTGGTTGAAATCGAAACAGACAAAGCGACGATGGAGTTTGAATCTCCTGCATCGGGTACGCTCATCAAAATCATTGTGGGTGACAAGCAGACCTGCGATTTGAACGCTCCGATCGCCGTCATCGGCAAACCCGAAGAAAGCTGGCAGGAAGCGCTCGATAAGTACTCCTCCAAAAAGAAGGGAGGAGCAGCTGCTCCTGCAGCCAAGGCGGCGGCTGCCGCACCCGCGGCCGCGACGGCTCCTGCTGCGGCGGCAACGACCGGTGCAGCAACCTCAACGATGGGAAGATTGCGCGCCAGTCCCTTGGCCAAGCGCGTTGCGGCTGACAAGGGAATCGACCTCAGCAGTGTTCAGGGATCCGGACCGAACGGCCGAATCGTTGTGCGCGACGTCGAGAATATTACGGGTGGCACTTCGGGCGGTGTGTCACTTCCTGCATTCTCCGGAACTCCTGCCGCAGAAATGGAAAAAGTGTCTCTCAGCATGATGCGCAAGACGATTGCGCGCAGACTGGTCGAGAGCACAAGCACTGCGCCGCACTTTTATCTGACTGTCAGCATCAACATGGGTCCCTTGCTTGCATGGCGCAAAGCAACTTTGAGCAAGGTTGCGGAATCCGACAAATTCTCGGTCAATGACCTGATCGTTTTCCTCGTTTCGCGCGCCTTGCGTAAACATCCGAACATCAATTCGTCGTGGCAGAACGATTTCATTGCACAGTACAACTCCGTGCACATGGGTGTTGCCGTTGCTCTGCCTGCCGGTCTGGTGACTCCTGTCGTCCGTCATGCCGACAAACTGTCCTTGGTTCAAATCGCTCAAAAGAACCGTGAGCTCATCAAGCTCGCACGCGACGGTAAACTGCAGCCCGACGACTACGCCGGCGGCACATTTACAATTTCCAATTTGGGAATGAGCGGAATCGAAGAATTTACGGCGATTATCAATCCGCCGCAGGCTGCGATTCTGGCGGTGGGTTCGACAGTTGCCACACCGGTGGTCGACGACGAAGGAGAAATCACCGTTGAGCAGCGTATGCGTGTTACTTTGAGCTGTGACCACCGCGTGATCGACGGTGCGCAGGGCGCTGAGTTCCTCAAAACTCTCAAGAGCTATTTTGAAGATCCGATGGCTTGCCTTTTTATGGGCTGACCGCCGTACAGCGGGTCTGCTGTTTATTTTGTGACTCACATGCTCCGCGGGGTGAGATGCCCCGCGGAGCATTTTAGTTTATGCTTCAAACACCGTGAGTTTTTCGCTGGAGAACAACCGATGAGCAATGACACCAAAAAGACGTCCGGAGAATCGCAGGACGAAGTGCGTCTGAACGTTTTTCTTCAGGAAAGCGGGGTTGCGTCCCGCCGCAAGGCCGACGAACTTATTGAGGCCGGCATGGTCAAGGTCAACGGAAAGTCGGTGACCCAGCTGGGAACCCGCATCCGCAGGAGCGACAAAGTTCATGTTCACGGCAAACTGATCGGTGCAAAGAGCATTCCGCGGGTTATTTATCTGCTGAACAAACCCGACATGTGCTTAACAACCCGTTTTGACGCCAAAGGCAGACGTACGATTTTTGATCTTCCGTCAGTCAAGGTTTTGCCCCCGAATGTGCAGGCTGTCGGACGACTCGATTACCGCTCGGAAGGATTGCTTCTTCTGACAAACGACGGCGATCTTGCCTATGCGCTCACCCATCCGCGTTTTTCGGTTGAAAAGTCTTACGCCGTGCTGGTCGCAGACGGTGTTACGATTGAAGACGTCGAGAAATTGCGTGCCGGTGTTTTGCTGGACGACGGCTTGGCCAAGGCAGTCAGTGTCCGCCTTGGAAACAAGGAACGTTTGGGAGTGACCCGCGGACAGTGGCTTGAACTTGTAGTGACTGAAGGACGCAACCGGCTGATTCGCCGCATGGCCGAAGCCATCGGTTTGAAAGTTGTCCGACTCGTGCGCGTCGGAATGGGTGATGTTCTTTTGCCTGCGACACTGAAAGAAGGACACGCAATTGCTGTTGATGCGGCAGCGCGGAGTCATCTTGAGCAAATCAAAAATGACATGCTGAAAACTTTGGGCTCGGACCGTGCAGACGATCGCGCCGGCAGACCCGATGAATCAACCATGGCAAAGCGCAAGATACGCCGTCAGCTGAAGCTCAATGACGAAGAATATCAAATCGAATCTTCGCGACGCTCTGCGGAAGCTTCCATGAAGCGCAAACAACGCAGCCAAAAACAACGCGAAGTGATGCAGACGAAGAATGAAGGCCAACGCTCTGCCGGAAGGCCGGAGCAACAGCGCCCTGTGCCCCGTTCCGAGCAGGAGCGGCCGGTCCCCCGTTCCGAGCAGCAAAGACCGGTGCCGCGAAGCGCGCAGGAGCGGCCGGTTCCACGTTCGGAAAAACAACGCCCCGCTGAACGCGAAGGGCAAAGACGAACTCCCCGCGATCAGGCAAGCAAGCCGAAGGCCGGCGGAAGCGGGCGGCACGAAAATTCCCGCGAAAAAAAGGAAGCGCACAAATCCTCAAATGATCGGCCGCGTTCGGCAATCAAAAAGGACAAGCGCGGAATTCAACCTGCACCTGTGAAGAAATCTTCACGTCGCTGATGCACCGGTCATTTTGCCTGTGCGGTAAAACTTAAACTTCGATAACGCTTTCATTCAAAAGAACAGGGCTTTGCAGATGCGGGATCTGCAAAGCCCTGATTCGATCGGAGACCGATGCTTGGAGGCAAAGCGATTACATATCGAAATCGCCCATTCCGCCCATACCGCCCATTCCGCCCATGCCACCCATTCCGCCCATGCCCGCTGCACCGGCGGCACCTTCCTTCTTGGGCTTCTCGGAGATCATAGCGTCGGTTGTCAGGAGCAGGCTCGAAACCGAGCTTGCGTTTTGAAGAGCGCAGCGGGTGACTTTGACAGGGTCAATCACACCGGCCGCGAGCAGGTCTTCATATGTTTCGGTCAGAGCGTTAAAGCCCCAGCCTGCGTTGGTGTTGTTGAGGATCTTGTCAACAACGACGCTCGACTCGAATCCGCCGTTGGTTGAAATGATCCGCACAGGCTCTTCAAGAGCTCTGCGAACAAGTTCGATGCCGGCATTCTGTTCAGGATTGTCGCCCTTGAGGGTCTTGAGAGCAACCGAGCTTCTGAGAAGTGCAACGCCGCCGCCGGCAACGATGCCTTCAGCAACCGCAGCGCGGGTTGCGTTGAGAGCATCTTCAACGCGTGCCTTCTTTTCCTTAAGTTCGATTTCAGTTGCTGCACCGAGACGGATAACTGCAACGCCGCCTGCCAGCTTTGCCAGACGCTCCTGAAGTTTTTCGCGGTCGTAGTCCGACGTGGTCTTCTCGACCTGCGCACGAATTTCAGCAACGCGAGCCTTAATGCCTGTGTCTTTGCCCTTGCCGCCCGTAATGAGCGTGTTCTCTTTGTCGACAACAATCTTGGCAGCCTGTCCGAGCTCAGCCAGACCGGTTGTTTCGAGCTTCATGCCGAGGTCTTCGGACACAAGCGTACCGCCTGTGAGAACAGCGATGTCTTCAAGCATGGCCTTGCGGCGATCGCCGAAGCCGGGAGCTTTGACAGCGCAAACCTTGAGGTTGCCGGAAAGACGGTTGAGTACGAGAGTTGCGAGAGCTTCGCCTTCCACATCTTCAGCAATGATCAGCAACGGACGCGAGCTGCGCGCGATTTGCTCGAGAAGCGGAATCATGTCCTTCATGTTCGAAATCTTCTTTTCGAAAATCAGGATGTAGGGATTTTCGAGAACAGCTTCCAGACGCTCCTGCTCGTTGACAAAATAAGGAGACAGGTAGCCGCGGTCGAACTGCATGCCTTCAACAACGTCGACGTAGGTTTCGATACCCTTGGCTTCTTCAACGGTAATCACGCCGTCTTTGCCGACGCGGTCCATTGCTTCAGCGATCATCTTGCCGATGGTTTTGTCGTTGTTTGCCGAGATTGAAGCAACCTGAGCGATTTCGTTGTTGTTCTGAACAGGGCGGGCAACCTTGCGCAGGTTTTCGATGACAACGGCAACAGCCTTGTCGATACCGCGCTTGAGTTCCATGGGGTTGTGTCCTGCTGCAAGCATCTTGAAACCTTCGCGGTAGATGGCCTGTGCGAGAACCGTTGCAGTTGTTGTGCCGTCGCCGCTGTCGTCATTGGTTTTGGAAGCAACTTCCTTGACCATCTGAGCGCCCATGTTTTCGAACTTGTCTTCGAGTTCGATTTCTTTGGCAACCGTCACGCCGTCTTTGGTGATGAGCGGAGCGCCGAAGGATTTTTCAATCAGAACGTTGCGGCCCTTTGGTCCGAGAGTCACTTTCACTGCATTTGCAAGCGTGTTGACGCCGACGAGAATTTTCTTTTGAGCGCTTTCGTTGAAGCTGATCATCTTAGCTGCCATGGTTCATTTTCCTTTTGTTCAAATCGTTGGTTGTAAAAATTCAGCCTTCGAGGATAGCAAGAACTTCATCTTCCTTGACGAGAAGATGCTCTGTGCCGTCGAACTTCACGTCTGTTCCGCTCCACTTGCCGAACAGAATCTTGTCGCCGACTTTCACTTCAAGAGGACGACGTGTGCCGTCTTCAAGAATTTTTCCGTTGCCGACTGCGATTACGCGGCCTTCGGCGGGCTTTTCTTTGGCGTTGTCGGGGATGAGGATTCCTCCGGCAGTCTTTTGCTCAGCTTCAAGACGTTGAACCAGAATGCGGTCATTCAGCGGACGGATGGACTTTGCCATGAGTGGCCTCCTTAGCGAAAAAAGTGCCTTTTCGAATGTGCGGGGTACATACCCCAAGTTCCTGTGAGGCGAAAGGCTAAGCGGCATCAAAGCTGTGTCAAGACGCGATTCAGCAGAGGACGGTGTCCTTGCGGCAGGAGGCATCATCAAGCTGCGGATAATCAAGAGAGAAATGTATTCCCCGACTTTCTTTGCGGGCGCGGGCACATTTGACGGTCAGCATGGCAACTGCTGCAAGATTACGCACCTCGATAAGTGAGCGGCTGGGAACGACATCCCAATAGTAGTTCTCAATCTCTTCAGAGATCTGCCTGATGCGGGCATCGGCACGGGCAAGCCGTTTGTCCGAACGCACAATTCCGACGTAGTTCCACATCGTCCTGCGAATTTCATCCCACAACTGGCTGACCACGGTCATTTCATCGGGTTCGCAGGCCTTTCCGAGTTGCCATTTGGGAACTTTTGGAGTCGGATTGGATTTGATGCTGTCCCAAAGCAGCGAGACATCATCAAAAATGAATTGGGCAAACGCCAATCCTTCGAGCAGCGAGTTCGAAGCCAGCCGGTTGGCGCCGTGCAGGCCCGTGCAGGCCACTTCTCCGAGCGCCCAAAGGGATTTGATACCTGTGCGTCCCCGCGGATCGGTGACCACCCCGCCGCAGCTGTAGTGTGCGGCAGGAACCACGGGGATAGGTTCTTTGGTGATGTCGATGCCCAGTTCCAGACAGGTCGAGTAGATGTTCGGAAAATGCTGAATAATGAATTCTGCCGGTTTGTGTGAAATATCGAGCAGCACATGCGGTTCGCCGGTTTTTTTGAGTTCGGCATCGATGGCGCGGGCAACGATGTCACGCGGTGCAAGTTCCTTGCGCGGATCAACCCGCTCCATGAAGCGCTCACCCTTGCGGGACAGGAGGATTCCGCCCTCACCCCGCATGGCTTCGGTAATAAGGAAATTCTTTTCCTTGGGGCTGAACAGACACGTGGGATGAAACTGCATGAACTCAAGGTTCGCGACCCGTGCCCCCGCGCGCCAAGCCATTGCGACACCGTCGCCCGAAGCGATGTCCGGATTGGATGTGTAAAGATAAAGTTTTCCGTGGCCGCCGGTGGCAAGAAAAGTACACTTCGCCAAAAATGACCGGACTTCCCGCTGTTTTTCGTCGAGCACGTAGGCACCCAGCGCGCGGTTTCGGGAAAAGTCGGGACAGGCTTTGTCGGTGACAATCAAATCGATGCAGGTGTGAAATTCGAAGATAGTTACGTTCGGGTGTGTCTGCAGCCGGTGGGTCAAAGCCTTTTGGACCGCTTCTCCGGTCATGTCGTCGGCATGAATAATCCGGCGCGCACTGTGTCCTCCCTCGCGCGTCAAATGATATTCAAAATCAGGACTTTTTTCGTCGGAGGGAGTGAATTGAACGCCCATGCCGATGAGCTCACGGATAGATGGAGGTCCCGCGCCCACAACCTTTCTGACAACTTCTTCGTGGCAAAGGCCGGCACCCGCGACGAGCGTATCCTGAGTATGTGCTTCGTAGCTGTCGTGCTCGAGAAAGACGCCGGCTATGCCGCCCTGTGCGTAGCGTGTGTTGGTTTCTCCGAGAGTTTCTTTGCAAACTATTGCGACCGTGCCGAGTTGTGCCAGCTTGAGGGCCAGTTGGGCCCCCGCAATTCCGCTTCCTATGACCAAAAAGTCAAATGAGAGGTCGTCGCCGACCGACAGAAATTTTTCACCTTGCATCTGTCACCCCGAATTTCGGTCTCGGTCTTGCTCCCGTGGATTCCGAGCAGATATACTCCCCACCATTGTCTGCACTACCCGAGTGAGGTCCTATTCTATGCCACAGTTTTCCTTAAAACGCATGTTTTCAGTCTTGGTTGTTCTTGGAGCCGGCGCGTTTGCGTCCTGTCAGACGACGCAGGGTAATTACGCCGACCCCAACAAAATTGAAATTGTCGATGACCGCTGGAATGAGTCGGATGCAAGGCTGACTGCAGAACAAATGATCGGGTCGGCGCTGGCAAAGCCGTGGATCAAGGAATTCGTGCGCGAGGCAGAGGGCAAGCGCCCGTTTGTTCTCGTAGATGACATCGAAAACAGAACGTCCGAACAAATCGACACCAAGGCACTCTTTGAAGCCGTGCGCAACGAGCTGCTCAACAGCGGCAAAGTGCGTTTTCTCGACGGCGCTCAGAGACAAAAAATTCTTGATGAATATAAATATCAGCAATCCGGCGTCGTGCGGCAAGGATCTGCAAAGGGCCCCGGAAAACAGCAATCTGCTGATTTTTTCATGGTTGGCGCAATTTCAAGTCAGGTGGCCGAAGCCGACGGCTACAAGACGGTGACCTATCAGGTGGAAATGAGGCTGACGAACATCGAAAGTTCCGAAATTGCGTGGACGGAAATCAAGAAAATCAAAAAACAATTCCGCCGCAGCCGGTTCGGGCTCTGAGCCTGCTGGACAGCCTGTTTGACGGGCAGTATGAGGTGTTAAGCACGGAGGGAGGGGTGACCCGCCCTCGTTTCATTGAGGATATAATGTATGGATAAGAATACGCTGGTCGGCAAAGTCAAAGATGGCATGGAAAAATCAATCAAATCTCTGCAGGACGACCTGACCAAAATTCGCACGGGCCGCGCTTCGACGAGCCTTCTGGATGATGTTCGCGTTGAGTCTTACGGAGCGCGCGTTCCGCTGAAGCAGGTTGCATCGATGGCAACTCCCGAAGCGCGGCTGATTACCGTCAATCCGCACGACAAATCGCAGCTGACGGCAATTGAGAAGGCCATCCTGACCTCCGGTCTTGGATACACTCCGCAAAACGACGGCAAGATTATCCGCGTTCCGATTCCTGCGTTGTCGGAAGAACGCCGTAAAGAAATTGCGAAGCAAGTAAAGAAGATCGGCGAAGACGCCAAAATCGCTGTTCGTCATCATCGTCAGGAAGGCAATACCAAGTCCAAGTCTGCTCAAAAGGAACACGGCTGGTCTGAAGATGAAGTGAAGCGCAGCAACGACGAAATTCAAAAGCTCACCGATTCGTACACCAAGAAAATCGACGAACTGTGCACAGCCAAGGAAAAAGAAATTCTTTCAATGTAATTGCAGTTGAATTTGAATCCCCTTCCTGCGCGCGCAGGTGGGGATTATTAAAACCGGCAAATAAGCTTTTTTAGTTTCCGGACAACCGGAACGGCATCGCCGGTGCAGTGCAAAACATCCCCGCCCTCAGCACGAACGGATTATCCTCAGGCTGGAATATTTAATTGAAACACTCTGAAACTGTTGGGTAATCCAATTTATCAAAAAAAATTCTCAACTACAGCGACAAACCGCCGACCTTTCCCTCAGGCGAGGCTTGAATGCAGAATCCGGAACTTGGAAAGCAGTCCATCGTTTTACTGAGCGTTTCGCAGGACATGGCGAAGCTGAGACAATCATTGGAAACTGCCGGATTTGCTGTTATTCCTGCATCCTCGCCGTCGGAATGCATGCCACTGATTGGCAACAACAAGCCTCTTATGTTTGTTCACAACCTCAGAAATTTTGAATCATCGCAAATCAACCTGTTTCACCAGAGGCTT
>RFOM01000045.1 GCA_009926615.1 Pseudomonadota bacterium
TACTTTACACTTCAACTTTTTGTGGTCTGGTTTTTTGGGGCTGGACCAGTAAATAGGCGGTATGCAAAATCTGTCCGCATAATGCCTTGCCGGCGGCGTTTTCGGTGATCCTTAAATGCAATTATTCCTGCGGTTTAATTGTATCGATTAAATATATTCGGCTTCATTGCCGACAAGACGAAAGGAGGCGTCATGCAGAGTTTATTCCATCCGGTTTTCCTTTCGCTCATGTTGATTTCGTGCGGGTCTTCGCAATTTCAGACGACCGTGAAGACACGCGGGAGCTCGCAAAAGACTGCCTCCGCGGAGGCATTGGGCAAGGACAGTCCGAATGCATCTCCTGAGGGTGTTGCCGGAGAAAAATCGGCGGAATTTAAATTCGGACCCAAATCAACTCCCAATGATGTGCTGTTCATTTTCGACAATTCATCGTCGATGAAGCAGCATCTTGAAATGGTAAAAAAAGGTTTTGAAAGTCTTTCCTCGGCGGACTGGTTCGGAGACGTAAAGATAGGTGTTATGACGACTCTGCCGGCAGAGTCGGCCAATCTCAGTCAAACTCATTCCGGTGTTAATGTGTACAAAGGGATAAACTCAGAGCCGGGATTTTTGTCTCTGGTTTCGGCAAAGGCATTTGCAGAATACAAAAAAGTCGCTGACAGTAGTAAAAGTTCAGCTTATGCAGAGCCTCTTTGCGATGAGGAATGGTTTTCGCCCGAAGCTGTAAATTCAAACAGAAAACGCTGTCTTTCCGTTGCGCTGCAAAATCCGCATCACGGCGTAGGATGTGAAGCCGGAATGACTGCGTTAAGCCAAATCACCGCAAAAATGGCAAGCCGCGGCTCCAAACTGTTCCGCAAAAGTGCTTTGGCTCAGGTTGTTTTTGTCAGTGATGCACAGGACCCCGGCTGCGGTAATTCAGAATTGCAGAAAACCCGTCCGTCCGCGGGATCGCTGCGGGAACAAGTGCTGAAGCAAAATGATCTGATCGATTTAAAGTTTCACGGCGTCCTGCCAGTTGAGGGCGGCATGGAGACTTCGGAAACGAGCGGCAATAAAGACTTTGGGTTTCCTTACAACACACTTATAAAATCGAACAAGGGCATACTTTTGGATATAACCGCCAGTACCGACTATTCCAGCTTTGCAAAGTCCATCGCAAAATCCGCATTGCCTGAGCCGGTCTTTTCTTTCGGAGCAAAAATTTCCAAAGTTCTGGAAGTCAAAGTGGATGGAAAAATCCTGCCTGCCTCGGATTTCAAACTTGCTGCCGACGGCAAAAGCGTGCGCATTGAGGGGCTCAATCCGTCAGCTGACGTAAAAGTTCAAATCGGATACTTACCCTGATTTTTGATTCGGGAGTAAAGCAATCACAGGTTAGCGCTTTGCACACGGATCCTGTTCCGCCTGAGCATCGTCGCTCATCTTTTTGGGAGCCGGCATGGTTTGGTTGGCGGGTTTGGTTGGTTTGATTGACATTCCAACCGGCGAAACTGCCGTGGATGTGATTTTTGCCGGAGCAAGTTCTTTCAAAGAGGTGAACGTCTCTCCGCCGGCGTTTTTTTGGCCTGTAACAGATTCTATCCAGCCCAAATAAGGTTCAACCAGTGTATAGTTGCTGTCGCGATTTTTGCAGTCCAAATTCTCCTGAATTGCCAGATTCATTCCCGAGACGAGTCCGAGCAGCAAGCCGCTGTTCTTTAAGAATGCGGGCCCGCCGGAGTCACCCGTGCAGGCTCCGGCGCTTGTTTGCGGTGAACCTTTGATACGGATCTGGTTCTCAATCGTTGTATTCGGGTAATTCGTTTTATTGATGAGACTGTGAACCGAAGATTCTCCATGTCGGGATGTTCCCGCATCTGTTTTTTCTTCTCCCGTGATTCCGTATCCGACCAGCAGCACCTTGGTGTTTTTTGCTGTTTCCGATGTTTGCTTTGCAATCGACACGGCTTTTAGATTGGCGGGAAAATTTGATTTGATAAACACGACGGCAATGTCATGATGCACACCGTTCCAGTCAGGATGAACCGCTACGCGCTCAATATCAAACAGCACGCTGCCGCGGGTTGTATAGCTAATCTGCGGCGCAACAATCACCCGCCCTGAAAATTCACCGACCGGCCTTTCGGACGGCGGAGCAAAACAGTGTGCAGCAGTCAGGACATAATTCCTGCCGGCAATCACACCGGTGCAGATGCCTGAGGCGACGGTCATGTCGGTATTTGTCAATTTGAACGTAATAGCCACTGTCGCAGTGGTCATGTCATCAATGGAAATCAAGGACGGACCGGAAACACTTCCGGTCGCAGAGTTGTCTTCAGGTAGCGGCTGCTGTGCCGCGTTCGAACCTGCGTTGCCGGCACTGTCGGATCCGGCCGGCATGGTTGAGGAGGGGCTCTCGGCCTGACTCGATGCGGCCGGCTCCGGCATCATCAAATTTGAAGCAATGTTTTTTGCTTGCACAGCAGCAGGTGCCTTCGCCCTCAGCATTGCAGGTCGCGGGCATTTGCTTGTATCCACGCCGGATGATGAGCCCCTCTGGCATCCCGAAATCACAGTCAAAGCGAATAGGGGGCCATAGAATGCTGAAAATACGAGTTTCATGGGTAATTTCCTCTCGTCCGGCTCGCAGGAGGGGGTCGGAATATTCCCGAAAATACTTAACTATACGACAGGCAACAAAATTACTCTTGTGAGATTGGCAATATAAGACTTGATGCGCCGCAAATGAACGGGCTTTTGAGACGCTTTACATCGACGCTGTAAAATAACTACAGTTCCCGACTCATCCGTTCGAGAAAAGACTTCCACTGATTCAGTACTTTTTCGAACGCCGCTGAGTTTGTGAGCGGGCCTGAGCCGCACATCAGTTCGACAATGTTTGGTCCGGAGCGGAAAAGAAAGTCGGCATGACCGAGATCTTTCATGAACACGCGGGTCAGCTTGGATGGCTCAATGTGTTTGTAAAATCGCGAAGGACCCATGTTTTCGGGAACACATGAATGCCCCAGTCTTTTGAACTTCGGCCCCAGCTCACTTTCAAGAATTGTCGCGGGAATATTAAGAACCGGAAAGTTTGCGTCGAGGAAAACAGGGAAACGTTTCGGTGATGAGAACGGCGGAGTTCCGTCGACCGGATCCATTAAAAAAAGCGCTTTGATATGCGGATTCTGTGACGCAAGTTTTGCAGCGAATTTGCCTGTTTCACTATAAGCGAAAATTACGATTCCCCTTGCAGACTGCAGGGCAAGTTCTTCAGCAACCGACTGAAGCAATTCAAAGTCACGGATCTGGTTTGCCGTCAGCGGGTTGTAATCGATGTTTCCGAAGACAAATGTGCCGTTCCTGACACAGTCTTCGTCGATAAACGGTTTGTACACGGATACTTTGACTGCGGAGCTGCGCAGAATCAGAAAACCGATATCCCCGCAGCCGGCTTCGGCCCTTTGAGAAACAAGTAACAAAAATGCAATCAGCGGAATAATTCTTTGAAGCATAATTAAGCCCGTTAAACTGGTCCGGAGTTTAACGGGGAGCTTATCACGACTCTTGTTTTCTACAAATAAAGCGCAGCACTGAATAATTCAGTCACGAAGTCCGTCAACCAAAATCCATTCCATGGTGCGAGTCGGTGAGAGAAGTTTACAATAATGCATGCCGGCAAGTCCGAAAGGGGCCTCGTTGCCGGTGTACAGGGCTTTGGAGGTCACAGTGGAGAATCGCTCATCGGGATCATCCTCGAAGGCCAGCCGCGCAGGGACCCATTGGAGTCCGGATGCCAAGTTCTCATCGGGGGCAAAACGCAGCTGACGCCCGCGGCTCAGAAATCTTTCGCGCGCCGTCACGCTGACCTGCTGCAACGCCCATGAATAAACCCGAACATTATGATCGCGGCAGGTCAGTCGCGGAGCAGCCGGCAAACCGGTGCGCAGCGCAAGCGCTTCGCTGTTCTTGGTTTTGCAGGCAAGATTTTGTGCAGCTTCAGGAACAGTCGACCGATCAATCACATTGGGATGATAGCTCACCGAAGAGTGAACAGTTGCGTTCAGCGTTCCTTCGGCGGTGTATTCAGCCTGTGGTTTGCTTGCTGCAAAGGCCACGGTGCCGGAATGGGTTTTGTGTTCAATTGAAAGCTTGAGCGGGTCAAGCGTCAGCGGGATCAGTGCCTTTTGGGTTTCGGGGCACCAGTTGTCGTCCATTGTCTGTGCGCTCCAGTAAGGGGCCATCAGGTCGCGGGTTTGGCCAACTGCATCAACGATTCGTTTCGAAGCCGCGGCAGCTTCTTCCTGCAAGTCAAAAGCAGCATCGTTGGCCAATGAAAAGTCGGAGACAACTTCGGCGATTTTTTTCTGTGCCTGACTGTATTCCACTTCGGGTTTGAGATCGGAGCGGGCCATCTGTCCGTCCGAAAACTGGGCGTGATTGACTCCGGAGAGCAGGATCACAGGTTTCTTCACCATCGCCGACTGTGTGCCCGAGGCTGAAATCATGCTTTTTGCATCAACCGCTACGCGTGTCATTCGTGTTTGTCCGTCGAGCTCGCCGCTGAGTGTCAGAACAGGCAAATCGGCTTGCGGAAGCGAGCTGCCGCCCTCGGAACGGACAAGATAAGATGACAGAAGAATGAGGCCTGCGAATGCTTTTTTATTCACGAAGTATTGCGCGACAATTCCGCCCAGCGAGTGTCCGGCTACCATCGTATTCGAGGGTGAGGCGTAGCTGAAGCCTGACGCTGAAACCTGTTGAAAAACGTAATCCACTGCGGATTGTGCCTGAGGAGGATTTACAAGGTTTGCGGTGAATTTGAGAATTCCCACCCAAAGACGGAACGGCGACTGGTTTTGAATTTCTTTTGCCAGACTGAGGTAGTTTTCAGGGGACTTGTGCATTCCCGGAAAAATGATCAGCAACCTGTCGGCCCCGCTTCGGACGGGCGGGAGGATCACTGCGGGTGTTGCCTCGGTCGCGTGTGAGAAGAATTCCTGTTGTGTGGATGATACATTCAGAAATTTTGAGGGCTGCTCCGGTCTGCAACCGGCGATGAACGCGAGACCCAATGTAAGTGTGAGTGCAACGTGTTTAGAAACAGCTGATAAGACCATATAGCACGACCTCAAAACGGGGCGAATGATGAATCAGGAATTCACGCGGACATTCCGTGCCGCACAGTACGCCAGTTCTGCTCGCCTGCATAGCCGGCCAACGGCCCTGAATTATTGAAATTTCATATGAATTACGTAAGTTCCCGATAGTCGTTGACTAATCGCAAGAATTCAATCAGACATACGTTAAATTATTCTTATATTCGGGCATGACGGAGAGCGACGGGACAATGCTGAAGAACCGGCTGATGACAGTTGTGGTTTGTTTATTCGTCACGATGTTTTCAAAAACGATTTTTGCTCAGGAAGCAACATCGGAACCCGCATCGGGGCGCAACTCAGACCCGCAGTTTGTAAATTCCTTTTCGGGTGAAGCTCAACGCATTTGGGACGAGTACGTTTTCAGCTCCGTCAATGGCAGAACTCTTCAGCAAGGTTGTGAACCCGCTCAATTCAAGCCTTCACCGGCTGCGGAGTTCAAGGGTGTGATTATTTTGCTGCACGGGTTTACATCCTGTCCGAAGCAGTACCGGACCATGGCTGGCGAATTTGCCGCGCGCGGCTTTCATGTTCTGTTGCCTTTGCTTCCCGGCCATGGGGGTCTTGCGGCTGACGAACTGGATGCTCAGTATGCGCTGCCGCGTGCGACCAACTGGTTTGTTTATGATTCGTTTGCAAGATGGCTCAACGGGCTCGCAAAAAAGGTTTCCGGCAGTAAAGTGCATATCGGAGGACTTTGTCTTGGAGGGACAATTGCTGCAAGAGCAATGCAACTTGAACCCGCTCTTTATGCAAGGTCTGTGCTTTTCAGTCCTTTTTTTGAAGTCTCCGCGCGCATGCTCGGCCGCATAGGGCGTCTTTTGGGGCGCACTGCCGACGTTCTTAATCTCAGGGAGGGATTGGGGCTTCCCGTAGCGTTGTCCGATTTGGAGATTTGCGAAGAAATCGAGCGCAAAAAAATGGGACGTGCGGGCTACTGCAGGACCCGCTTGGACAATCTGATTGCAGTGGCGCGGTTCGGTTATTTTGTGAAGTCCCAAATGAAAAGGATTCGGACGCAGATTCAGACCATTGTTGTTGAAAACGACCCTGTTGCCCATCCGCACGTCACACTCGAACTCATCGAGAATCACACGCAGCTTGGACCGGCCAAAAATTCAGCGTGTGTGATGAACGAGTCTGCGACCCATTCGTTTTTCTCGACAACCGACCTGCCGATGCCCAAGCCGTGGCTGTCGGATCTTCATTCAGAACTTGTTGAATTTTTTGAGTCCGAAAAAAACATCATCGTCGGCAAGCCCAGCGTTTATGCGTGGCCGTCATCGGGCGGGGCAGTTGCCTCCTGTTCCCTCTGGCCCTGAAGATTTGCGCATTTCCCACCCTTGCGTTAAGCGCTCCTGAGACTGCAGATTTGGCTTTTGCCAGAGTCTTCCGGAGGGATGATATGCGTTTGTTTGATTCCATGCGTCAGGACGGTTTTGAAATTCCAACTGGAATTCTGTCAGCAAAACCATCGCATGAGCCGGATCAAAAAACTGCTTCAGGCTGTCTGAGTCTCGACGGCCGAATTGCGGCGCAGTGGGTCCGGCAACTTTGTGCAGAAAAGGTCAAAAGCTGGGGGCCCGCTCATCTTGCGGTAATTCTCGCTTCGGACGATCCGGCAAGCAGGATCTACGTCAATCACAAAATAAAAGCGTTCAAAGAAGCGGGGATGAGTTCTTCATTGATCGAGGTTCCCGCCGGAATGGTCAGTGAATCGGCACTCGTTGAACTGATTTGTCAGTTGAATGATGATCCGTCGGTGCACGGAATTCTTGTGCAGCTTCCGCTGCCTCACGGCATTTCCCAGACAAAGATTATCGAGAGCATCCGTCCGGATAAAGACGTCGACGGTTTTGCGAACCACAACGTCGGACTCCTGCATCAGGGTCGTCTGTCCCGTGCTCTTTTGCCGTGTACTCCGGCGGGCGTTGTTGTCTTGCTCGGTCTGTACGGGGTTACGTTGCACGGCAAACATGCCGTGGTTGTCGGACGCAGTGCGATTGTCGGCAAGCCGATGTCCGGACTGCTTCTGCATGAAGACGCAACCGTGACGATTGCCCATTCAAAAACTCCGGACCTGAAAAAAGTTTGCCGTGAAGCCGATGTTCTTGTCGTTGCTGCCGGCAAACCTGAGTTGGTCAACCGTGATTTCGTAAAGTCCGGTGCTGTGGTTGTTGATGTAGGAATTCACCGGACCCCCGACGGCAAGTTGTGCGGTGATGTGCACCCTGATGTTACTGGTGTTGCCGGTGCTCTGACTCCGGTTCCCGGCGGAGTCGGGCCGATGACCATTGCCATGTTGCTTCTCAATACCCTCAGGGCGGCCCATTTGCGGCAGCGTGGCCGCTGATTCTTCAAATCTAAGCTTAATTCCTAAAGTTTATTCGGGCTTTGCCGAAATAGCGATGGGGGTAAGCAATGAGAATCTTGCTGCTGATTGCCACTTCTTCAATGTTTTTGAATGCATGTACCGGAGTCAACAAGTCGGGCGGTGATTCGTCTGCGGCTTCTGCGGATTCCGAAAAACCAGCGTTGACGGTTGAGTCGGTTCGCCGGTTTGTGGCTAAAACTTTGAGCATTAAAAATGACGGACCGCAAAAGTTGTATTCGTTTGAGGGTTTTTGCCTTGATGTTTCGGGGCTGTGGTTCCCTCATCTGAAAGCTTCGGGACTCAAAGGAGTCATGCAGCAGACGAGCGGTGTAGGCTATCTGGACGTCGACGGTCAGCAGGTTCAAAGAAGTCCGACGCATTTTTTCATCGCGTTCAATCCCAATACTCCTGAGGAAATTATACTCGATCCGACCTATGCCCAGTTTTTTCTGGACAGTGAGAAGGCCGGTCTTCAAAAGGTTCTGGTTGAAAAAACAAGCGAGATTCACAGGGTCTACAGCCGCTACGCAAAAACACTCCGCGTCGAAACGGTCGGCGATGAATTGACCGGAAAATATAATGCCAAGCAGGTCTCCGAATTGATTTATTCGACCGGAAAATTCAAGGCGAACAGAACATCGCTCGACTGAAAAAAAGAGTCGCTGCGGGCAATCACACGGAGTTTATAATTTCAGTCAGTCTTTGAATTCGGTCTTTGCTGAAATGCTGGATCTTGAGTGTGTGAATGTATGCGCCGTCTTCTGCAACTGAACCGGTCTGGACCTGCATGGATATTATTTTAAGATTTTCAGTCTGCAGAACTTCACCTGCAGTTTCGGATTTCAATCGGATTTCAATGTTGAGAAAAACTTTTCTGCAAAAATATGAGGGCGAAGACATGAGTGCCGTCGTGCCGGAAAAAGCCTGAAGGATTCCGGAAGTGCGTCCGTTGATGAGTATTTCGCAAGGATGCTTTAGTGAAGTGAAATCTGTATCAGGTACGTTGTCGATTTGCCGGAGCAGCTTAAGGGCTTTTGCATAATCTTCAGGATGTCCGGCAAACGGATCGCACTCCCATGCCGTAACAAGCTGGTCTTCATGTTTAACGGTCATGTTTCGCTGATGCAGTGTTACATCCTTCAGCTGGCCAAGCCTGCCCGCCTGTTTCATATGTTCATAGGTTGACGTGCTGAACAGGACCTTGAAAGTTTCGCAGGCATCTTCGAGACGCTTGGCCATATTCACCGTATGACCGACGACGGTCAGGTCAATTCGTTTGCCTGATCCGAGGTTGCCGAAGAACAGGTCACCGGTATTGAGTCCGATGCGCAGCGGGATGAATGTTCCCGAGCCGCTCTGGTGGTTTGTTGTTGAGTTGAGAAGTTGAACGCAATCCCGTTGAATTTCTGCGGCACAGCGAAGTGCCCGATAGGCGTGGTCCTGCTCACCGGCGATACTTGCGTGATCGAAATTATAACCGAAATAGGCCATCACTCCGTCTCCGAGAATCCGGTCAACGACACCGCCGTTGGAATGGATGATGGAAGAAATGCGGTCGATTTGAGCGTGAAGAATTCGAAACACATCAGAAGGCATCATTGATTTTGTTCGCTTCGAAAATCCTTCGATGTCAATGAACATTACCGTCAGGTTCAATTCGTTCGGCCTTTGCCGCACGAGTTCGGGCTGGTTCATTACTGATTTCAAAACCGCCTCGGGGACCATGCCCTGCAGTGTGCTTTCAATTTGCTGAATTTGTCTGTCTTCTTTGATGATGCGCAATGCAAGAAGAGTTCCGCCGTTGAGGAGTGTAAACGAACTCAGGACATGCCAGTCAAATTGAATTGAGCCGAATATAAAAAAAGCGAAGCCGGTGATCACGAGGCTGACTGTGCAGCCGATAATTCCCGCAAGTCCTGTTCGGATTTTTGCACGCGTGGCAAGAGCTGAACTCACGAAAGCCAAGAACAGCAGGCATGTTAAAAAACTGCCTCCGCGCTCCAAAACCGGCCTGATCGCGGAGTTGACCAGTACAGAGTTGATCAAACTCATATGATAAAATCCGCCTTCCAGCCGGCCCACCGGAGTGTCTTTGAAGTCGGTGCTGCCGGTGTACATCGAAGGGAGGATCAGCACGATGTCGTCTTTGTTTATTTTGGAAATTGTCGGGGACAGAGGATCGCCCTTGAAAAAAGGGCTGGCCGGCAATGTGTTTTTAAGTGCGGCTTCCCTGTAAAAAAAATTTACAGGCAGTCTTCCGAACCGATCGGTAAAGAGGACTGCATCATCGATCCGGATTATGTTGTCCGCGAATTCGCTCTTTTTTGCAAAGGAAAAGCTTAAGTGAGGCAGAATTCTGCCGGATGTCTCTTCATACCAGAGCGGTTGAATTGTGCTTGTGTGGATGACTTCAATACTTCCGATTTTGTGGAAGGACTCGCGGATTGACGGATGGGGACCCAAAAGATATTCAGATTTTCCGCGCCTGATTTGCAAATCAGTGTCAACTGTCCATTCGGCAAATTGCCGCGGCGGAAAGACGTTATTCGCAACTTCGGGGCCTCCGAAAGCAGCGGCTGCAATGACCGGTGTCTTTAGTGCAGCCAGCCTGCGGTTGAAGTTTTCCGCATCCGACGCGGGGCCCGTGTTGAGACTGAAAAATTTATCAAAAATTATGGCTGCAGGTTTGCGCGATGCGACTGATTCAATCATGGAAGCCCACATCGGCAAAGGAATTAATTCCTGAACTCCATATTGGCTTTTGGCTCTGTCTCCGTAGACAATGACTTTTAGCTTATCCGACAGTTCGGGAGTTCTTCCCGCCTGCCGGCGGAGGCCGAACTCTGCCGGTGCAACCAGTCTTTCACGGACTTCTTTTGCAGCATCGGTATTTCTAAAAAGCATCGTCGCGCTGATGAGCACAACTGGGATAAGTATGGCTCTGGATTTGATGAGTTCAGCTGCGAAGTGTTTCACGGTACCGTCCGGACTGCTGTGTTGTCTTCCATATCGTAAGCAGTTGCCGTATATTGTTCAACTGTTGCAATAATCAAGGAAATGATGCCGGCATGAAAAACAGTGAAAAATCTTCTTTGCAGTCTGAAAGTCAAGCCGATGAAATTCCGTTCTGCAACAGGGGCAAAATGTTCTCGGATGAGCGGTCTGAAACCGAGAGCAAGCAGCGGCGTGTGCTTGCCGTAATTATTCTTTCATTTGCGACGATGCTGGCAGAAGTGATTGCCGGTCGCCTGACCGGTTCCATGGCTTTGGAGGCCGACGGTTACCATATGGCTTCGCACGTCGGTGCGCATGCCATAGCATTTATGGCGTACCGGCTGACCTTTTCGGCAAATGTCAGCGGACGAATGAATTTTGGAACCGGAAAAGTGCTTTCCTTGGGCGGATACACCAGCGCAGTTCTCTTGGTGGGCGTGGCCGTCTGGATGGTCATCGAAAGTTTTGTCAGGTTGTTCAATCCGGTTGAAATTCGATTTTCGGAAGCGATTGCTGTTGCAGTTACGGGCTTAGTTGTAAATTTGGCGAGTGCCTTTCTGTTGGGTTGGGGGCACAGTCACAGCCACGGCCACGACCACGGCCATGGTCATGGCCATGGGCATGAGCACCATCACGGCCACGGCCACGGCCATGGTCATGAGCACCATCACGGCCAAGAGCACCACCATCACGGGCATGAGCACCACCATCACGGTCATGAGCACCATCACGGCCAAGAGCATCACCATCACGGGCGTGAGCACCACAGTCATCGTCATTCGGAAGATCACAACTACCAAAGTGCGCTTGCACATGTACTTGCCGATGCGCTGACCTCGGTGCTTGCCATCTTTGCCCTTGTTGCCGGCAGGTTCATAACTTCCGCATATTGGCTCGATCCGCTGATGGGGATCATCGGTGCAATAGTGATTTTCCGGTGGGCGTGGAGTCTTGTCCGAAAAACCGCGCTGGAACTGGTTGATGCACACCCCGAGGGGATTTCTTTGTCGCAGCTGCGGCAGCGCATTGAAAATGACGGCCACCGCGTTCGCGATTTGCATTTGTGGAGTCAGGGACGCGACAAACTGGTCGGAATGTTGTCGGTCGTTCCGGCGGATGATTCTGCACGGGCAGATTTCAAAAAATACTTTGATTCCTTGGGACGCAGGGTTCATCTTTCGGTAGAGTTGTCTGCATCCGATGATGAAGCCGGAAAATGTTAGTCGGGCAGGTCTGAGGAAAGGTTGGTTGCCGCGCTGAATTGCTCACCTTTGCAATCGTTGGTCCGGCAAATGTGAGTTTTGTTGCAGCTGCGCTCATCGTCCCATTCCAGATCGCGACCGCCGCCGGTGAGAACTCCGTACAGCAGTCCGGTTTCCGGATCAAAGAGCGGTGAACCTGAATTGCCCTGCGAAACGTCGGCATTTCCCCGCAAATAGTGCTTGTCTTCGTGAGTTAAATTTGATTCCAGCGGGGCTGCCGTCAGCGAACCTCCAAACGGGTGACCCAACACATACAGTTGAGGAAGGCTCATCGGGTTCTGCCGGAGTTGAGCAGCCGGACGCAGGAATTTAATTCCTGCAGAGGACTCAACGGGCCGATCGAGGCCGACGACAACCAAGTCTCCTGCATCCTTTTCAGTCGCGGTAATAATTTTGCTGCAGCTGTAGACCTGTTTTTCGGAAAATGAATGATTTTCGGACGCAGTGTGACCAAATATGAATATGCGTCCGTCGCATGATTTTTGATCCGGAATGCAGTGTCTTGCGGTGACAAGCCTGTCGGCCCCAACGGCAAACCCCGTGCAGTCGCCGAGCATGAATTCCTCGCCGAAGGGTTCATCGGCACACATCTGTAGTGCTTCACGCTGCTTTACAGCTTTGAAAAATGTTGTGCCGTTGGTCGTGTTTTTTATTTGGTAGCGGCGGCTGACGAGTGCGACCGCCGATGCATAGGGCGCAAGATTCTGCGGCGCGCGGGCGATGCCGGTTCTGCTGTCGGAACCGTAAACGGCCCGCGTATCCGAGAGCATCGGACTCCCGCATGACGTCGTGATTGCCAGCAGCGCCGGCAGCAGAACTGGACGCAAGCTCATGGGCGGCTCAGCGGTAGTCCGGCCAGTGCGGGTCGGCGAGAATGAAGAAAATTCCAATCCAAAGAGCGCTGAGCAAAGCAAAGGTCAGCAGGACCATGAGGAATTTGTCTTCTTTGTTGGTCTTTTCAAGGGCCGACGCGATATCCTGAATTTTGGATGTCGAGGGATGCGCGCGCAAATCCGCGATGGTTTTTTCTACGTCTTCATCGCTCATGTTGAGTGCCATCTTTTTTGACATGGCCGACAGAAATTCTTTTTCTGTCACTCCGGCGCTCTTTGCTTCGCTGACAATACGTTGAGCGTTATCGATGATTTCGTTGCCGGACATTTTGCCTTGTGTGATTTCTGATGCCATTTTTGAAAACGACGTCTCCAAAGCCGGCTGACTTGCAAAAGCAAAGGTTTGGGTTTGAAGAAAGAGAAACATCAAAAACGCAGAAAATATTTTTTTCACGCCGGACTCCGCGGACAAGGTTTAGTCATCTGAACCGTTACCCGCAGGGGCTACCCGCTTTTTCAGACCGCTTCAAGGAAAAATTATGAAGACTTGCCCCGCTGCCTGCTCCTGTTAAGATAGTAGCATCAGCTTCAGTCATTTAGGGGTGTTGAGCCGTTATGGCCACTACGCGCATTGATTTGAAAACGCTTTATACGCTGGTCATTCTGGCCCTCGTACAGGGGTGCGTTTCAAAATCAGAAGGATTGAGCGATTCCGAGAAGGAAGCTCTGGCCAAATTGGATGCCGACGCAGATGCAGCCGCTCAGGCGCTGCCCGATGTGCCCGTTCCGGCAAGTGCGCGCAGGCCGGCCGAAACGCAGAAAAAACTGATTCGCTCGCCTGAGTCTCAGCAGACTTCGTCGGCGCAGTGTTATGAGTTCAAGTTTTTCAACCAGACCCGAATTTCTCTCAACAGAGATCCCGTGACCCTGTGTCAGGGTGATCCGGACAGACAAGTTTTTCTGCAGTCGGCTCAGGGCAGAACAGCGGTTTTGAATCTGTCGCCGGATGCTCTTGTCGATCCGGTGGCGGGAATAACGTACGTCAGCGCCCGCAAACTCCTGTGTTTTGATCATAACGTCGCGCCCAACGCACGCTGGCCTTGGCTGGGAAAAGTGCCGGTGGTGAATTGCTGTTCGGATATATTGTTTGAACGCAATGAGAGCGGAAATGAATCGAGTCTGATTGAGGGCAGAATTGAAGGCCCGCCGGCAAATTGCGGACAGGATTAACCCGCCTGCAATTGCCGTACGCGCCGCAGGATTTGTTCTGCAGTTTCAAAGTTGACTTGGGTTGACGCATCCGAGAGTGCTTTTTCGGGGTTCGGGTGAACTTCCAGAAACAGGGCATGGATACCCACTGCAGCCGCTGCCGCACAAAGGCCGGGAACCATGTCTCTCAGGCCTGAAGACTGACCGGAACCTGCCCCCGGCAACTGTGCCGCATGGGTGCCGTCAAACACGGTTGCGTATCCCGATCGCTGCATCAGCATGACGTTCCTGAAATCGACGACAAGGTTGTTGTAGCCGAACGAAGAGCCGCGTTCGCACAGCAAAACTTTCGGATTACCGCACGCAGATACGTAGTCGGCACATGCAATCACCTGCTCCGGCGGGGAATGCTGTCCTTTTTTAATTTGTACGGTTTTGCCGGTTTCGGCGCAGGCCGCGAGAAGGTCACGCTGGTCGCACAAAAAGGCAGGTACCTGAACGACATCGACGACCTGTCCAGCCTCTTTGGCCTGAACCGGAGTATGAACATCGGTGAGCACCGGTACCCCGTAGTGCGCGCGCAGTTCCTGCAGCCACTGAAGTCCCTTTTCAAGTCCGGGTCCGCGGGCTGTGTTGCCGCTCGTCCGGTTGGCTTTGTCGTAACTGCTTTTAAAAACATATCCGAAGCCGAGTTCGGCGCACAGAGTTTTCATTTTTTCAGCAACGCCGAATCCAAGCTCCCTGCTTTCGAACATGCAGGGTCCGGCAATGACTGTCAGGTTTGTCGAAGAAAGGGTCACGTTAGGGTGAATTGCACCGTTCCATTTGTGATTGAAGCTCATGACAATTTCCTCACGGCAGATGACCACAAGTCCAGTGCTTCGGGAGCGAGTTCACGGTCCGCAGGGAGTATTAAATAATGGACGTGAAAAGCGCTCGCAGTGCGAATAAATGCAATATCAAAATGAGCTGTGTTCATCCACGCAGGCCGATGTTCGTACGGCGTTCCTGCCGGCTGAACCAGCGCATCGAGATTCAGTGCAAGAGGACAACCCAGACTGAGCATCACTTCCAGAGCTCTCGGGTCGAGGACGCGATCCGAATACCCGAAGGCCGAGCCTGCCTCGACCAGAATAAGGCGCGACTTGGCTTCTCCGAGTTTTTCAACTGCACGTGTGAGATCGCTCGGAGCAAGAAAAGCACCGCGTTCAAGAAGAATCACTTTGCCTGCAGCCGCAGCTGCGCTCAGCACATCTCCCTGTCTGCAAAACTCTCCCGGAATATAAATGCGTTCGCAGGATTCCGGCAGGGCGGCAATTTGTTCGGGAGTCGTAGCTGTCATGCACACCGATTGAACCCAGCCGCGGCGATCCATCATTTTATCGGACGTTTTTTTCGACACCCGCCACTGGGTGGCGCCAAGCAGCGGTGCACGCAGGACCGAGGTTATGTTCCTGTGAAACTGACTGTTGACGGCATCAACGAAACAGGTCCCTGCCGGCGGCAGGAGAGGGGTGGTTTGTGACACGCGGATGTCCTCCGGAAAGCACACTTATTCGTGTCTGCTCTACCGGAAAGGCAGGCTTGCGTCCAGTTCAGGAAGCGCGCGGGTGCTTCTCGGGCTGGCTGCCGTCTTCAGGGGCGCCGCGCAGCGTCAGGACGTCGATAATTTTTTGAATAAGATAGTCCTGTTCGTGATTTTCAGGTTCAAAAATACCGCCGGCACGCAGCATCCGCGAGTCATACCATTTGACCTGAATTTTCAGTTTGAGTTTGGCGGGTGCAAGTATCCCGAACGACGAAAGCGGCACAGTCATGCTCACCCGTGTCCCCGGTTTGAGTTTGACCGGATTGATGAACTCAATTTTGAAGCCCTGCCAAGACAAGTCGAGGAGAATTGCGCTCGATGTTGCAAGGGGATTCCACTGGCTCAGGCGGACATCGACAAGGGCGTGGCTTTCAATTCGCTTTGCACGCTTGGCCTGCTGGGAGCTGTCACCGCTTCCTTGGTCGTGTTCGCTCAGGCTCATTGATGGTTTGTTGAACATTGCCATGGCCGACTCCCCTGTCTCATTCCAATCTGAGGGAGATTCGGCCTAAAGGGGACGAAACTGAAGGCAGGGATGTTATGTTTTTGGTGGGTTTTTATTGCCCGCCATGACAGCCCGCGGCGACTGTCCGGCGGCAAGCCGGCCGATGAGCTGCTCAACAGCCAAAAGCACCAAAATCAAAGCCATCAGCCACGGGTAGGCTTTGAGGATGGGCAGAAGCCTGACTTCTTTGAGTTCCTGCGACTGGTTTAGACTTTTACTGAATTCCGGCGTGATTGTTGTGAGTTCTGCGGGGTAAAGCGCAGGATTTGAATAATTTTCACGTTCTCTGGAGGTTCCCTCAAAAATGGGCCAGACGAGGTTTTTTTGTCCCTGCTGAAGGCGGGGCAGGCGCTCGGCAGCTGATGTCTGCCAGTTGAGTCCGACGGATTCGTAGCGAGGCGGACGTGCGAGCTCAGACCTGACCGCCGGTCCGGCATTGAAAAACGACGTTTGGTCCGAGGAGTCGGTGCGGGTCATGAGCCGTTCCCACAGGACGGCTTCGAGTCCCAGATTGAGCATGTAGGCGGGTCTGCCGGCAACTCCGTCGAATCCCTGTCCGGATCCGAGCAGCATGCTGTTTTCGGGCATTCCTCCGCGCGACCTGACCAGATGAACAGGGTCATCGCGGTAGAGCCTTGGTCCGGCAAATTGCGGGGGACGCAGGCCGCTGTCCTGTCTGCGCTGCAAAAATTCGACCATCCATTGAAACAAGTGCTCACTGGCGTCGATGGCATAGACTCTTTGGGCTTTTTGGGTCTGGGTGTCGGCCGGTGTCTGGGTTCCTGCCGTGTGCCAGTCGCCGGCAAGTATTGCGACAACAAGTCCTTTGCCGACCGGATAAGCGAGAATGACGGGCGAGGGTTCATTTTCATTTGTTTCTGCCAGCACAAGCGCGCCCTGCTTGGGTTTGCATCCGACGGCTGTCTGGTTGGTTACGATTTGCGAAACTGCTGCTTCAAACTGGGCTTCGGAGAGGAAACGGTTTTTACCGACTTTCCAGCGCCGCGGTTTGTCGTTTTCAAAGCGCGGGAGATTTTCGCAGGGAAAGAGTTCGCTAATCTTGGAGTCACGTCCCGCCATGGTGAGAGGGCCGGCCTGCAAAACCAGTCGACCGCCGTTGGTGTTGACGTAATCATAAAGATTTTGGGTATCACGCTGGTTTAAATAACTGTCGAACAAAAAATTCTGGGCCAATACACCGTGAAAATTCGGCAGCTGCTCGCCGAAAAGCTTTTCGGACGGGAACTCGATGAGCGAAAGTTGACTGCTGGGAATTGTAAAGTCATCGGTAATTTCTCTGAGAATGTAGTAACTCAGCAGGTCGAGATTCGGCCAGAATTTCAGTTTCGTCCGCATGCTGCGCAGACTCCAGTCGGGACCGACACCGACGTGAAGCACGGTTGTTTTTGAATGCACGACGGTGACCGGTGTCGACGCGATGTTTAACGGCACCGGACTGATGTCCGTGGAAAGCTGGGCCGTCAGCAGTTGTTGCTGCGCGCGGGTAAAATGAACCGGAATATTTTCGATTGCATTGACGAGTCCTGCGGCGTCGGCTGTGACGGTGACCGGCTTGCCGGTCAGGAGAGATTCCCCGCTGCGGACAATCACTTCAACCTGAAGGCGCTCGTTCGGTTTGAGTTTACCGGTAATATCGAGGGACAGCTGGGATGCTTCGCCCAGAAAGTTCAGCTGTGGTGCGCTCAATTCCGAGAGTGCCAGAAATCTATCGGGTGCCTGACGGCGGCTTCTGATTTCAAATTCATTCGGATTCATCAGCAGAATTTTACCCGCTGCCGATCGCGCAAGCGCACTCATGCGGCGGAGATAATTTCGTGCTGCAGGCCCCCAGAGTGTTGCGTTGCTTATAACGATCTGTTTGCCTTCGGTGGCTGCCAGCTGTGTCAGCAGCTCCTCGTAATCCTGAACGGGGGTCTGACTGATTGTTCCGAATTTACGGAAATTGAGTTTGACTGCACTGTCGATCGAAAGTTTGGAGCGGATTCCGAGGGCGGCCGAATTTTCATCGATTTCAGTCCATGACAATCCGGCATCAACCCAAACCGTAATGGATTTGGGCGGCTCACGGTCGATGTTTTTTTCGATGAACGGTTTCAGCAACGGCAGCAAAAGTAAGATAAGAATTGCAGGTCGCAGAAAGGTTCCGAAGATTTTAAAACTCATGGTTCAAGCCCCAAATTGCGGACGCGGTTGAGAATCTCCGGCAGCTGCATCTGATCTTCTTTGTAGTCGGTCGTCAGCAGACTGTACATCAGGTTTACAAAAGAGCGGCTCCGGTAGTCATCGTCACCGACGAAACAGTCCGTGCCTTCGCTGGTAATGGTAAGAAAACGCACCGGTGTAACAATGGCCATCGGAGCCAGAGCATTTACTTTTTTTCGAAGTGTCAGGAGCAGAGTGCGCTCGGGAGTGCAGCTGTCAAAGCTCGAAAGCAAATAAAAGCTCCGGTATAGCAAACCTCGTTTCTTCGGTGACTCCCAAATGAGTCCGATGCTCGGGTCAGAACTCAAGAGCATCCATTCCGGAGTCTGCCGCAATGTGATTCCTTCCGCGACGACCAGTCCGCCCGATCGGATGTGCTGGGTGACGGGGGCAGACTGCAAAGATTCAAGCGAAGAGGTCCACCAGATTTCCGATGCACCGAGCCGGCATCCGCCGGCTGTCAATTCTTTCGGAAGATTGATTGTTCCGCGACTGGCGAGCAGAGTCTGCAGTTTGCGGTAACGCTGTTTTACGGGCTCAGGAACAACTGCGTCGCACCAGCCGATCCGAAACGGAAATGTCTGCGGTTCGCCGCGGGTGTCGGGAGCACGCAAGACTCTTGAATCCAACGGGACACGCATTGACTGCGCCTCGGCACGCGAAGGCTGAGTCATACAGAGAAACATGGCTGCAGCGAGTGTTGCTGCGGCTCCGGCCTTTCTCATTTGCAAAAACCACAGTGCAAGTGCAGCCGGAATCGCAAGACATGCACCGAGCCATTGCAGCGGGCCGGCCTTTGACGCGTTGGTTGTATCGCGTTTTTCCGCACTCATCCGCTTGGGAAAAAGCTGTTCAAGTTCGGCTGCGCTCAATATTTCCGACACGCGCTCCGAAAGCGGCGGTTCAACGAGAATCATGTGATCGTCACGTTCCCTCAGGTAAAGCGCGGGCGACGGAGGCAAAGAATTCGTGTTGTTGACGATCTGCGCCGTCAGGTTCTGTCCGTCCATAAAGTAACGCAGTTTCGGGAGACGTTTTTTGTGCTGATCTTCGAACCATCGGGTCCATTCCTGCGGGGTTCTGAGCTGGAGTATCGTCATCGACGGAGAGCGGTTTCTGAGCTGGCCTGCGACATTGGACCAAAGTCCGGCCCACTTGCCCCAGCGGCCCAATTCTCCATTCGGAGCAGCGCCACCCGTCCGCAAATAAACGACCGGCGGATTTGCCGAAAGCTGATAGGCCAAGGGCGTACCGTCGGCAGCTTTGAGGAGCGGTGTTTTCAGGCCGGATAAATTGTCTGCGATAGGGCGGGTCGGGACGGACGTTGCAGGTTTGTTCAAGTCCCAAGGAAAGGTGAGATTTGCAGGCGGCAGGGAAAGCAATTGCAAACGCACGCTCGGCTGATTGGCCTCAAGCTGAACGCTGACCGATTCAAGAATTCCCTCGGCTCCCGACAGCCGCGTGTCGGCGATATAAACCAGAGCATCGTATTCGGGGGAAAATCCTTCAGGAATCCAAAAAAGCCCCTGCTGAAAAAGATCTCCCGCGACACTGTCTCCAACAGGAACAACCCAGACCGAAGAACGCCGGTACTTCCACGGATCGGCAGCGTCCGAGCCGTTCGAGCTTGAGGAACTCGAGGTCGCGCGGCATGCCAAGGGCCTGACCGGAAATTTAAAATATTGGGCAAACGCCCGCAGATCCGACAAGCCGTCCAGTTCGCTTGGACCGGCGACTGACAGGGTGCACGTCGTGAGTAAGGGTGTGGCCGGTTTCTTTGATTTCGATGCATCACCGAGTCCGAAGTTTTCGCCTGTAATCAACGAGAGATTTTTTTGCTGCGCATTTTCGGGTTCCTGAAGATCATAATCTTCAAGGTTGAGTGCGGGTCTGGCCTGTCTCGGAATTCCCGCGGAAAGAGTGTCATCGAGCCGGATGAGCTTGGGAGTAGACGGCAGAGCATCGGCGAGGGAATCCTTGCCGCCGGTCTGCCACATCAGCGCCAGCTCTTCGGGAACAACCGCAGCGGTGCGCGAAGCAAGGTTTGTATTGGGGCCGCCGGACGGCGTGCGAATCACATTGACAGATTGAAACCAGCTGCTCAGCGAAGAAAGCGGCCGAAGCGTTTCTGCCTGCGCATCGGAAATGATTGTGAGCGCCGTATTGGCAGACTGATCAGAAGGATTTTTTGTCAGGTGTTGCAAAAGACGCTGCGGGTCAAGCGGCTGCGAAAGTGCACTCGGATTCATGAGCGCATTGCGCAGATAATCCTCAAGGCCGTTGGACGGAATTTTTTTAAATTCGAACGAAGGCTCAGGGAAACCTTCGCTGTCAGGCCCGTAGGGAGTTTCAATGAACACATATTCCGACCATCTCATCCGGCGCAATTCTTCAATGACATATTCGCGGGCGGCAAGCGAACTCCGCAAAGCTGCAACATGCGAAAGCGTCGGGTCGAACCATACGAGACCGCCTGTGCGGGTTTGACCTTCGGGCATTTTGGGCGGCTGTGAAAAGAAAATCAGGCCTGTTCCGAGAGTGAAAAGCAGAATCGCCAGAATCTCCCACCAGAAAGGCGGTTTGGTTTTGATTTGCTGAAGCCGGCGTGAGCTTTTTCCTCCGAGAAAATAACTCGGTATCCTGAGGGATTCGGGATTGATCCGCTGGAGAAAAAGAATTCCCAGCGTAATGATCGAAACCAGCGATGAAAGCATAATCAGTTCGATCATTGACTTATCCTCTGTCCTGCAAGTCTGATTGAAAGTTGCCGGACAAAATCATCAAGTTCATCTTCGGCTGTGGTCAGCAGTGAACCCCAGCCGATTTGGCTGATTGCCTGCTGAAGGCCCGAGTATTGAGACTTCAAATTGTCCAAATATTCTTTTCCGGAGTGCAAATCGGACGTTTTGGGAGAGCCTTCCGAAGCCGGCGCGGACTTTTCCGGAGATTCGAAAGTCAGGATGCGGCCGGTGGCCAGCTCCGGATTTTCAGGAGACTCAAGAGGATCTCTGACGAGAACGACGAGGCCCCTGCGAATGTGCAACAGTTCAAGCAAAGAAAGCACATCGCGGGCAGATGCTCCGGCGGATTCCGAGTTATGAAACAGATCGGTAATAAGGTAACAAAAGTGCGAGCGCCGGATACGGGCTGCATGTTTTTGGATGCTCTCGGTCAGCCGTTTGTCTGCAATCGCAAGGATGTCGACTTTTTGCGCCTGCTGTTCGTGAAGATTCTGGAGCAGGGCGGCCGTGAGCCATGCGAGCTGGTTTTTGCTCGGACCCTCGGGGTCTGATTTAAAGTTCATATTGTCATAGGTGTGAATAATGATGCTGACGTGAAATCTGCCGGCAGAGACATCCGTCCGTGTGAGCAGCTGTTCCTGCAGCTGCAGGTGTCTGAATGAGACTGCCCTGAGCGAATCGCCGGCTTCGTAGGGCCTCAGGCCCAGTCCGAGTCTGCTCGGAGATTTTTGCGGATGCGAGTCCAGAGCCGCCTGAAGATAGCCGCGCTGTGTGCGCAGTTTGAGGCGCAGTAGGTGGGGAACGGCGGACGCGGGGTGCCTGAAGTCTTGCACTCCGGCTGTTTCCGGAAAGGCTGTACAGAGCTCTGCTAATTTCATATTCTCGCCACGGTAAGGGTTTGCGAAAATTGAAAAGCAAGTCGGGAGGAACGTCAACCATGACGCCAGAGCTGGCACGGGTTTTGGGCGAAGCGGCCATGCCTGATTTGAGTGAATCAGAGGCAATCAGGAAGAGGGTCGAGGAAGCGACTGCCATCGTCCGTAAATACATGCGCCCAAGTCCGTTGCGTTATTCGGAGTGGCTGAGCGAAGAACTCGGACTGCCGGTCTGGCTTAAACTGGAGTGTTTGAACCCCAACGGTTCTTTTAAAGTCCGCGGTGCACTGGTTGCAATTGCCAACAGGCTTGCGCGGCATGATCCGTCAAAAGGCCCATTTAAGGTTTGCGCAGCGTCTGCCGGCAATCATGCACAGGGAGTGGCACTTGCTGCCAAGCTGATGGGCTGTGAGGCCCATATTTTTCTTCCGCGCCGCACTCCGTTGGTCAAGCGTTCTGCAACCGAGCGGTTGGGGGCCAAAGTTTACCTCTCCGGCGATGTCCTCGAAGAGGCATTTGAGGCGGCTCTGAAGTTTTCAGCAGAGCAGAATGCCGAGTTTCTGCATGCGTACAATGATTTTGACGTTGTTCTCGGACAGGGAACTTTAGCTGTAGAAATTCTTTCGCAGTTCGCATCCGAGTGCCCGCAGGTTCCGGTCTCGCAACTCGATTTTGTCGGTTGCGTCGGAGGCGGCGGTTTGGTTTCGGGAGCAGGGCTTGTCTTTAAGCTTGCCGGTGCAGGACGAGTCTATGGTGCACAGCAGGAGTTTTTTGATTCAGCCGCGCGCAGTTTGCACGAGAAACAGCGCCTCCCCGTCACACACGGCGGCAAATCGACCATTGCCGACGGAATTGCTGTCCGGCTGATCGGCAACGTCAATTATGAAGTGATGAGTCGGACGGTCGAGCGGGTGATGCTCGTGAATGACGACGAATTAACTGCAGCGCTGTTGGGGCTGGTTGAGTGTGAACATGTTGTTGCCGAAGCTGCAGGGTCTGCGGCAATTGCCGCTGCGCGAAAGAACAGCCGCCTGTTCACGGGGCGTCATCTGGTGCTCACGGTGAGCGGCGGGAATATCGACCCGCAACTTCTATCGAGGGTGATTACCCGAGGCCTCGGGGTCACCGGACGAATGCTCCGTTTGACGGCACGTATTGGTGATCGCCCCGGCCAACTTAAAGTTTTGCTTGAGAAAATTGCAAGTGTTGATGCCAATGTGCTGGAGGTCTTTCACGACCGGACCTACGCTCAGGTCAGCGTCGGGGACGTTGAAGTGGAATTGGCTCTGGAGACCCGTGGATTTGAACACCAATACGAGTTACTTGAAGTTCTCGAGGAGGCGGGTTTCAAGCCCAAAATACGTCAGGGAGCCTGACAGGGTCTGATACTGATGCCGCCGATGAAGTACACTCGAATTGTAAACGTTAGTCTCTGAACGGAGTGGAGTCCTTCATGACTCAATTGGTGAATCCGGATTGCTATGACGTGCTGATCGTCGGAGGAGGCCCCGTGGGGCTCTTCGGTGCTTACTACGCCGGTCTTCGCGACATGAAAGCTCGGCTGATTGACCGCAGACACGAGCTGGGCGGGCAGCTGACAGCCATTTACCCCGAAAAATGGGTTTACGACATTCCGGGTATTCCGGCTATTCGCGGAAAACTTCTGTTCGAAAATCTGCTGACTCAAATTGCTCCCTACAGCATTCCGGTGAGTCTGAATCAGGAAGTCGTTCAAATTCAAAAAAACAGAAACAACATTCTTCGGGTCGAAACCCGCGACGGTCATGTTTATCACAGCAAGACCGCTGTTCTGTGTTTGGGTATGGGTGCGCATATTCCGCGCAGGCTCGATATTCCGGGGCTGCGTGAGTTCGAAGGCCGCGGGGTTTTGTTCGGTGTTCACAATCTCGAAGACTTCAGAGGCAAAAGGGTCATGGTTGTCGGCGGCGGCGACAGTGCTCTCGACCTTGCACTTACGGTGATGGAAGTGAGCAAAGACATGGTTCTTGTTCACAGGTCCGATCGTTTCAATGCGCACGAAGAAACTGTCAAAAAACTTTATTCTTCAAATGCCGAAATCAGAACCTTCGCCGAACTGGCCGCAATTGAAGGCGGACAGTCTGTCGAAAGAGTTCAGCTGCGTGACACGCGCACCAAGGCGCTCACAACTCACAATGCCGACATTGTCATTGTAGCGATCGGGCTGATTTTCAATCTCGAAGGCGTGCGCGATTGGGGGATTGATCTAGAAAACAATGCGATTGTCGTAGACCACAACCGGCAGACGAATATGTCGGGAGTTTATGCAGCCGGAGACATCGCCACCTATGCAGGTAAAATGAAACTAATCGGCACCGGAGCGGCCGAGGCAATGCAGGCCATCAACCACGCCAAACATTACATTCAGGAAACGTTCCCCTACCTCTGATTCTCACTCATTTTGCAGCGGTGTTAATTTTCTCTCCGACAACGGGGGACGATCACCATGGAGCATCTGCTGCAAAATGCAAATCTGAGCCCCGCAGGAATTGAATTTATCGCCGGTGCGCTTCGGGAATGCCCGTCGGCTTTCCGTGTGCGTGAATTGTTCTGGCAGCTGAAAATTTTGTCGAGGATTCCGGCCGACCGGCAATACTTCGAATCTGTTTTGGCCAAAAAGAAAAACGAACTTGCGCGTCTGTTTCCTTTTCTCCGAATATCAGCCGTGCCTCCGGCCAATTCGACGCCCTTGTCCTGCCTGATGATGCAAAGACAGGATCGTCCGAACCCGTTTCTTATCCTAACGCAAATTTTTCTCGAACAGATTCTTAATTCGACCGACGTCCTTTTGGATTTGGGAAGTCGCGCGGACGCTTTTTTTATTTCGGAACGTGACGGCAGTCTTTGTTGGGTGCCAGATGCAGCAGGCACACGATGGCATGAGCCCTTCAGGGGGGAACTTGCGAGGCTCTACCTCGGATGGGCATTTGATCAGATTCGCCTTGTCGATGCTGCACTGCAGGCTCTCCACATGAGTCCTCTTAAGGAAAGTGTCCTGAGTCTGCTTTCGCACTGGCGTGAACCGGTGCGCTGTTCTCCGCAGGTTATTGTCAGGAGATTTTTGAGCATGTTCAAGGCAGCGGAGGATATTGGTCTGCATCTTCATCCGAACGCGCTCGTCTGGGCGCTTTATGAGCTCGAATTTGCCGAAATTTCCGAACGGAGTGACTTCATGCCAAATCTTGAATCTTCTGCAGATGGTCTATGCCGAATGCGTGCCCAAATTGCCTGAAAAAATTCACCTTTGTGCGTTCGGTTAATGAACGTGCTCTTCTCTTCCGATACGTCTGTGTCGGAGGTCAGGGGGATGAGGCTGAGCACAGTTTTATTTGCCGCTGCAGTTGTCACAGCAATGTCAGCTTGTACTGACGGGTCCACATTCATTGAAGGTACAAGGGCCAAGCCGGCACCTGCGGTTGTAAAAGCGAATCCTTCGGGTGATGTTTCAAAAAAATCAGCGTCATCCGAAAATTCATCAGCGCCCGTGAATCAGGGAAGCAATCAGTTGCCTGCACCGGCCGGACAGTCTTTGCCAAATCCACTCCCGAGCTTTAATTTCCCATCTTTTCCGCTGCCTGTTCCTGCAAAAAATCCTGAAGTTCCACTGGTGGAAACTCCGGCAAGCAAAGAGCTGGAAAATCTTGTCCCGCAGGCTGAATGCCCGATGTACGCCAATACCCGAAGCACATTGTACTGTGTCCGCGGAGTTGAAATTCAAAGCATAGGAATGTTCAACCTGAGAGGCGAAAGCACTCCGCTCATTACGGATATTGCAATAAGTCTCACAGGAAAAATCTACGCTGTGAGTCCTTCAGCGCTGTACCTTGTCAACCCGTCGACTGCAGAAATCTTCAAGTTGATTGATGTTTCAATTGCGAACATCAATGCGCTTACAGTTCTCAGTGACGGGCGTCTGGTGATTGCAGGACGGGGCGCAGCAATCGTGAACGTCGAGCAAAGACAAATCGTGCCGATTCCTTCCACCGCCGGATACGACTCTTCGGGCGATATTGTCGGACTTCCGGACAAAAAATTGTATTGGTCGGTGACAAGTGCATCCGGCGATCAGCTGATGGTGATTGATGTGACAGGAGGGACAACGACGTTGGCAGGTCCGCTCATGACATCCGGTGTTCTCGGGCTTGCGTATGCTGCGGGTGTTCTTTACGGATTCCGGCAAGACGGAGCCTATTTTTCGATTGATCCACGCAGCGGTGCAGCAAGTCAGCCCTTGCGGAAGGATAATATCTCGTGGTGGGGCGCAACAACCAATCCTGTAAAATGGTGATTGGGACGTAATCTTGGAGAATGGCCGCACTTAATTAATTTTACCATGTATTCGGAATGTTGAATAAATTTATACAATCGTCGCTCAAGTCTCCCCGCCGGATATCCGTTAACGAACTGGGTGTGCGAAGGAGTCAAAATGGCACGAATTCAATTGCTCTTGAGTGTCTTTTGGGCTGTTTCCTGCGGCAGCAACGAAACCCTGACTCAAATGAACGAGTCGGCATCTGAATTTTCGGTTGATGCAGAGGGCGCGCTTGAGCTCAAGTCGTCTGAAGGCAAACATGACTTCGCTTCGCTGGGCGGAAGGAAGATCGGAATCGACAAAGTCATGAATTCTTTCAGAACCTACGAGAATTCCATTCATCAAAACTGCAGAGGCTTTTTGGCATACGAAGATGACGGAAAAGATATGGTGACGTTTTCGTTTTTCACTGCAGTTCATTGTCTTGAAGCAAGAGATCCTCTCGGCCGGCTTCGCGATGTGAAATTTGAAGCGTCGAAAGGATTTAAGTTCGAAAACGGTCCGGACAAACTCAAAAAGGTTGTCAGTCAGAAAAGCCCGGGCGTCAGACCTTCAGCAAATTACGAGTTGTCTGAGGTTAATCTTAAAGTCGGACAAGAAGATTTATATGCATACCCCTCGGGACAAATAGGTGACATCGCACGTTTCAGGCAGGGTGTGATCAGCAGACGCAATGCAGAACAATTAATGTTGCCGCTTTGCACGGACAGTATGACATCCACGGGTGTCATGCAGGCCGTAGGATTGGTCTCGTCCGGCACAAAGAAGGCCGAGTGGATTCCAAGTTGGGCTTCATTTGAATTCAAAGGATTGGGAGAAGGCATTCCCAAGTCCAGCCTTGAAATACTCAGTGCGGCGGGTGTGGATTTCAAATTGGGACGAGCAACAGGTGTAGCGACGGGGCCGGGTGATTCGGGTTCGCCGGTGTTGGTTGTGCAGCCTGACAGAACGCTGTTGCCGCTCAAGAGTGTTGCCGAGTACAAGTGCCTTTACGGTGTTGTGACACGCGAATTGTGGACACAGGATCATTGCGCTGCAGGCAAATGCGGTGTTTGGGGTGATTCGTTGTTTGAACGCGTCACGCCGCCTTCTCCGAACTCATCGGGCGACGGGGGAGGCAGCGGTTCAACGGGCGGCTGGGTTCGCGCAACGGACGTCAGACAAAAAGAGGCTGTCAGAAAACAGGAAGCAACGGTTCAGACGACTCAGACGCGTGAGGTTCTGAATATAGAGCGCGAGCGAAAAAAGAAAGAAGAATCGAATCGGAAGAATAAAGGGAAGGACAAGGACGACAAAGACGGCAAAAAAGACAAAGACGGCAAACACGACAAAGACGGCAAAAAAGACAAAGACGGGAAACACGACAAAGACGGCAAACACGGCAAACACGACAAAGACGGCAAAAAAGACAAAGACGGGAAACACGACAAAGACGGCAAACACGGCAAACACGACAAGGACGGCAAAGACGGCAAGAACGACAAGGACGGCAAAGACGGCAAACACGACAAGGACGGCAAGAACGATAAAGACGGCAAAGACGACGGTAAGAACAAAAATAACACCGGAAACAACAACAACAACGGTAACGGTAAAGGAAACGACGGTAAGGGGAATAACAACAACAGCAATAGCAATAACGGCAACAAAGGTAACAACGGAAATCAAGGCGGCGGCGGAGGCGGTGGCGG
>RFOM01000046.1 GCA_009926615.1 Pseudomonadota bacterium
CCCCCGCAATTGCGGGGGTTCGCATCAAAATCGAACTCTTTTACTTCATCTTGCGTTCACGAATTGTTTTCAAATTCGGCGGTGCGATGAAGTTCGGCGAGGTTGTTTCAATCAGTTCATAACCTGCGTTACCTGTGATCTGCGCCGTATCAAGAATGTAAGCTCCTGAAGTTGTATCCTGCTTGAAGCACTGGCGGCTGACGTAGTTGCCAGTCTGGTTTTCAACGTAATTTGTGGCCAACGTCACTTTGGCAGCATCGGTGCCAAAATCAGGCTTGTTCCATTTGCCCTGACTTGATTGACCACCGTTTGAACGTGTGATGACGTGGGAAAAACCAGTCTCGGGAGTGTTAGTCTCACCTGCTCCTTTGTAAAAGAAGGGATGATACCAGCTGTTGGGTTTAAGCTCATTGGCTGTCGTTGGTTCACCCAGCGACTTACGAATACTGACGCCGTTGACAGCACCGCTGATGGCGCAGCCCTTGAGCAGACTGGTTGTCGTGTCTTTTTCGATTTTGAAGACAAATCCGCGCGCAGATTCGTTATAATTCCCGCCGGGGTTGCGCCAATAACTCATCGAACCTGTGCCGTCAGTATCGTTCATGTCAAAATCCACCAGTCCGATGCCGTTCACGGTGGTGTTTTGTGCATTTTGGTCAAGACCTGCCAGATTCACGTTACCGTCGGCATCGAAAAGCGTCGTGTAGGTCGATGCAAATCGTGCACGCCGCATGGAGGCCTTGATTTTCTTGACTCCGGATTCATCTGACCGCGCGTAATTAATGCTCAGCGTTTGCGTCATTCCGTTGCCGTTCGGATCCTGCGTCTGGCCGCCGGTGCGCTTGATCATGATAACGCCGTTGTAGGTGTTGTTGTCGGTTGCACTTGCAGGACTGTGCCAAATGGTCACATCCTCAGTCTGTGCGCCCTTGGTTGTAACGATTTTGGTTTCGTAAACAGGGCGACTTTCCTTGTCATCCAAACGCTTGATGTACACTTCGCTGAATGTCGGAGCCTTGCCGTCAGCCGCGACTTTGGCTTGAATCTCTCCGGCAAGGTCAACTTTGTCTCCCACTGCGCTTGGAGGGTTCTTGTTGGCCTTTTTGCCCAAGCAGGCCATGACTTGCGCACGGTCGAGAGCTTGGTCGATCATCGACTCAATTTCTTTCATTTCGTCGCGCGCAAAAGAAACCATACAGACTTCGTTGGACTTCACGCCGGCTGTGTCCGTCTTCTGGCTCAGGCCGTTGTTCGTTCCCTTAAGTTGATTTGCGTTGTCACGCCATCCGTAAATCATTTCCTGATCAAACTCATAGCAGGAGTCAATCTGCGGCAAAGCGAATCCGGCGCGCTTCTTGAGGTTTACAAAGCAATCATCAACTGAGCCTTCAAGAATCTTTTTGGCGTCATCTGCCTTCTGTTTCAGTGTTTGACCCTTGGTATCAGTGTCATCGAGGTTTAGGGTATCATCATCTGTCAGCGCACTTGCTGTCGTGGTTTTAGGAAAGGTCGGAATGCTCAGACCTGTCGGATAACCCAATGCCAGCGCGTTGTTGATTGCATCAGTCACTTGCTGTTGTGCCTGCTCTGTCGTCTTCTTCTTGCCGCAGGACAAAATTGCAACCGACGAAGCGAGCCCGAGTACAAAAACGATATTACGAACCATATAAAAACCCTCCTCACCACAAAAATGCCGTTCTTTGAAACGAGACAGCGTCAGGAGGGAATCATAGCATCCGGCAGCATTTTAATTTCGGGCTGTCGTCAGAAGTTCGCCGGAACCGATGACAGAATAACATCAGTGGGCAAACTTTTTTCCGCACCGCGGGTTGCGGGGTCATGCACTTTACCCATTTTCGTGGTGCACAAAAAAAAGGCGCACAACTCATCGCAGAACTTTAGTTGGCGCCATTTGTAAAAATTTTCAGCAACTGCTTGCAATTAATCCGGACGGACAAGTGCCGTCATGCGGCGTGACGCAAGTTTCATAGACTTGGCCGCATTCGCAAAGGGATTTACCTTGTGTGTCCTCTTGCCTTCAGAGAACATTTCCACCGCCGGCGCAGCAAGTGTTTCCAACTCTGCGCCGGAACCGGAGCCGGAACCTGAAGACGCAGATGGTTCAACAGTTCCGCTCGCCGAAAGACCTCCGGCCGCTGTCATGGTGTAGGTTGGTGCAGTGGTGGAATTTGTATATGTGATCGTTCCGGTAAAATTATTGAAGGTCGCTTTGTACGCTCCGCCGTTGAACCACGCAGCCGTCGTTGCCTTGAGGTCAACAAGATTTGACGATTCAAGAATCGTTAAATTCGTTTTCTTGACGTTATTTCCGCTTAACGATTCCGGTCCTTCATTCACCGTCAAAGTTGCATCGATGCATCCATTCAATGTGTATCCGTCGGCAGTTTTGACCAATTCACACGCACCGCCGTCTTTGGTGAACTGTGCGGCAGTCATTTTTGAAGAGTTCCTTACCTTTTGACCGGATGCGTCGGTGAGAGTCAAATCCGCGTTGAACTCGATATTTGAAAAAATCTTAACTGATGAGGAATTCTTGCACTTGTCTTCGAGAACCAAGGGTAAGCCCGAACCATTGTCATCGCTGATCTCTGCAAAGGTCTTGCCGGTCATTGATGTGAGGTCTGAGCCGGGACAGGTAATATTGACCTGAAACTTAATTTTGAACGCGCTCGAATTATCAATCGAACCGGCGCCGGCCGCGGGTAACTTTGCACGGAAACACGTCAACAGATCCACATCAGCCGCAACACTCAATGTTTCAGTTCCGACCACAGTCAGTTTGGGTTGATTTTCACCCATGCAGGTGTCCATCGGATCTGCCCCTGACGGATCTCCTGACGGCGGCGGCGTTCCGCTTCCGGAACTTGGTTCATTATCGTAAAGATTATCTTCATCATTAATCGCAGTTTTAACTTCATCAGCAGTCAGCGCCGTCGGCGTTGCAGAGGTAAAGATCGCGGGAGTGATAAATGCACCCGTGGTTGTCCCTGCGGCATCGGATTTTTTGTTGCACGCAACTGCAATAACAGCAAGCAACGACAAACCGGAAATAAGTGATCGATTCATAACGACTCCCGCGCTTAAAATTAAATTTATTTGTTAAAAAAAGGTAGCAGACGGTGGGAGTCTGTCAATAACAGACAAGGGCAGGAAACTCTGACAGGCGGATTGTCAAAAAACTCCTTGTGACGAATTAAAAATCGAGGAACTTTGCAACCACTTCGACTTTGTCACCCGTTAAAATCTGCAAAACCCGCGCAGCGTTTTCAAGATGCATCTTTCCGTTTTTCGGGTCGTTGAAATACCGGCCGGACTGATTATTGATGATAAATTTTAGAGAACCATCGGGTTTGGCCAACCTTTCAATTTCTCCTGCAATGCGTCCCAAGCAACCTCCGCAGAGCGTGGGATGACCCAGCGTTTCCCGCGCGGCAAGTTTGACTTCAGGCGCGATTATGAAATGACCCGCGTCATCAATTATCCAGATATAGTTGTCGGCATTGGCCCCCAAGTCGGGAAGTGCGGTCGCCCTCACAGAACCGATTTTTATCCGAAGTACCGATGGAGCTGATTTTATCGTCCCCTGAGCGGTCAGTTCGTGAGCATGAGCGGTCATTCTGAGCCCGAATCTTGCACCCATGCCAAACGCTTGCCCGAACGAGTCGTCCAGCGATGCCGCAAGTGCTTTTGCTGTGCCGCCTCCGACGGCTGAAGCCGAAATTTTTGTCAGACCCAAAACAGCCCGTTTCAGCAAAAAACCGGTGAACGAGATCCCTGCACCGGAAGCAAGGTCTATGAGCGCGTCGCCGACCGGAGACTCGGCGGCCTGTCCGGTCGCAAAGCATTGGCAACCTCCGAGCCCGCAATCAAAGACAGAACTTTTTCTGAGGCACTGAACAGGGTGGCCGCAAAACTTCTTGCAACCGATTCCCCCGTTGCCGGCAAGGCAGGCAGAAAACATTTGGGTTGCACAGACGCTGTCCTCATAGATTTCCTTGTTGCAATGCTTCAGTACACACGCCTCACCGCCGTTCCCTGCGATACAGGCATCAAGAGATGAGGCAGAGCAAAATGTGATGTTTGTTCCCGAATACGTTTGTGCACGTTGCGCAGCAGAATCCCCCGCGCGGGTCACCTTGGGAGTGCAGGCTCCGGAAAAGCCGAAAACACAAACCAACAATGCAGTCAGGCAAAGGAAGCTTCGGGAAAATATTTGCATTTCGAAAAACATCGCTGCCCTCCGCCGTCCGCCAATCTCCGGCAACCACCCGTTTTCGGACTTGAATCTGATAAACTTGAGGAATAAGCGAAAAAATTAACTCAGCGGCCTTTGCGCCGGACGTAGAGGGTTTTGATCACCTCCGCCACAACCTCGCCGGACGTGTCTGTGACGGACACCGGCAAATCGAAAACATACTTTTCACCGTCAGCCGTTTTCATTTTGATTTCTTCAATCAAATCTTGGCCTATTCTGAACTCGGCCGAAAGCGCAGTCCGGCCGGGGCGCAAAAAATGAACGCGCGCCGCTTTGTCCCAAACAATATAGGCTTCGCCAAGATTGTTCATCAGCATGAGCATGTAAAACGGATCGACCATCGCATATATGCTTCCGCCGAACTGCACGCCCACGTAATTGATGTTGTACCAAGCGCGCTTGAGACTGACTTTCATGTATCGAAAGTCGTCCGAGGCTTCACGGATTACTATTCCGGCCGCCAAAAACGGAGGCCAGAAATTGATGAGTCTGACTGCAATCCCGTGAGGAATTTTGTTTTTGTATCTGCGGAACAGGTGTGCTGCCAAATGACAAAATCCTTTGTCTGAGTGACTTTGTTAGTAGGGAAGGCATGACAAATTGCCCGCCGTCCCAATAAAATCACCTCTTCGCTGCAGCTCCGCGAAGAACAAGCTGGGCAAAATCTTCGGCCTTCAAACTCGCACCGCCGACAAGAGCACCGTCGATGTCGGGCATGCCCATGAGTTCGTCGACATTCTGCAGAGTCACACTGCCGCCGTACTGAATGCGAAGTCGCTGTGCCATCTCAGGACCAAAAGTGCGTGTCAGCCAACCGCGTATAAAAGCATGCGCCTCCTGAGCCTGAGCCGCCGTTGCCGCACGACCGGTGCCAATCGCCCACACAGGTTCGTAGGCCAGTGTCAAAAGCGGACGCTCGGGATCATTCCCCAAAGCCGCCGTCCAGTTCTTAATTCCTGTTGCAGTAAAACCTTCGTCGAGCTGTTGCTGCAGAACATCGGTCCACCGGCCTGAATCGCGCTCGGCGAGTGTTTCGCCGATGCACAGTACTGCCTGCATTCCCGAATTCAGGAGAGCGGCAACACGCTGACCTGCCGTTTGGTTTGTTTCTCCGCACATCTGACGGCGTTCGCTGTGGGCCACCAGACTTCCGCAGACGTCAACGCTTTTGAGCATGGACGCGGACGTCTCGCCGGTGAATGCTCCGTTCGCGGACCAGTGGCAATTTTGCGCGTACCATTGCACACCGCGAAAACGGGTTGCCAGTGCGGGCAACAGCACTCCGGCCGCAGCAATTCCGACGTCCGCCTGAGTCACCTGCTTTACGGCCGGAATAAATGCTTCACAAAACGCAGTCGCCTCCTGAGGAAGCTTGTTCATTTTCCAGTTGCCGATAAAAATTTTGCGTCTGCTTGTCATAATGAAGCCCTCAAAACCTTAATGCCGGGGAGTTCCTTGCCTTCGAGAAGTTCCATGCTCGCTCCGCCGCCTGTGGACACATGCGAAACTTTTTCGGCCAAACCGAACTCCGTAATTGCGGCAGCTGAATCACCGCCGCCGACAATCGTCGAACCTGCGCACTGCGTGAGTGCCTCGGCCACACTGCGTGAGCCTTGCGCAAAGGCTTCCCATTCAAACACGCCCATCGGGCCGTTCCAGACAACAACTTTCGATGCCTTAATAGTTTCTGCATACAGCGCCGCAGTTTTGGGACCAATGTCGAGGCCCATCAGATTGTCTGGAATGTCTGCAGACATGCAGGCAATCGCCGGCGTACCTTCAACGAATTCAGACGCACAAACGTGGTCAACGGGCAAAAGAATCTTAACGCGGCGCGCTTCGGCTGCCTTGATGATGTCGGCCACCAGAGACATTTTATCCTCTTCAACGCGCGACTTGCCGACCTTGTGGCCCATGTAGCGCAGGAAGGTGTAGGCCATCGCGCCGCCGATGATCATGTTGTTTGCGATTGAAGTGAATTTTTGCAGAATGGCAATTTTGTCGGAGACCTTTGCTCCGCCGAAAATTGCCGTGACGGGTGCCTGAGGATTGCGGAACGCACCTTCAAGAAATTGAATTTCTTTTTGCACCAAAAAGCCCGCTGCGCGGCGCTCCAACGGGAATTCTTCAGCCACCGCGACCATCGACGCATCAGCCCTGTGACAGGTTCCGAAAGCGTCGTTCACATAAAAATCCATGTTTTTGGCAAGAACTTTGGCGAACTCTTTGTCGCCTTTCTGTTCCTGTTTGTGAAAGCGCAGGTTTTCGAGCAGCACCAGCTGATTATTGTCAAGCTGCTGAACGATGCGGCTGAAACCGTCCATCAGGTAATCGCCGCACAGCAGAACTTCTTTGCCCAAGTGAGCCGCAATCTTTTCTCCGACCGGAGCAAGACTGAATTCCTTTTCGTAGCCCTCGCCCTTGGGGCGTCCAAGATGCGAGCACATGACAACGCGACAGCCCTTTTCCAGCAACCAGCGGACGGTCGGCAGCGCTGCAGTGATGCGGGTTTCGTCGGTCACTGTGCCGTTTTTCAGAGGAACGTTCAGGTCCAAACGCAAAAACACAACGGGACGGGTGTAATCCGAGAAGTTGAGGTCCGTGAGGGTTCTGAGTCTGGCTGCCATGAATTGATTCTCCTTTGTGCAGGCTGCAACGGGCGTCCGCCCCTCGGACGGGGTCAGACAGGCTGAAGATTGAAGCGTGAAGGCAAGCGTATTGTCAACATGTTGAGAAAGATGTTTCTGTATGCCAATAATAGTGGCTACGACATTTTAAACGACCGAGGCCATCCCCATGCAAACCAGTAATGCAAAGAACGACCTGTTTGCCGGTGAAAACATATACTCGATAATACTTTGCGGCGGCTCCGGAACGCGACTTTGGCCGCTGTCCCGCAAACAGCGCCCCAAACAGTTTCTGGCTTTGGGAGGCTCGGAAGACACCCTCCTGCAAACCTCGATTGATCGTGTCAGGAACATTTCACCCGCGAAAAAACGCTGGATTGTGACCGCGGCCGAACAGGAAGGTCTGGCCCGCGAACAAACCTCGGACCTCGTTGCACGGGTTATTTCCGAGCCTCAGCCGCGCAATACCGCTCCTGCGGTTGCGCTCGCAGCATGGCAGCTGATGCAGCAGGATCCGGAATCCGTCATGCTGGTTCTCTCTAGCGACCACTCCATCCAGAACGTCCGTTCGTTTGAACAAACCGTATCGGATGCCGTCAAACTTGCGCGCCAGAACCTTTTTGTCACGGTCGGCATCCAGCCCACCTATCCTGCTACGGGTTTCGGCTACATCGAATGGGGGCTCCCGCTGGACAAGCAGGCCCAAATTCTTCCGGCTTCCAAGTTCAATGAAACCCCGCAGGAGGCTGTCGGTTTCAGCGTCCGCAGTTTTCGTGAAAAACCAAACCATGCTGCCGCCGAGCAGTTCATCAGAACCGGAAAATACCTTTGGAACGCGGGCATTTTCGTCTGGAAAACCAAAACCTTCTGGAACGCGTTCTCGCATATTCAACCTGAAATGGCGAAAATTATCGAGAACATGACGCCCGCCTCAATGGCCTCCGACTACGCCCGTCTGGAATCGCAACCGATCGACATTGCATTCATCGAACAAACGAGCCATGTCGCCTGCGTGCCCGCCCTTTTCGACTGGAACGACGTCGGCAGCTGGGCAGCGGTCCGCGAGTGCTTTGAACAGGACAGCAACGGCAACAGTATCGCAGGCGACGCGTTTGTCTGCGATACCAACAACTCTGTTGTTCATTCCAGCGGCCCCTTTGTCGCGACCATCGGAGTCGAGAATCTGGTCGTCGTTGCCACACCGGACGCCGTGCTGGTGATGCCGACAAACCGCAGTCAGGATGTCAAAAAAATCATCTCGCATCTGGAAAACCAAAAACGCACCAAACTGCTTTGAGCCAACTCGGGTCTGAGTCCGCATGAAAGCGGGCCTTTCAGCCGCCAACCTCCATCATCAGGAGATGTCACGGATGACGTCGAAACCTCTTCTCATGGCTGCCCGCGGGCTCAAACCACCGCACACACCGCAGTGGCTTATGCGTCAGGCAGGCCGGTATTTACCGGAGTATCGGGCCATACGGTCGCAAAACGACACGCTCACCATGTTCCGCACCCCGCGCATTGCCTCGGAAATCACTCTGCAGCCGCTGCGCAGATTCCCGAACCTCGATGCCGCAATTGTCTATGCCGACATCCTTCTTATTCCTGATGCGCTTGGCCTCGGCCTGCAGTTCATTCAGGGTGAAGGGCCGGTTTTCAGTCGCCCCATCCGTTCGGAGAGCGACGTTCAGTGGCTCGAAGATCAAGCCTCCGACACCGGCGCAGTTCTCAAACGGGTTGACTATCTTTACGAAACACTTCAGCTGGTAAAAAAGCAGCTTGCTCCGGAAGTCACGCTCATCGGGTTTGCGGGAGCACCGTGGACGGTTGCGAGTTACATGCTCGAAGGACAAAGTGCGCACGGCGAATTCTACACTTCCAAACTATTCATGCTGCAGCATCCGAGTTTGTTTGAAAGGGTGATGGCCGTCGTCACGCGCCTGACCATTGCCTACCTTGAACGGCAAGTTGATGCAGGTGCAGAAATCATTCAGTTGTTCGAGTCGTGGGGAGGCGCATTGACTCCTTCCCAGTACGGCCGATTCTGCGCACCCTTCAGCCGGCAAATCACCGCCGCGCTGCGGCCGCGCTGTCCGGTCATTCACTTCGTCGGCGAGAGTGCAGGAATTTTGAATGAAGTCCTGACCGTTGAAGCCGATGTTTTGGGTGTTGACTGGAGGCAGGACCTCACACGTGCTGCGGCGCATGCCCAAGGGCATGTAAAAGCTCTGCAGGGCAATCTTGATCCGCTCATACTGCATGCCAGCCAGCGAGAGTTGCAGTCAGCACTGGAAGGAATTTTAGCTGCCGGTCAGGGCCTGAAAGACTTGGGTTACATTTTTAATCTGGGGCACGGCATCCGTCAGACAACACCCGTTGAGAACGTCGCCTTTTTAACCGACTTCGTTCGGCGCAGCAGCACCCGATAATTCGTCTGACTTGAACTGAACCGAACTGAACCGAACTGAACCGAACTGAACCGAACTGACTTAAACTGAATTGAGCCAAAAAATTCTGAAGAGGAGTCCGCATATGAAATTTCACTTATGGCCTGCAATCCTTCTTTCGTCACTGGCCTCTCTTGCTTCGGCTGCCGGAGGCGATCTGGTCATCAACTCCATGCATTCGGACCCGACTTCAAAAAAAGCGTTTGAAACGATTCTTTCGGAATTCAAAAAAGAACACAAAGACATCAAGGTCACGGTCAACACAATCGACCACGAATCCTACAAAGTTCAGATTCGCACTTGGTTGCCCAACAACCCGCCCGACGTTGCCACATGGTTCGCAGGCAACCGCGCGAAATTCTTTGTCGACAAAAAACTCGTCGAACCTTTGGACGACGTTTTTTCGACCGCCGGAAATCAATTTTCCAAAGGCGCACTTTCAGCTGTTACGTTTGACGGCAAAAAATATCTCATGCCCACAAATTACTATCACTGGGGATTTTATTACCGAAAAGACCTCTTCAAAAAAGCAGGAATTGCCGCTCCGCCGGCTACGTGGGACGAGTTGCTTGCTGCAGCTCAAAAGCTCAAAGCCGCAGGACTTATTCCGGTTGCAATCGGAACCAAACAGGCATGGCCGTCGGCCGCATGGTTCGACTTCATCAACATGCGCGTCAACGGCTACGACTTTCACATGAAACTTTTGTCCGGACAGGCCAGCTACACGTCACCCGAAGTTAAAAAGACCATGGCAACGTGGACACAGCTTGTGAAGGCCGGCGGCTTTCCGGATACGGCACCGGCCATGACGTGGCAGGAAGCATCGGCATTGATGTGGCAGGGTAAGGCTGCGATGTACCTGATGGGCAACTTCATTGCCTCCGAAATTCCTTCGGCGGTGAAGGCGCAGGTTGATTTCTTTCCGTTTCCGACCGTGGATCCCAAGGTTCCGGTCGCTCAGGTTGCACCCACCGATGTTTATTTTATCCCTGCAAAGGCAAAAAACAAAGCCAATGCCAAAGTCTTTATGACCTTCCTTGCGCGTGCCGACGTGCAGCAGAAGTACAACGAGGTTACCGGACTTCTGCCGGTCAATTCGCAGGCCAAAGTCGACGCCGGAAACACTTTTCTGAAATCCGGTCAGCAGATTCTCGGTCAGGCTGCCGGACTGTCGCAATTTTTTGATCGCGATGCCGATCCGGAAGTCGCCAAGGTCGGCATGGACGGATTCGTCGAATTTATGCGCTATCCCGAAAAAACAGACGCGATTTTGAACCGGATTGAATCAACAACGGCATGGCGATTTTTGCTGCCGTCGCTCGTTCTTTACAGCGCCTATGTGATCTTCCCGATTTTCTTTTCCGTTTATCTGAGCATCACGCAGTGGGACGGCCTGACTCCTGCCGTGCTTCCCCTGTGTTACAAATCTGAAATCAGCTGTTTTCAGAACTTTGCCGACCTTTGGAACGATGAGGTTTTTTGGACTTCGCTCAAAAACAATTTTTACTGGCTCGTCTTCTTTAGTTTGTCGGCACCCTGCGGTCTTGCGCTGGCACTGTTTTTTCACGTCAAATCCCGCTTTTCAAGTTTTTACAAGTCGATGTTTTTTATGCCGATGGTTTTCAGTCTGGTGGTTGTCGGCACCGTCTGGGGCTGGTTTCTGCAACCGAACTTCGGACTTGTTGAATACATTTTGAAGAGCTTCGGCCTGCTGGCGGACAATGAAAACTTCACCCTGATGGCGAGCGATCGCTGGGCAACTGCCGGTCTGATTCTTGCAGCAGCTTGGCCGCATGCAGCCTACTGCATGGTTCTGTATCTGGCCGGACTCAGTAATTTGCAGAAAAATGTCATCGAAGCTGCGGAAATCGAAGGCGTCAGTCAGTGGCAAATGCTCCGGCATATTATTTTGCCGATGCTCCGTCCTGCAACTGTCATTGTCGTCATTGTCACAATGATCGGAGCGCTGCGCTCATTTGATTTGGTTTCCATCATGACCGCAGGCGGTCCGGCCAACAGCTCCAACGTTCTTGCTCTTTATATGTATCAGCAGACGTTTGAAAACTTTCGCTACGGATACGGTGCTGCGATTTCGGTGGTTCTGTTTGCGGTCAGTCTGGTGCTGATTTTGCTCTACCTGCGTCAAACGCTCAAAGACGAATCAGGAAGGAGCTGAAGCATGGAACCAAAAACACGCGGACCGCTGTACTGGATATGTGCGACACTGCTGCTGCTTGTCTGGATCTCGCCGATTCTTGCAAGCCTGCTTACAAGTCTGAAATCTCTTGAAGAACTGAACGAAGGTCTTTACTGGACGCTTCCGCGCAAATGGAGCATCGGTAACTACATTGAGGCATTCACGGTCGGGAAATTCTCCCGATATTTTTGGAATTCACTGATCATAACCGTTCCGACCGTTGTTGCGGTTTTATTTTTTTCATCATTGAACGGCTATGTTCTGGCAAAACTGCGGTTCCGCTGGAACAACAAACTGATGCTGGTCTTTCTGGCGGGCATGCTGCTTCCGTTTCAAATCCTTCTGATACCTGTTTTTTATCTGTCAAACCAGTTCCTCAACACCTATGATACGCGATTCGGTGTTGTTCTTTTTCACGTCTCGTTTCAGCTCGGTTTCGCGTCGTTTTTCATGCGCAACTTTGTGCGGACAATTCCCGACGGAATCATTGAAGCAGCACGCATCGACGGCTGCAGCGAATGGCGGATTTATTCGCGTATGGTGATTCCGCTCATGAAACCGGCTTTGGCTGCGCTGGCGACCCTGCTCTTCACTTGGATTTGGAATGATTATTTATGGTCGCTGATCCTTATCCAGACGGATGACATCAAGCCTATTACTTCCGGACTTCAAAATCTGAAGGGACAATGGATTGCCAGTTATCACCTGCAAAGTGCAGGTGCCGTCATTGCGGCGATTCCGCCGGTTCTGATTTTTGCATTTCTTCAAAAACACTTTATTCGCGGACTGACGATGGGAGCAGGAAAATGAGCCATCTTTTTATTGAAGCAACGTTCGAAAACGCAAAGCACTTCAGCCGCGCAGCGCGCTTCAGACAAAAAAACCATCACGAATTTGAAGCTCATCTTGAGCTACCGGACAGCAACGGCCTTGCAACATTCACTCTCAGGAAAGAAAATCTCGCTCCGCTCGGACTGCGGGCCTATCATCAGTGGACTTTACGATTCAAAGTCATGGGCAACTCCGGTCCCTTCATTTGGCCGTTCCGCTGGCTCAGAGTCTGCGGTTTTAAGCTTCATCAGAATGCCGAAACAGCTTTGGCCAACGGCTATCAGTGCTGGTCCGAGTCTCCGATGCTCGACAAAACACAAGTCCTCAAACCCGAATCTTTTCCGGAGCGCGAGGTCTTCGGCGATTCCGGAATATACAGCTACAGCGGAATCGCGGGACATTTTCACAGCTGGTCTTTCACGTTCACAACACTTGAAGGCACGGCCCACAACGCTTTCTACGGTGCTTTGGATGAAGATCTTTTTTCTACCGTTTTCGAAATGGATCTCACCGACCAAACCCTCGACATCGGGCTTGAATGCGAAGGCGCAGATTATTCACGCATCCGCACCCCGCAGGATTCAGGGGAAGAAAACATTTTGCTCGGCGCATGGATGATGGCCGATCCGCAGAACACATTTTTGCCTCCGCTGTCTGCCGCGCAGGCCCTGTGGATGAAACTCATCCGCAATTTTGAACGCACAGCCCGCAAACAGACACACGAGGAATTTACCGCGCAAATCAAACCCGTGACCGGCTACACAAGCTGGTACAACAGATACAACAATATCAGCGAAGAAAACCTTCTCGCGGATCTCGGCGGTATCCAGCCCGCGACCGGATACGGAATCTTTCAAATCGACGACGGGTATCAGGCCGCGGTCGGCGACTGGCTCAAATTTTCTCCTCAATTTCCCAACGGACTCAAATCTATTTTTGAAAAAGCAAAGGCGAAGGGTCTTGAACGCGGCATCTGGTGCGCTCCCTTTATCGCACTCGAACATTCCGCCTTGGTCAAGGCACATCCCGAGTGGGTGCTCAAAGACAAAACCGGTCAGCCCGTTGTCTGCGGCAACCATCCGCTGTGGGGCGGTTTGTTTTTTGCACTCGACACCGAGAATGCAGAATTGCGCAAGCACCTCAGCGAGGTCTTCCGGACGTATTTTCAGGAGTGGGGATGCTCATTTCTGAAAGCCGATTTTCTTTATGCCAGTGCGCGTATTCCTGCCGGCACCCTGACCCGCGCTCAACGCGCCGCCCGCGCACATCAGTTTTTATATGATGAATGCAGAAAACACCGAGCCAAGCTGCTTTCCTGCGGCGCAACTCTGAGTTCGGCATACGGCCGCTGCCATTACTCGCGCATCGGTCCCGATGTCTGCGAGACGTGGGAAAATTCAGAAATGGGAGCTGAATCAAGCCGCGAAAAGGTATCGACGCGGGCAACTCTCATCAACACCATGACACGCTCGGGTCTGAACGGAAATTGTTTCGGCAACGACCCTGATGTTGTGATTCTGCGCGACAGCAATCAGCAGCTCACCCGCGAACAGCGTAATCTGTTGGCCACACTCAACAGCCGGCTCGGCAGTCTGGTGTTCTGTTCCGACCCCGTGCAGGACTTTTCCGACTGGCAGCGCAACGAATTTAAACTGATCGATGAAAATCTGTCGGCCTCAAAACAACTGACTCTCGCCGCCGTCTGCGGCCGCAGCGATCCCTCGGGCGTCATGTATCAGGTCGTGCTGAAGAATTCGGAAGCCGCCGACGGGGTGCAGCTGCAGGTTAACCTCAACGAAAAATCGGTGCAGGGGCTTCCGCCTCAAAGTCTGATTTCGCGGAACATTGTCAGGCAATAGAAATATCTAAACCGTCTGACAAACACAACCTTCGCCCTCGCAGCCTGCCCGCTCAGCCCCTCTCATTGAGGGTCTGAGTTGATTGTCAATGCCGTGTTGCCGCGCAGGATCTTTTTACTGTTCACATGCCGCAGGCTGTTGTTCCCCAGTTCGCCGGCAATTCGTACGGGTGTATCCGAAACGGCCAAAGCGGCGTCTGTGTTTGACAGCTGAAATCCTGTACTGAAGGGTGCAGCACCGGACCATGACCCGATGACTCCGCCGTATTCAAACTCTGCATTGGCGTTTACACCCACAGCACCTGCCGACACATCGAATCCGATTGCGTTCCAGTTGTTGTTATGGCTCGCGCCATAGCAGGCCGTCGAATAGAGCATGCGGAGTTTTCTTTTCATCGCGATTTTTGTGGCCTCGGTATACGGAGCGTCAGGGCTCAAGAGTTCTTCCTGAATTTCGCTCATCCTCCATCCACCGTTGTAAAAGAACAGTTCCTCGTCGAGGCCGTGAAGGTTGATGATGACGTCGATTGCTTTAATCGACGGCGTGGCTGCAAGCCTGTAAAGCGTGTCCTTTAAGTTGGAGAGGGTCGCGCTCTGATTGCTCAGGACTTTAGTCTGCGCATAGCGGGAGGACAGCACAGCTTTTGGTACCGTCACGGTTATTGCTTCCAGTGCGCTGTAGAGGGGAGCGAGTTCGCGCATTGACCCTTGTTCAAGTTCAGAGACAACAACCAGTGCGCGCTGCCCCGCACTGACGGCAGCCTTGGCATTGAAGGCCGGAAGAACGGAAGCGGCAAGAGCAAGAGAAGTTAAAGAAAACATTTTCATAGGTATCTCCTTTTTGGTTTTTACTGCCGGTTCATTCCGGTCTGTTCACACAATGACAGACCATAAATTTGCTTTCCTGATGATATTTCTAAAATGTTGTGATATGAATTGAGAAGATCTATTTGCAATAATCTCGGTGATTTATGAAAGAAGCTCATCAACAAACTGAAAAACCGTCGGCACTCTGCCGGAAAGGACTCTGGAAGCGGGTTGCCGGCCGGATGAAAAACGGTCTGTGGCAAGACTTGTCTTCCGAAGAACGGTCTTGGTGTTTGTACGCTCTTTATTTTTCGGGATTGTGGAACGAAGCAGAAACATGGCGTGTGCGTTGGTTTCCGGCGTGGCAAATCGCTGCGCATGCTCATCTTTTTTTTGCGCGGACGGTTGCACTTGCACGCGGCGGAAAATTGAGGCAGGCGCGGCTGGAATGGCTTGAAACTTGGAAAATGTCCGAGCTTGGAAACTCAAAAAGACCGCACGGCAACTCCGGCCCGAATATCAACGCGAATGATCCTGCGAATTCAATCGCATCGGCGCGCGGATGGATGTTCCAGACCCAGAGTTTTCTTCAGATGCAAAGATCAAGATTCTCCTCCGCCGCACGATGGTCGGCACTTGCGGAACAGGAAAGCCTTTACTCTTCGGATCTGATGTTGCGCGCCATGGCCGCCGACATGCAGGCACACGCAAGTGTCAGACAGGGCTTCTTTGCCGGCGCACTCAAAAATGCCCAAAATGCTTTGCAATGCGCGCGTGCCATTGAAAACCGCGGAATTGAAAACGCAGTTCGTGTATCAATCGCCTGCTGGGAATCTGCCCGCGGAGAAAATCCGGAAAAATCGTTGCGGACTTTGCGTTCCCTGCTGAAGGAAAAGTCTTTTCATGACACCTATTCTCAGAACACATTGCTTCTCGAAATCGCCCGTACACTTATGTTGCACGGGGACTTTGATCAGGCACGAAAAACCCTTTCCCGCGTTGAAAAAAATCTATCCTCCGGCGGGTCAAACTCTGCATTCCGACAAAAAATAGCGCTCGCCCAGCGCAGGGCACTGCTTTTGCGGCTTGAGGGTTATCCCAAGCAGGCACTTGCCGTTCTGGAACAAGTATTTCCGGAAATTCCTTCATTTGAAATTTCACTCATGCTCGAAGTCAAAGGACAAATGATTTCAGCATGCAGCGAGGCGCAGATGATTCCACCGGCCGAATGGCTGGAACAGGAGCGAAAATGGTCACTGCAACTGCGTACACGGCAAACCCTGCGATATTTGGAGCGCAGAACACACACGTACAGTGCACACTCCGAATATTCAGATCCAATCGGCGAGCTGGTTGATTTGCTGGCGGCACGACCGTTGGATGCGGCCTTGATTTCGCTTTTTCCGGCACGCGGTTTTATGGGACTACTGGCCCTGAAAATGGAACGGCCCTATCACAACATGCTCTATTTCAATTCCGCAGGCAGGGAATTTGTGCTGCTGACCCGTGAAGGAATAAACGTCTGCACCTTGCCTGCGTCGCTTCAGCTTTTTGGGCTTGCCGCCTGTCTGTCGCGCAGAATGTGCAGCAAAGCCGACATTGTCCGTGCTGTCTGGAACCGGCGCTATCAACCGGAACGTGACGATGCCGGAATTTACGTTCTTGTGCGCAGGCTGCGTCGGTTATTGGGCTCGTACGATTCGCTTCTTTCGAGCGATCGGCGGGGCTACTCTTTGAATGCGGAGGTGCGCATGTGGCCAAGTGCGGACTCTGCGGCCACCGAGTCCCTGTCTGTTCCCGAAGCTGACCTTGCGGTGTCCTCTTTAAGAGTGCTGGAACTCAAGCACTGGATTGTTTCAAAAACCCGTTTTACTGCCGAGGAATGGCAAATTGAGTCGGGAATATCGAGAGCTTCGGCCTGCAGGGACATTGCCGCACTTGTGCTCTCGGGAAGTTTAAAAAAGATTGGCCGCGGCCGTGCTTCAGTGTACGTGCGTTTGGAATCGGGCAGCAACAACAGGATCTCCGGAGGCTGAATATGACTTTGAAAAGATTTATGTGCTCTGCATTTGCCTTTGCAATCGGATTATCGGCTGCAGGCGAGAGCTTGGCCGGTCCGGAAACAGCAAAGATTTTTAAGGCTGAGTATACGGTCCCGTTGTCCGATGACTCTCTGAAACCTTATGCGACTTTCGTCATTGACAGTTACATCGTCGACACCCTTCCCGACGGAAAAGCCACATTGTCCTTTTTGATGCCCGATGACCTTGCGGCGGGTGTTGAAAGAAAACTCGAATTCATTGAAACAGAGAAGAACGCGCTCGAACGCGTCCTGAGCGGAGATTCCGGAATCGTGCGCTGCACTGTGCCGTGGGTGAATTCCGTTTGCCGCATTGAATTCTTCAGAAATGCAATTCCCAAATACTCGGACGTTGTTGAACACGTTCTTGAAAAGTATTCGGTCGGCGACGGTTTGGTCGGACGACTCGATGTTCTCCGCCGCTTCAACACAGAGCCTATCGGGGTTGTGACCGTTCTCGAACTCAAAAAATAAGACCTTTTTGAGTTTTCAAAACAAAATATTTCATCTCATGACCGGCCGGAATCAAACAGGCAGGCATTCTCCGCAATTTGAGAATTTAAACCAAAAAATCATACTGCGAGAATCTTTGCTGACCGTCTTTGTCGATCATGGTCATGGTCAGCTGCGGTGATCCGTCGATCCACCTGAGCCGGAGCTCTCCGAAACCGTCGTCCAGATTGCGCCGGACACGCAAACTGTTCCTTTCAAACCGAGACAACCCTTCGGCTTTATTGAGGCCGCTGGAAGTAAAATCGTAAAGCGTGCGGCCGCTCACAAGCTGAACTTTGCTCACCTCATGAAGATGTCTGTCGCCCGACAGAAAAACCGTCGGTGCCGAATTGCGGCCGACAAGGCCCATGAGTCTTTCGTAATCAGCCGGATAGTTTTTCCATTTTTCGAACCTGTGCTCGTGCGAAAGAACCTGAATGCTCGAACCGACAATTCTGATATCCGCAGGCTTTGCAAATTCACTTTCGAGCCAGCTCCACTGCGCATCTCCCAAAAGCTGGGGAACCGCATCAGCACGCGGTTCATCGCTCTCCGAGCTGCTTGGTACAATCTCTTGGTGAGGTGTTCTGTTGAATCTGAGGTCCAAAAGTATCAGGTGAATTTTTTTACCCTGATGCTCAATGATCTGAGCCGAATAAACACCCTCGGATTCGGAAGCGTAGTCCTGCTTCCAGAAGTTTTTAAACAGCTGCATCGACTCCCGCTTGAAAGGCAGCGAGCCGTCGGCATTGTCAGCGCCGAAATCGTGATCATCCCACGTCGCAGACACGGGGGTCTTTGCTCTGAGTTCTTTTAACGGCTGAATTGTTGCGAGTTCCTGATAGGCCAGTGTCAGCGATTCCAGATTGTCGGCTTCGGGATAAAGATTATCTCCCAAAAACACCCAATGATCGAAGCGGCGGCCAAGAATTGCCTGCCAAAAAGACTGATTTTTACGGGTGTTCATGCACGAACCGAATCCAAGAACCCACTCGGCCTGCGAGGCATGTGCCGCTTTTGAAAGGAGCGGACTGCAGACAGCAAGCCCCAAAGCCTTGACCGCATCGCGACGTGATAATGTGAATTTCATTGAACTCCCCCAAAAATCGGGTCTGTCCTTGCTCGGGAGGTAGCAGCGGTTAGGCTGCCCGTCCAGTCGAACTTTCATTCGTCCCTCAGTCTCAATACTGACACTTGACGAAGCCGGCCGCAAACCCCGATAATCCTGTGATAATCACGAAAATGAAGTAATATAAGGGTGTTGTATGACAACTCGACCCCAAAAAACTGCCGCTTTGCTGTTGCCGTTGTGTCTGGCCTTCGTTGCCGCGGGCGGATTCGCCCAACTGACGGCCTGCAGGAAGCGCACGCTGAACGAAACAGAGCTGCGCTCAAAAAATTCCGAACATTTTTTTACAGCTCGTTCAATTCTTTCAACCAACCCGCTTGAGCCGTTGTCCAAAGATGAAAAGCTTCTGGGCCAGCTCGCACAGGCGGCGGCAAAATCGAGTCCGGACGAACGCGCTGAACTGAGCGCGAAAGTCACGTCGATGATTGGTTCCGACCAAGCCCGCCAAAGGGTGCTGCGGACCGTGTTTGATGCGCAGGAGTGGAACCGGTACGTCACTGTTTGTGCGAAGGACGGACTGCCGAACGTCTCGGGGTACACGGAACTCTCACTGCTGCCCGAAGAATTGCGTGACGGGATTATCGAAAACGTAAAGCAGCTGTATGCATCGGCCGGCAAGGGAGATCATGCGTGGAAGACCACTATGGTTGCTCCAAAGCGCTGCCTTGACGCAATTTTAAGCCACGCCGTAAATCCGCTGAAGATGATTTCCAGACACGAAAAAATCAAAACCGATCCGATTGCCGCCTACGATTCCTACCTGCAGGTTTTCCGCGATATTATTTTTCCGGACGGTTCACGCGGAAATTACAAGGCACAGCAGGTTGCCGACGTTGCCAAAATTTTTCAAAAGTTCCTGCAGGACGAAAAGAGCAAGCGTCCGATCGTTTCCGAGTACACCATTTATATGGGCGGCAGTTATGTAAACGGCCGCGCAAAACTGGAAAGCTCGGACGTTGATATTATTACCGTTGATATGGCCAAAAATCCGGTCCTTGCAGCCCACCAGATGTTCTCTCCTCTGGCTCTGACCGATGCCGTCCGCAAGCGGGTCCGGCAGGATTATCCTGCGACTCAGAACGTTGATTTGAAGGTTCAAATCGACAACCTTTTCTTTAACATGTCATCCGGTCCTGCGGCCGAGGGACCGGACATCGAAAGTAAATTTTCGCGGTTCATGCCGGTGATGATCGCCATCCGGCACAATGAAATCAAACTTGAAGTTTTCAATGTCTTTAAGGAAGCGCCGGCGAGCCTGAAACCTGCATTCAGTGCGGAGCTGCCGAAGCTGTAACCGCCGCGCGCCGGCTTGCAGAAAGCAGCAAAAGCGCACCCGTGAGCATGCCGCTCAGCAAAATCACAATAAACCATGTTGCATTTGCCAGCCCGAAAATTCCGGAAAGCTGCCCGTACAAAAACGGCAGCATGACGGCTCCCGCAACTCCGCTCATGACCGTGAGATTGGCATAGTGGCGCGAGCTCTGGACCGAATCATAAAAGAGCGTCAGTGAACCCAATGCAAGACTGTACATTCCTCCGATGCAGGCTCCGAGTGCCAAAATGAGCAGTCTGTTGGCCGACAAACTCGACTCGGCACTGCTGAACATCCTGAGAAACACCGCAAGAAACAGGACCAGACAGATTGTTGAAAGAGCCGACATGATTTTCGGATAACTGTGAACGCTCGGCGAACGAAAGGTGAAATACAGACGCGCGCCCAACAAGCCGCCCCAAAAAAACGAGCTGGCAACCCGCGAAGAATCCGTGCTGTGGCCGAAAAGATTTTCGGTCAGCAAACCGAGGCTGTTGGACAAATTGATTTCACTGCCGACGTAGCAAAATAAAATAAGACTCGCTGCGATGACCGGCAAAGGAAATGAACGCCCGCCCTTTTCGGATTGATGTTCACCGACCGGCGGCGGCTGACTGAGGTGCGGACTTTTCAGAACATACAAAGACAGCATTATGTAGGCTGCGACGAGCGCGATCACAGGGATGCGCCAAAGCAAAGTCCCGTTCGTCACACCCTCTGCCCGCAGATACTGGCTCGCAGAAAACGGCAGGAGTACAGCTCCGGCGGTAAATCCCATGTTCAGCAGATTCAACGCAAACGACGGCGACGAACTCGAAAGGGCAGCGGCATTATTGAAGATACCGTTTGTGCCGATTCCAAACCCGACAAGAATGATTCCTGCAAGACGCAAAAACGGCATCACGGATTCGGGCACGGAAAGCAATCGCGCGACCGGCAAAACCGTCCAGTCCGAAAAATAATAAAGAACGACCCCGACAGCCAAAAACCAAAGGCTTCGGAAAGTCCATTTCCGGTATCCCTCGCCGCCGCAGCGATGACTGGCAAACCGGCTGCCTGCGAGCGAAGCCCCGCCCTGCAGCAACATGGCAAATCCGAACAGAGACGGGCTCCAGCCGAAATCCCGAAAAATCAGGTCCAGACAGCTTCCGGGGAAGGCAAGAAGGCCACCGGTCAAAAGGAATGCCAAAAAATGAGGAAAAAGCGTTCGGTTCATGTAAAACTCCAACGGGCTGCCAGCATAACTGTCCGAAGCCTTGATGCACAAGGGTTCACTGGTTATTCTCCCGAAATCCGAAAAACACCGAGGAATCTGAACCATGACCACACTGAACGACGAAGGCAGCATGAGTCTTCCCAAGCGGCACCAAGTAGACCCTGCACAGACATGGGACTTGTCAAAGCTGTTTTCTGACCTCACCGATTGGCAGCGGGCTTTTGATTCGCTTCCGTCGGAGGCTGAACTGAATGCCGAATTGGCCCGCCGGTTCAAAGGGCAACTGAAAGCCGGAGGACCGTCGCTGATCCACGAGGCTCTGCACGCACGCAATGCACTCGTCCGAAAACTTGAGAACCTGCATGTCTATGCGGGCCTGAGAAACACCGAAGACGTCGGCAATGATCAAACCAGCGCTGCCATTTCAAAAATCATGCAGACCAACGCAGTACTGATGGCGCAATGGTCATTCCTCAATCCTGAACTGCTCTCGATCAGCGAACTGCAAAATTGGTGCAAGCAGGAGCCACTCAGCGAATTCCGGTATGAACTCTCCGAACTCATACGGGCCCAAAAACATGTTCTGAGTGAAAAGGAAGAAGCAATCCTGACTCAAATGTCGACACCCCTGAGTCAGTTCTCGGAAATTCATTCAAAATGGAACAACGTCGACATCAAATTTCCGAAAGCCAAAGACTCCAAAGGTCAGGACCATATCGTCACCAACGGGCGGTTGGGTCAGCTGTTTGCATCCGCCGACCGGACTCTCCGCCGCAATGTTTTTGATTCGGTTTACAATGAACTGATCAAATCAAGACACCTTATTTCGGCCAATTTCTTTGCGCGTCTGCTGGCCGGCTCAACGACCGCCAAGGTCAGAGGCTTCGGCGGTTTCATTGATTCTCAACTCTTTGCCGACGACATTCCCGTCGAAATTTACGACAGTCTTGTCTCAACGGTGCGCAGTCAGTTGCCGCTTCTGCACCGCAGCATGAACATCCGCAAAAAAGCACTCGGCATCGACAAAGTATTTCTCTACGACAGATACGTTTCACTCGCCGGACAGGATCAGGAATTCAAAATCAGTTTCAAAGACGCGTGCGAGCTGATTCTGAAGAGTCTTGCACCGCTCGGAGCTGACTATGTTGCTGCGGCGCGCAAGGGCCTGACAGAAGAAAAATGGGTCGACTGGGCGGAAAACGAAGGTAAACGCTCGGGAGCTTTTTCTTGGGGGACGTTTGACTCCAATCCTGTGATGATGCTCACATGGACAGGCAGCCTCAATGATTTGTTTACTCTGGCACACGAGCTCGGCCACTCCATGCACAGTTGGATGGCCAACAACAGCCAGCCCTACCATCTTGCCGGCTACACGATTTTTGTGGCCGAAGTTGCGAGCACACTCAATGAAGTTCTGCTTTCGGATTACATCCTGACGCAAATGCCCGACAGTCCGCTTGCCCGCGATTGTCTGTCGCACTGGCTGCAGGGATTTGAAGGAACAGTTCTGCGTCAGACGCTGTTTGCAACTTTTGAACGTGACGTCAGCAGGCTTGTCGACAACGGCGAAGCAATGACGGCCGACCTGTTCGACAAAATTTACGCAGGCCTTGTCAACGAATGGTACGGACCCGAGAGCGGCTTTGAACAGCTCAATGCCTCAGAATGGATGCGCATTCCCCATTTCTATTCGACATTTTATGTTTACAAATATGCAACCAGCTTCTGCGCTTCGCTTGCGCTTTTTGAAGAACTCAAAAAGGCCGGCAATGAAAACGCGGCACGCGGCAAAATTATGGGTCTGCTCAAAGCCGGAGGTTCAAAATCTCCATTGGATATTCTTCTCGATGCGGGAGTCGACTTCCGGACACCGGCTCCGGTGCAAAAGGCATTCAAGACCTACGAGCGCTTTTTGAACAGTGTGGAGCAGATGTTCGGAAAATAAACATCCGGAGAACAAATCGGGGCTGTGCTCAAACAGCCCCGCTCATCCGAAACGGATCACGAGGACGAAAAGACATGAACGCAGATGCCAAATCCCGTGTCGATCAAAGTGCCCGATTTCTGCAAAAGTGGAGACCGCAGGCTCCCGACCTGTGTATTGTTTTGGGATCAGGACTCGGCAACGCGATACCCGATATCGATCAAATGCCCTCACTCAAATTCAGCGAGATACAGGGATTTTCAGCAAGTGAAGTGGTTGGTCACGCAAGTGAATTGCGGATCGGTGAAATTAAATCCGCAGGGTCGGCAAAATCCCGCAGCATTGCTTTTTTGCGCGGGCGCAACCACGCCTACGAAGGATTCTCAACGGCCGAAGTTGCACACAACGTGCGGGCCATGATCGCTTGGGGTGTGCGCGGAATTGTTCTGACCAACGCGGCAGGCTGCCTCGAAACGCAGTGGAACTTGGGCGATTTTATGTTGATCGAAGATCACATCAATCTTTCCGGCCTGAATCCTCTTTCGGGTGCTGCCGGCAACGGATTCGGGCAGCGATTTTGCGACATGACCCAGTGTTATGATCCCGAGTGGAGTGCCGCATTCAGGACGCGGGCAAAAGCTCTCGGAATTCCGCTGAGGCAGGGCGTTTATGCCGGAGTTTTGGGACCGTCTTACGAGACTCCTGCTGAAATCCGGATGCTGCGCACACTCGGCGCGCAGGCCGTCGGTATGAGCACCGTCGTAGAAGCAATCGCAGCGCGGCAAATGGGCGCCCGAGTCGCGGGACTCAGCTGCATGACCAATTACGGCGCAGGACTGGCCGGCACCGGCAGCAAGCTTGACCACGCAGATGTTGTGCACATGGGCGCCTCGGTCGCAAAAATTATGGCAGAACTGGTTCTCGATACAGCAGCAAATCTTCCGCTTGGAGACTGAAAACTATGAAAATCAAAGTCGGCGGACAGGACCGCGACGTTCGTGTTTTATTTTCCGAGGAACAAATCCGCGCGCGGATTGTCGGAATCGCCAAAGAGATTAACGCCAATCCAACACCCGACGGGTCGGCGCTGGTTGTCCTCGTCGTCCTTCACGGCGCACTTCTTTTTGCAGCAGACCTTGTGCGGCATCTGAACATGCCGACAGAAATCGAATCGGTCAGAATCCGGAGTTATCACGGAACACAGTCGACCGGAAAAATCGAACTGATGTCCGAACTCCCTCTCCGCCTCAAAGGTCGCCATGTTCTGGTTGTCGAAGATATTATCGACAGCGGCCGCAGCATCGTCTTTCTGCGCGAAGAACTGAACCAAATCGGTGTCGCTTCAATGCAGATTGCAGCCCTGCTGGATAAGCCCGAGGCACACGCATCCGACATTCAGGCTGACTATGTCGGCTTCAAAATTGGCCGCAACTTCGTTATCGGTTATGGTTTGGATCTGGACGGTCACTACCGCAATCTTCCTCATGTTGCCGAGGTCCTCGGGTGAACACTTCCCTGAAAATCCTGACTGCAGTTGTTTTTTCGTTGCCGGCGGCCATTGCGTCCGGTTTCGAAATCGGCGGCGGAGGAGGATTTGTGACTCAGGGCGATGACCGGCTCTCGCCGGCCACATATGCATGGATGCAGACAGAAAGAATTCTTGTTTCGGCATCCGCAATGGGCGAAAAGAATTCGTCCTACTCCCAGCAAATTATTTTTCCCGTTGCCGGCTACGTCGTTTATCCGGCCAAGTCCAAATCCGTACAGGCGAGCGTCGGACTTGGCGGCATGATTTCGTACACGCGTCTGGCGAATTCCGAAGAAAAAAACGCGGCTCTGCAAAAGCTTCAGCGCACCGCCGGACTGGCCTTCGGATTGCGCTGGTCACCCAAAATTTCACGCAATTTGATTTTCCGTGCCGCGTGGGACTCGGTGTTTATCCCCCCCGGACTCAGCGTGATGTATTTAACGTTCGGACACATGCAAAGTGTGACCGCCGGTTTGGGATGGGAGTTTTAAATGAGAGCCGGACCGGCAATTTTACTGCTCCTGTTGTTCAACCCGAATCCGGCACATGCTTTCCGTGCCGGTGTTGCGGGCGGTGCGGTGGGTCTGAGCAACGGTCATCCGAACGCTGCGGATTTCCGGTCAGTCAACACCTACAAAGGGCACCTGACCTTTTCTGATTACGACATCAGTCTCGCGACAACCCAGCTCCTGTTCGGTCGCGTTCTCGAATTCAAGTCCGGAGCCTATATCATTCCTGCTGCCGGACTGGTTCTCGACAGCAACGGCTCAGGTCCCGGCATCAGCGCCACGTTCGGCTGGACGGCATTTTGTCTGGGCGTGTGCGTCTACGTCGAATTTCAGAATTTGCTCGGCGCGGGGCCGAACCGGCACCTTGTCAGCGGCAGCGCAGCGCGTTTCGGACTTGATTATTCTTCAAAGTAAAATTTAACGGCGTGTTTCGAGCCATTCGCGTCGGCGCGCCAAAGCGACCGTCCGCGGAGCGAGCTGCAACTCGTCTTTGCGCTTGCTCGCGAGCTGACCGCATGCGCCGCTGACATCCTGACCGCGCGAATAACGCACCGGCGCAGGAATCGAACGATCGGTCAGATACTTCTGGAACTCGCGCATCCGCTCGGGATCAGTTGCAACCATGGTTGAACCGGGATGAGGATTCATGGGAATCAAGTTGACCTTCGCCTTCATGCCGTGAAGAAATTTTACAAGTTTCTTTGCATGCGCGATTGAATCATTCACGCCGTTGATCATCACATACTCAAACGTAATGCCGTGACGTGTCTGCACCGGATATTTCAGAAGAACGTCTTTCAGCGCCGTCAGCGGATAAGTTTTGTTGACAGGCATCATCCCAGAACGCTGTTCGTCGTCGGCAGAATGCAGTGAAATCGCAAGGCTGACCGGAACTCTGCGTCCCAATTCTTCGATGGCCGGCACCAGACCCGAGGTTGAAACTGTGACTTTGTGTTTGGAAAGACCGAAAAATCTTTCATCCAGCATGACTTCACAGGCGGAAACCACCTCTTCGAAATTATCGAGAGGTTCTCCCATGCCCATGAAAACGATGTTGGTGACCCTGCGGGATTCTCCGCGCGCCTTGAGTCTTTGATTGGCGATAATCACCTGCGCCAGAATCTCGCCGCGGCTCAGGTGGCGTGTCAGGCCCATTTTTCCGGTCTGGCAAAAAGTACAGGCCATTCTGCAACCAACCTGACTGCTCACGCACAGCGTGACTCTGTTCTCGGAAGGCATGAGCACACATTCAGTAAAAAGATTGTCTTTGGTTTTGAGTAGAATTTTTTCGGAGCCGTCGCCCGATGGCAGCAAAGTATCGATGACAGGCAAAGACCAGTCGAACGACTCGATCAGTTTGGCTCTCAGAGCAGAAGAGACGTTTGAAAACTTTTCAGGCTCGTTGCAGTCCTTGCGGGCAATCCATTCGAGAATCTGCGTTCCGAGAAAAGGTTTGGCGCCCTGCGCAGTGCACCACTCCTTCCAGCCAGATTCCGTCATATCGAGAGCAAACGGATGTGTCACAGTCCCCTCCCCTTATCCGCCCAGACCCTCAAGGAAACTGCGGACCTGTGCAACAAAATTCTCGGGGTCTTCAATGAGCAGCAAATGACCCTGCTCAGGAAAAACATGGACCTTCGAATTGGCGATAAGCTTTGAAATATTATGAGAATTTTCAGGCGGGATGATTTCGTCGGCACTGCCGGTCAGGACAAGAGTCGGACAACGGATGAGGCTTGCCAGCGGTGTGCCGTCGAATCCCACGGTTGCGTTGTACTGCGCGCGGGCCCTGCCCTGTGCTGACTCAACCGTATGGGATTTGAGCATGTTTTTGACCATAATATCGATGAGCAGAGGTGAACTTTTGCGAAAAACCGGTCCGAAATAGCGGCTCATCCGGCGGTGCATCACTTCCGCGTCCTGCGGCCACGGCTCAAAAGGTTTACGTCGGGCTTCGTCGGGG
>RFOM01000047.1 GCA_009926615.1 Pseudomonadota bacterium
ATGCAATTTGAATTGATTGCCAACGGAAGTTCCTGCCGGCTGATTCCGGAGACGAGTCACGTTGTCGTTGCAGATGTCAGAGGATCAACCAAGTTGATTTCGGACGGCAAACAGCGCGATGTCAATCTCGTCGGTGCAGCTTGCATTGCCGCTATCAGGAACGTCTTCCCGAAGGGGAAAGTGCCGTACGTCTTTGGCGGAGACGGTGCGACCTTCCTTGTGGAAAAAGAGGATCTTGAAAACTGTCTGGATGCCCTCAGCCGCGTTCAGCACATGGCCATGCGCAACCTTAAAATCAGTCTCAGGGTTGGAAGCATTTCCGTTGCAGAACTTCGGCAAAACAAGACAGAAGTGCGGTGCGGTCAACTTCCGGCGGGCAGCCACGAGGTCCTTTACTATTTCAGGGGAGACGGGATCTCACTGGCGGATACTCTGGTCAAACAGCGCGACAGGCACACCGGCGATTCGGTTGAGCGGGGCAACGAGGTTGCCCCGATTGAAGGATTATCCTGCCGGCTGCTTCCCTTTGAATCTCAGAGGGGAAGCGTTGTCAGCTTTGTCATAGAGCCCAAAGTTGTGATGTCCGAGCAGGATTCTTTGTTTGAACTTATTCTCGCAAAACTTGCGAACGGCGGTGACATTGGCCGGTATTGCCCCGTTCAGGCAGGCAAAGTGCGTCACAAATGGCTCGCTCCCGCGTGGACCATTGAAGCCCTGCTCAATCGTCCGGATTCAAGATTCGGCACAAAAATAAAATTCCTGCTTGAGTACCTCAAACGAAGCATTTTCACCAAATGGGTTTTTGCCTTCGACAGGTTCAACAACACGACAGGTTTGCCCAGCAGATATATCAACGAATTGCCTCAACAGACGGATTGGTTCAAAGCCAACGGCTCGCTTTATCTGATTCTCGACATGACAACTGAAGAGCACGAATTGTTCGGGAGTTTTTTGGCGGATCTGGAAAAGGAAGGTCAAATTCAGTTCGGGTCGCACGTCTCAAAGGCGGCGGTCATTACCTGCCATCTGCATCCTTCGAGCCAGCACAGTCATTTTCACTTTGTTGACGGTCTTGCGGGCGGGCTCACTGCGGCAGCCGTGCAGTTGAAGGCGAAAAAATCAAAGCAGGCAACGGGCGGATCGTGAATTGCTTCCCGATATCGAAAAACGAAAAAAAGCACCTCAGGGATGAGGTGCTTTTTTTCAGTATCTGTTCAGGTATTCCTTGAACTTTGAATAAAGAGTTGAAGCTGAATATTTCGGCTGACCGTAGGGGCTTCCCGGAAAAGACGCCCACGTGCGGCCTACTGCGTAAGCGGCATAACTGAAGTCATCAAAATTCGATATTCCCGAAACAGTGCCGTAAACACCCGCGTCTTTGAGGAGAAGAACAGCGGCGCGATCTTGGCTTTCGGGTGAAAAATCCGGCAAGCCGAGACGGTTGGCAAGATTATCCCACGTGGTTGACAAAAACTGATAGCGTCCCGCAGCATCGGAGCAAAGGCCGTACGAGCATTTTATGAGTCTCGGATGATCGGCATAGCTGGAGAAACGCGCAAAGGTAAAAATGATATTGTAGGAGTCGCCCGTTCCTTCGGCATAACCAATCGTATCGAGGAAGGCTCTGACGTTGGCATTGAATGCACTGCGCAGACTGGTTTTGCCGACGTGTCCGCTGAACAGGTAGCCTTTGCTGAAACCGCATTCAGGCAGCATTTCGGCCGTGTTGACCAAAAAATGGTTGCCGTCGTACTTCGGTGCCTCCGACAAAACCAGTTTGGTGTTTGCCGGCACATCACACTTTTCAGTTCCTTGTTTTAAACCGGATGAGTCTTCCTTATACTTCTTCAGTACCGTGTTCTGGCTCACGATAACGAACTGCTCTCCGGACTCGGCCGTCAATGCATCCGAATCATACAGGGCACCCTGTCCGCATGCCGTTGTCAGCAGTGCTGACAATACAAGACCGATGATGGACTTTTTCATGTGATTTTCCCCCGCCAGAGAACACGACCTCCGCTCATACAGCGGACACTCGGAAAGAGTGCTGCAAATTCAATGCCAACATCGACATACGCGTTAACGTTGGTGATTTGCATAAGTTAAAGTGTCGAGAGATTAGACACTGTTTAAGGTGAGGGGGCTGTGTCAGTGATCGAAATGGCATCCGTAACTGCGGTTTCGGTGCCCGAGCCGACAAGTCCCGGCAAGGGTGAAGGTCCGAGAACCCGCAATTTAAATTTGTACTTTTTATCCGTGCTCAAACCCAGATCTCCGATTCGGGTGTCGGACATTGTAAATTTGGAGGCAGTTGGATCGTTCTCGACGTTTTCCGCCGTCTCGATCTTTGCGCTGAAGCTCTTGATGTAGCTTTCGTCCTCATTGAGCATGATCAATTCCATAGTCAGGCCTTTGGGCGGCTTTTCCTTCGGCCATTTCTTGAGAATCACTTCTGCCTTAAGCTCAGTCTTGGTGAGTGTCACCGACAGCTGCCCCGAGGTGGCATCCTTTTTAAACTCGGCAGTGTACGGAAATTGCGGACCAATCAAAGTCAGATAGGACTTTGTGACGCCGCTCTTGAGTTGAACGGTCGCCATGGCCATCTGGTTCGGAAAGAGTGTTGACTTTGTGCCGTCAACAGAAAAGCGGGCATTCCAGACACCGTCACCGGCGATGGGGTCGTTGTGCGCCTGAATTTGGGTACCGCCGTCATCAGCCATTTCAAGGCTCAGACCTGTGCTTTTAAGCGTAACCTTGTCAGCGGATCCGGCCGCGATTTTCAATGTGCACCAAAAATCATACTTGAAACCCGTTGTGCCTGCGACCGGAATTTTGAGCTGATTGCAGTTGAAGAAACCTGTTTTGGGAATCGCATGTCCGTAATTGTGCGTCCATGCAATTTTTGAATCCTCAAGTGATTCTCCGCCGTAGGTGTTTTGATCGATGATGTTACTGAAGTCATCACCGTCAACATCGGAATCGATCATGTTCGGGATACCGTCACCGTCGATGTCCGGATTGGCGGTGAAGTTTCCGTTAAAGGCTGAAGCGAATATTTTTTTTTCGTTGTTGTTCGAGTTTGCGCCCAGTGATGTCTGGAAATCAAAATCAGACTGCTGGCTGCTCGACAGAACACCGTTGCTGATAACCAGTGTGCCAAGCTGTCCGAGTGTGTTGCCGGCCCGAAACACGTTGTAAACCGTTTTGTTGTCCTGCAGCTTTTTCTGGAGCGTTGCTCTGACCTGATAATCCGGACCAATCAGCATTCCGTAATAGCGGCCGTCAGAGGGAACTTTCTGGATTTTGAATGCACCCGATTTTATTTCCGAACTCAAAACTTCATTTGTATTTGCATCGAGCAGAGCAAACAGTCCGCCGGAAAATGAATTGATACTCGTGCTCCAGTCGGCGAACGCACCTTCAACCGTAATTTCCTGAGCCGGCTCATCGATGTTTTGGATCGGCTGACGTCCGCAAGATGAGGAGACAACGACGGCACAGGGAAGGCTAAAGCAAAAGACCAACATGTTTCTTGTGCAAAAGGTTTTCAAGGTTCACCCCGCCCGAGTGCAAGTCCGGCTCCAAGCTGAACTTGCATTCCCTGCACTCTGAGGGGCGAGGCATGCCCTTTGAATTGTGCCTGAATCACCTGCCCTGAAAGTCTCATGATGATTCCGAGCGGACCAAAGTGCAGACCTCCGATTCCGCCCGTGAACGCGAGCCTCCATCCTCCTTTTTGATCAAGGCGGGAGGCATTCTGCAGAGCCTGCGAGGCTTTTTCGCCGACGGCCAGAGTTGTGACGCCCGAAAAGAAGTAGTCAGCCTGAAGTCCCGCATCGAGGTCCAGATTTGCCGAGATCCTGCGGACAAGAAACAAATCCGTCCCGACTCCCCACGTTCTCCATTGTGATGTCTTCTGCGCGCCTGTGACTGGAATCATCCATTTCGAGGGTTGTGAGGCTTGAGCGTTGAAAAGCGACAATCCTGCACGAATCGACTGGCGATCATTCAGAGGTTGCTCGTACGAGTGCCCGAACCGGCTGTCGGTAAAAATTCCCGAAGTACTTTTTTGGACTGCCGTTGCCGGATCCGACTGCGTGTCCCATGCCGGACATTCGACATCTGCAACCGACAGTCCGTAGGTTGCCTGAAAGTGCCAAATTGCGGGGAGCCCTGAGGACGCTGACGGCACGTCTCTGGTTTTGGTATCAGCCTGTTTGCCTGTGTCTGATTGCGGAGGAGGGGTGATCTTGATCTCTGCCCGAGCCGTTGCGGCTGCAAAAGCCAACACGGCAGCTGCCTGCCTTGCGAACGGCACAAGGTAAAAATCTGATTTTGATTTGGTCTGTTTCTGCAAACTCAATGCAGTCCCCCAATTCTCTTTAGGGGGTATCGGCACAAAAGGGGGGCTAACCTGACTGCGTCAAAAGTACGTTGCGGCGAAAATTTTCCTGCATGCGAATCTTTTGGCTTTTCGGGTGGTTATTTCGGGGACGGGGACGTGATTTTGCCCACAGGGCCGAGGAAAGGGACGTGAACGGAGCAGCGAATTCCGCTTGCCGCGGCTTCTTCAAAGGATATTCCAAAGGATTTTTTGCGTGAAACCGTTCGGAACGGCTTTTCTTCGATCCCGTTGCCGGTAATTTCCGGAAGCATAATTTCTTCGCGCGGTATGCGCGGGTCAGTGAATTCCCAGATGTGCACCACCTTGCCTGTGAATCCCGACGGAGATGCGATTTTGGTTTCACACGAGACAGAGCGATCTTCAGGATGAATTTTAATTTCAGCCGAGCTGAGCCAGATTCCGAGCGGCGGAAGCGGGGTGGGCGAAATCAACAATACGCAAAAGACCAGAACGGGCTGCCAGAGTCCGCGCGTGAATGATTTAAGCTGCCGGAAATGCGTTCGATTTGAAACTTGCATGCTTTCATTTGCCGGAGCAGACGGCTGCACGAGCAAAATGGAAATAAAAAATACTGAAAAACAAATGGCCGCGGTGATGATATAATTGAACCGGAAAAGCAGCGGTGCATAGACGATAAGTGCAAGTCCGGCCAACAGAACAAGGCTGATGCACGCTGTCCACAGCCGGTATATTTTTTCCTGCCAGAGTCGGTTGAAGGCCGGATCCCAGAGGGTTGTGAGACCTGTCAGGCCGGCCATGGCAAGCCAAATCCAATTTTGGGATTTCCAGAGAAGTGGAACGGCAAAAAACAAAATGTACTGCAGTGCAGACTGCATCGATGCCAGACGCAACCAGTCGAGGAAGCGGTTTTTGCCGGCGATCAAAAACAATCCTGCCACTGCTGCAAGTGCAAAGAGAAGCAGAAACAGGAAAAGTTTGCCAAATCCGGCATCATCACGCGAGATCAAAAAGACAGAGACGACTCCCCAACCGAGAGAGAGAAAGGGAATCAGCTTTTTCATAAGTTCAGGTTTGCCGAAATTGAAACCAGCAATTCCTGTGCACGGCCTTCCAGCTGATCCAAACCGGCACTGAATTCAGGCGGCAATTGTGAATTCCGGAGTGCGCCGGCAACGGAGGAAGGAATTCCGCCGGTGAATTCTCCAAGGCCGCCTGTGCGTGTCAGAGCAAAAATAAGGTTGGACTTCATATCCAGTTTTTCAGTCCATCCGGCCCGTGCGAGCCAGCTTTTGTCCGTCAGGTTCCAGAGTCCGGAAAGCAGAACGGTGGAATCGTTGAGAGGACCGGGTTGAACAAAAACAAGATTTGCACCTGCGTAGCGGTCGGCAAGGTACAGCCGCTGAGCCTGACCGCGGACAAAAGACATGGCTTCGGAAACCACGTTGGAACTGCCGAAGTCATTCCAGAAATATTCAAAACTCAGGTTTGCGCTGTCACTTTCTGAATATTTCAGGTCATACCGCAGACCGGCGACAACCTGCCGGAGTGTGTCTTTCTCGCGGGTGTAATTTGTTACTTTGCGCGAGCCGTCGGGTTCCGTAGAGGTTTTGTAAAATTGCCGTTTGCTGTTTTTTGTCCATGCGGCTTCAGCAATGAAATCAACCGCACCCAGCGAGGTGTTGAGGTCAAGACCGAATTGCTGGGGAAGTTTGCGTCCTCCCGCGGCCGTCGCAGAAATTTCACCGGACAGATATTTCAGACCGTAATTAATTTCCGCACGTGCAGCCAACTTCGGATCGTGAGCTGACTTTGTGTCTTCCATGCTGACAATTGCGTATAGGTTGTTGCCTGATTTTTCAAAAGGCACGTGGAGTTTGAGAAGATTCGCTCCCGGTCTTATGTCAAAATCGGCAAGCGGATCCTTGGTTTGAACGGCCAAAAAGTCTGTGGGATTCCAGAAATTCGCAGCGCCCCATTTGAGCTTTTGCTTGCCCAGTGTCGTAAAAAGCGCACCGCTGCTGCCCCATTTGATCCATGTTTCATAGACCGAAAAAACAGGCGCTGAATTTGAGCCGGAACGTCCCGAGATGGCACCTCGGATAAAGCCGCGGACATCGTCCGAGGGCCGTGCATCCAAGTAAAGCTCTGCCGCAGTCGAGTGAACAAGAGCAGAGTCGGAAAGCTTTTGACCTGAATTTTTGACGACAGTCGTGTCTACACTCAATCGTCCGCCCAAGGTCAGCGCCTCTCCCAGTGAGGACGATTTCACCGCGGCCGAGTCGGCAGGTTGCATGGTGGCGGCTGCACCTGAAGGGGCAGTGCCTGCAGAAGAGGGTGCTGCCGGAGACGCGGCGGGTGTGCTGCCTCCTCCGAACATTTCTTCTTCAAGCGAGTTGCCGGCAGCAAGTACAGTTGTCGGATTTGCGCAGCCGAGTCCGCAGAAAAGAGCACAAAGAAGGGCTGAATTTGAGGATTTTGAGATGTTTTTCATCGGCTCTGTGACTCCAGCCAAGCCTTGGTGAAAATGTTCGCCGGCAAACCGTCGAGATTAACGTCTCTGAGAACGACGGTCGTACCGTTGCCTTTTTCGACTTCATCTACGATGCGGATTTCCCGCGGAATGTAGACATCGGCGCCTTTGGATTTGCTGAACTTCTTCTCCCATGCCGGATAATAAACCGTCCGCAGAAGCTTGTCGGATAGCGAACGTTCCTGCCTTTTGAGAATGTTTTTTGAGGACTTGTCTACCCAAAGGTGCAGCACGGGGCTGGCCACATCCGCCTCGGTTTTGGCGTTGAGCAGGATGTGATGAACATCAAACTTACCGAGCTTTTCATCGGCAATGAATTTGGCGGTGTATTCTTCGGAAAGTCTTGATTCGTCGAAGTCGGACCTGCGTGAGTTTGTTCCGCCGATTCCGGACCGGTCGGTGCGGCGCTCCCATTTCCCGAGGGCGGGCTCATACAAAAACAAGTTTTTGTCGAGCCTGAGATAGCCTTTTCCGGCTTCGCTTTTGGGCTTGCTGAAAAGCAACATCCATTTGTCGTCGGCATCGCGCCGGAAGACCGTCGCTTCGAATGCCTGTGTGACTTTGCTTTTCTCGCGCTGCTCGATGAAAACAACGGATTTGTAGTCGCCGGAGTTGCGCTGACGGGTGTCGAGTTCGCTGACAAGCGACTTCAAATCGGCGTCGTTAAGTGCAAAGGCAGGAACAGAAAGCAGCGCACCTGTTAGGAAAACCAAATTCACAGACAATCGGACCGACATGGCAACCTCCATCATTTTCCTTGATTCAACGCTTGAACGGGCGGCATCCGGCTGGCTTTCTGCGACGGATAAAATGCAGCGAAAGCTGTCAGCAGAGGCATAAAGATAACAGCAGTCAAAATGTGCTGCGGCTTGAGCGCCAGACGAACGACATCGGTCATCAGGAAAACGCGCAAACCGGAATTGCCGATCGGGATCTGGAATGTATTGACGGCTGTGACGAGTACTATTCCCGCAAGAGAACCTGCCAAAGCTCCGGCAAGGCCCAGCAGCGACGCTTCGAGCATGAACAGGCGCCTGACCTGATTCTTTTGCATGCCGATGGCACGCAGAGTTCCGATTTCCTTTGTCCGTTCCCTGACAGTCATCCACATGCTGTTGGCAATTCCGGTGGCAATAATAAGACCAAGTACTGCGACCAAAAACACTGACAAACCGTTCAGACTCGCAACGATCCAGTTGATGAAGGAGACTTCATCATCCCAAGTCGTCAAATCGAGCCGGAGTCCGCGCCAATCCTGCCCGACGATTTTTTGAAATTTGAAGAAGAACGGGCGGGGATCGTGTTCCAAAATCTGAAATCCGGCTTTGCCGAGTACGCCCTCAAGCTGCTTTCGAACTTCGGATGCGCGGCGGATGTCTTTCAGGTACACCCAGACAGCTCCGGTGGTATCGTCTCCGCGACGGTCCAGATTAAGAACTGTCCGGCGGGGAACGAATACGCTGAAGTTGCTTAAAAAGCCCATATCTCTCGCAACGGCAACAACAGACAAATCGACTGAGTTGGTTTGTCCGCCGTTCGCTTCGGTGATGAATGTCAGCGTGTCGCCGACGTCCGCTCCGAGTTTCTTTGCCTGAGCTGCAAAAATAATAATCGTGTCGGGTTTGCCGAAGTCGGACATGTTCCCGAGTATTTTGTTCTGGCCGTCTTTTTTGTACTCAGACTGCTCGGCCAGCTTCAGTTCCTTCAAAAATCCGGACTCTTCGAGAATCATACCGTTGAGGCCGGTATTGAATGAACCTGCAGGACCAATCAGCCGTCCCCAGCCTCTTGCCCGATCGGTGACTGCGGCCAGTCCGGTCACGTTTTCGGTGACAAGCTGCCGTATTTGGTTCCGGTTGGTAATAAGAGGTGTGGCCGAGTTCGCACGCTGCTTGAAAAAGCCCGCGACATTGACGTGCCCTGTTGAGGTCAGTGTGGAGGCTTCAATCAGCCGGTCCGATACCCCTTTGCTGATGCTCAGCAGCAGCAAAAGCAAAAGTGAAACAAATGCGATGGCCGAGCCGAGAAGCAAGGTCCGGCGGCGCGCTTGAACAAGATTACGCAGAGCAATCAGCAGGAAAGTCCACATGGCGGTTTACTCCCTGTCCTGCATTGCAGCTGCAGGCGAAATGCGGCTGGCCATAAAAGCAGGATACAAAGTGAAGATGAGGGCAAGCAGCGAGACAGCGACCGGCGCAAACACGGCGGCTCCGGCCGATACGCTCGGATAAAGCTTGGGTCCGCCGAAGATGAAGCTGAGAAAGTCCGACGGAGCAGCAATTCCTTTGACGTTCAGGATCGACAGCAGCGTGACTGCCAAAAGTGAACCGGCAGCGCTGGCAAGCAGTCCGATGGTCATGGTTTCAATAAAGAACATTCTCAGAATGAACGCACGCTGGGCGCCGATTGCGCGAAGAGTTCCGATTTCGCGGGTCCGTTCGATGGTGGTCATCATGATTGCGTTGTTGATGATCGCCATTGCGACAATCAGAATAATGGCGACAGCTATAAGAAGCACCGCACGAATGACCGTCACCAGCTGTCCGAGAGTTCCAGATGCCTGCTTCCAGTCGACCACTCTGAGATTGAGTTTTGCCTGCTTGAGCAGTTCTTCAATTTCTGCGCGGGTCGAGGCGATTCGTCTGGGGTTCTTAAGAATGATCGCCGCATTGATTGTGAGTCCCGTTTTAAGCTCCGCGGGGTCGTACCTGCCGGATTGAGACCGCCTGAACTCAAGAGCGGCAGCGGGTTTCGCCTGAACGGCCGCGGTTTGCGGACCTTCGGCGCGTGTTTCAATCTGTGCCTCGGCACCGAAAAGCGAGTCCTCAAGATTCGCCGCGTTTTCAACAGATTTAATCGGGATTTTACTGCGGATCTCTTCGAGTTCCTTTTGCCCTTCGTCGCTCATACGACCGTACAGCTCGCGGTAGCTGACAAGATCAACGAAGTTGAACGCTCCCGCCAGATCCGAACTTTCAAGTCCTTCAAACAAATAGAGCCCGTAGATTTTGAGCGGAACAGTTTTAAGGAAGCCGCTGCGCGTATAGGACCGCAGATTGATGGTTTCCCCCGTATTGAAACTGTAGAGTCTGATTTTCGGAACGATGACTTTGTAGAAGAAATCGAAGCGTTCCCTGAAATTTTTGTCGTCGACCGTTAGGAAATCCTGCAGGACCTTTTCCAGACTTGTCTCTTGCGTCTTCATGAATTTTTGAAGTTCGGCAAGCGTAAGGCTTCGGTTCTCGCCCGTCAGCTGGACCAGAATTTCCAGATATTGCTTCGGCAGGTCGGTGGCGAAGGTTTTCAGTGAAATGTCTGTCACGATGGATTTGTCCTGAACGACAATTCCCTTGTACAGGTTGTCAAAACCGCGGGCCACAATGTTCTTGAGCTGGGTTTCATAAATCCGTTTGCTGATCAGAATTCCCCGCTCACCCGCCGGAATATTCTCACCCTCAATGATTTTGAATTTTTTGAACTCATTGGAGAACAGTTCGGGATGGGTGCCCATGTAGCGCAGATAAAGGGGCTCCTTCTCACCGGACAAAGGTGCTATTTTGGACTCAAGAAAAATCATCAGAGATTCGGGGTCAGTGCTGATTTTTGACCAGAACGAATCGGAAAGCGCCAAATCAACGTCAGCAATTTGTTTTTTGATGTCGTCGGGATTTCCGGCAATCTTTATTTCATTTTCGAGGTCGGTGCGGACGGTTCTCAGGTTCTGCCTGATTGATTCGGACATGGCCGCAATTTCAGCCTTGCTTCCGGATCTCACGGTCTTGCGGAAACGTTCGAAAAGTTCGTCGAGAAGATTGCCTCTGCCGATAATTGCGTTTTCGAAGCTCATCGGGACAATGCTTGCGACATTGGGATGTTTGAGAATTTCCTCTCTGACCTGTTCGAATTTCGGAATTTCACCGAGATCGTCACGACCAAAAAAACCGCTCCCGAACAGAGCGAGATCGTCTTTGGCATCCGCAGAATAAACCTGAAGATGGCCCGCAACGCTGCCGATGATGCTTTGTGACATTGTGTTTTCGATGCTGCCGAGGAACGACAGTCCGAAGACGACGAGAAAGCTTCCCGAAAACAGGATCCCGCCGACAACCAGACTCTTGACCTTGTGCAGTGCAATATTGCGGACAGCAACCAGCAGCAGAACTTTGAGTTCTTCAAGCATTTTTACTTCCTCACATCTTCAATGACACGCCCGTCCTGCAGCCGGACGATGCGGCGGGCATGTTCGATGACTTTTGGATCGTGTGAAGAAAAAATAAAGGTCGTTTTTTGTTTTTCATTCAGCGAGCGCATGAGTTCGATAATTGTTTTTCCGGTCTCGGAATCGAGATTGGCTGTCGGTTCGTCGGCAAGTACGATTTTCGGGAGAGTGACAAGCGCTCGCGCAATCGCAACGCGCTGTCTTTGTCCGCCGGACAGTTCGTGGGACCTGTTTTTGGCCTTCGCGCCCAGACCGACCTGATCAAGAAGTGCATTCACTCTTTCTGCTCTTTGAGCGGCGGTCATTCCGCCTTTGAGCAGGAGAGGCAGTTCAACATTTTGAAATACGGAGAGGACGGGGACGAGGTTGAAGCTCTGAAAGATAAATCCCAGTGTGTTCAGCCGGAGGTGTGTTTGTTCTTTGTCGGTCAGCAGACCGGTCTCTTTGCCTTCAATGCTGACGTGCCCTTCCGTTGCGACGTCCATGCAGCCGATGAGGTTGAGAAGTGTGGATTTGCCGCAGCCGGACGGTCCTGCAATCGTGGTGAATTCACCTTCCTCGATTCGCAGACTGATGCTGTGGAGTGCGCGGACCATTGATGAACCAAGAGGATAATCTTTGACAACCTGATCAAGAACAACCGACATGTGAACTCCAAGCCAGAGGAATGAGGCTTTGCGCCTCGGATTGAAGCCGTCATGGTATTCCTTGTTTTTCGAAATTCAAAGCAATAGGGGCGCGCATCGCGAGTTTGATTCCAAACAGGGCTTCCGTTGTTCGGTCTTCAAAGACATGTCTTTAAAAACGGCACGGTCGGATCAAGAATATCTCCTCTAAACAGCCGGAAGCACCGGTTTTTTGTGAATTTCGTTAAAGAACCCAATCATCGCTTCCGAACACTGCCTGTCTGCGGGCAGGAGAGCATATGGTGCGTCGTTTTGGCATTTTTGCTGTTGTTGGTTTTTCGTTTGCGGCCTGCATCCGGCAGCAGCAGGGGACAGCCGTTGCACGTCAGCAAACCACCGCATCCGGTATTAATGTTTCGTCGGATTCTGCCAAGGAACTTGAAATTTCTGATGAGCTGATTGGGAAAGTCTATTCGCGGGAGAACTTGCTCAAGGCACAGTCTCAGCTCGCGGCAGGCAAAAATTTTGAATTGAATGTCCTTTTGCGCTCGGACTGGCAATCACGCTTGCCGCTGCGGTTACGCAACGGATTGCTGAAAAAGTATGAAGATATCGACGAGGCAGGAGAAATTGCCGGTCTCGGTGATTTGCCAGTCCGCAAACTGACAACCACCCTGACACCGGCTGACAGTTTGAGGAAGCTTTCGGTCGACAAAAGAGTTCCGGTTTTCGAGCTGATGAAAATTGAGCTGACGAAGAATTCACTTCCGGAGCTTATTCAGGCGCTCAACACCATTCACAGACTTCCCTCGGTGATGCTTGCCGAACCCAACTTTAAAGTCCGCAGATCGGCAACTCCCAACGATCCTCAGTTTCCGTCTCTTTGGGGGATGACGAAAATATCGGCTCCGTCAGCGTGGGATTCGTTTAAAGGCAGCGACAAAGTTGTGGTTGCCGTGCTCGATACCGGAATTGATTTGAAGCACAAGGACCTGAAAGACAATCTTTGGACCAATACCAAAGAGATTGCCGGCAACGGTATTGATGACGACGGCAATGGTTACATTGATGATGTCAACGGTTGGGATTTTGCGAACGTGGATAACGATCCGTCCGACGGCGACGGACACGGGACACATTGCGCAGGGGTGATTGCTGCCCGCGGAAACAATTCCGTTGGCGTGACCGGTGTGAACTGGATTTCCAAAATTATGCCGCTCAAGGTTCTGGACGATCAGGGCGGCGGTTACACCTATGACATTTACAGCGGGGTTATTTACGCGGTATCCAACGGCGCGCGGGTGACGTCCAACAGCTACGGCGGCGGCGGAGCAAGTTCGCTTTTGGCAACGGCCATAAAAACTGCGCAGGATGCCGGAGTGCTTTTCATCGCCGCGGCCGGCAACGAATCGGCAAGTTCGGCCGCCTATCCTGCCTATTACACAAAAACCTACAGCAACGTGATCTCGGTTGCCTCGACGGAATCGAATGATTCCCTGAGTTCCTTTTCAAACTACGGCGACGGGGTCGACGTGGCAGCGCCGGGGGGACAAATCTTAAGCACGGTTCCGGCAGACCAATATGCAACATTCAGCGGAACATCGATGGCGACTCCGCACGTTGCCGGTCTTGCTGCGTTTTTGTGGGCAGCTGCACCCTCAAAGACAATGTCCCAAATCAGATCGGCCATTGTCGATCGTACCGATTTTATCACTCAGCTGCAGGGTAAGGTGGCTGCAAACGGCAGAATCAACGTGAAAAAGTCGTTGGATTTTTTGGGCGGAGTCGAAGCACCTGCACCGACACCGACACCGACGGTAACTGCAACACCAACGGCAACACCAACGACAACACCAACGGCAACACCAACGGCAACACCAACGACAACACCAACGGCAACACCAACGACAACACCAACGGCAACACCAACAGCAACACCAACGGCAACGCCGACGGCATCACCAACGGCAACGCCGACAGCAACACCAACGGCGTCGCCGACAGCAACTCCATCACCTTCGCCCACTCCGACTCCTGCGCCCGAGGCCGGTTTTTCGAATGGCTTGCAATACCGTATTTATCGCGGTTTTTGGACGCGCGTTCCGAACTTTGACCGACTGACACCGAGTGCTTCGGGAGTTGCATCTTCGGTGACTCTTGCAGTCTCGGGTCGCGCCAACCGTTTCGGAGCTGTGTTCGAAGGAATGCTTTGGGTTCCTGCAGCCGGAACCTATACTTTTTACTTGAAGTCGGATGACGGCAGTATCTTGAAGGTGAACGGAAATAAGATCATCGACAACGACGGTCTTCATAATTTGCGGGAGCGTTCCGGCACTGTGAATCTCAGTCAGGGGTTTCATTCGATTCGGGTCGATTATTTTCAACTCTTTGGTACGTCGGGACTCAGTATGCAATGGCAGGGACCAAGCTTTTCGCGACGCAAACTCGAAGGGCTCGGAGTGCTCTATCACCGGCCGAAGCGTTGAGTCATTTTTCGATATTGATTTAAAAAGTGGTTACGATTCGCACCCAAGTGCAATTCTGAGAAGAAAAATGGAGCGGGAAACGGGTCTCGAACCCGCAACCCTCAGCTTGGAAGGCTGATGCTCTAGCCAATTGAGCTATTCCCGCTCTCGTGGTGGGGAGAATGCTCTAGCCAATTGAGCTATTCCCGCTCTCGTGGTGGGGAGAAGTGGATTCGAACCACTGAAGACTAAAGTCAGCAGATTTACAGTCTGCCCCGGTTGGCCACTTCGGTATCTCCCCCAACGCGGCCCAGTGATAATCAGCCGGTGGGTTCATGTCAAGCAACCCCGACTTTTATGGATTGCCGGCGGAGTGTTGTCCGAACAATCAGCGAGCCACGGTTGGTTTTGTGTGTTTTTATAATTGATATAAATATGTTTAATAAAAACAGAAGACTGCTGCTTTTTAGCAAAGTTTGACCTAAACCTGCGGAAACCTACACTTGCCAACCGGCTTCCGTTCATGTCACGGCACCGCCCTCGGTTCGGAGTTTCGGACATGAGTTCGGAAGGTGAGGGTTTGTGAAGTTTGGAGTCGTCGGCGATTTGGATCCTGCCTACGTCGGCTTGCTGGCCGACGAGGTGAGCTTGTCGAGCCCCGAGGCGGTTTTCCTGAATTCAGAAAGTTTTTCGGCCGGCCTGAGTTTGGCCGAGCTCTTTGCGAACCTCGAATCCAACAGGATTCAAATCGGCGTCGTGAGCCTTGAGGCGGTTTTGGAATACGTCTCTCAGTGCACCCAAACCTCAGTCCGCATTCTCGGCAGTTTGCTTGAAGGTGACTGTCGTTCGTTTTTCACACTCTGCGAATCGCAGGATGTCGAAAATCCCCGCACTCTGGGGGCAAGTGATGCGGATGCCGCACTTGCGCGATGGGAAGCAATTCATCGCATAAAGAATTTTCGCTGCTCCGAAAAACGAGCCGAAAAAGTCTTGCAGGGCGGAATCCGCAAGGCCCTCGTCAGGGGCCGTTATTCCGTTCTCGAAGTGAACGCGCATTGGGAAGGACTCTTAGGGTGCCGCCGCGGATTGGTCAGGCATTCATCAAAGGCAGACGACTTCGGGATTCCCTTGGGCGCATCCCATCTGATTGTCACCAACGAAGTCACTGTCCGGAACCGGCGCGAAGAGTTGATTGAGCTGCGCAGTAAAATAGCCAAAGTTTATGAGAATTTCTTGGATAATCCGGAAAAGTTTACCGCAAATTTTACTGTCCCCGAAATTTCCGGCGGCAGCACTCAGCGTTCGTTTTTACGCGCAAGTGCCCGCGTCATTGCGCCTCATTTGATTGGATTTTTGCGCGACTCCGGCGCTCCTCCGCGGAGCAGGATCCGGTCATTTTGTCACTGGTACGAAGAACAGGTTCTGCCGCGCAGGAACTCCGTCGGAGCCGAAGGCAAAAATCTCCTGAACCGGATAGAACATATTTTTTGCGACCTTTGGACTTAGCTGGTATTGTGCGGAGGAGAGAAGTTTGTTTTTCCGCGCGAGAGTTGAGATGCCAATCTTCGTATATGAGCCTGTAATTTCAGAATCGGATGAGGCCGGCAGTGCCGGCCGCGAATGCTGTTTTTTTGAGACTCTCCAATGGTCCAATGAACTTCCGCTGACCGAATGTCCCGAATGCGGCCAAACGATTCGGCGGGCCCTGACCGGATTTGCAATTTCAACTCAGGGACAAACGGATCCTTTGCGCGGAATCACCAAAAAGTTGAGCGATGGTCTCGACGCCGGATCGGGCGGATCAAAATCAACCGAAAAACCTTCAGCCGGCGGGATAATCTCAGGCTCATCTGCGACAACTCCTGCAGGCCGCGCCGCTCAACTCGCCTACCGGCACGTATGCAGTAAAAACTGTCGTCATTGAAAAATTGAAAACTGGCGCAATCCTGCGAGTCAGTTGAACATGATTTCCATTTGCGAATACTTTTTGCGGAGGGATGTCTGTGAGGTTGTTTTTTAAAATATGCTTGCCGGTTGCGGGTATTTTGTTTTCGGCGGCAGTCAGGCCTACTGTTGCGCACGCAGATCCGGCAGCCGAACTCAGAGCAGAATCCTATGAGCTCGACGTAAAAAGCGGAAAAGGTGATGAGCCGCCCGCGGTAACTGCACTCTGGGCAACGGGCAAGCATCAGGGCCTGCCATTCAGAGTGCAAGTGCCGGAGCGATTTATTGAAGTCGGAAAACTGACCGTCAATTACAGGTGGGCAAGCGGAACATCGTGGGCAGGTTTGAGCGAAAAGGCTGAGTTGCACTGGCGCAAACGCGGAGAGTCATGGCAGGTGATCACGCTTGGTCACGGATTTCGCGATCCGTCGAGCGGGCAGCTTTTGCTTTTTCCCGCGCATCTCGCCATCGGTGAGCAGCATCTGGGAACACTTGAATTTAAGTTTATCCACCGTCTTCAAAATGGCGACATCCGTCAGGACGGAGGTGACCGTGGGCCTTTGTCGCTTCTTGTGGTTCCCCGTCCGGCGGGGAACCGTATTTCCTTTGGAGCGGACTGGAAAACCTATCAAACCGGAACATTGTATTCAGGAGAAGTGTTGGAAATCTTTTATGATTGCCGCAGGCTGCTGCAGCAGATGAACCTGCGGCGCGACGAGCCGACCCCGTGGAGCATCGTCGCGCACGTGCGCTTTGACGACAGGCCCGTCGAAGAATATCCGCTGGTTGCCTCGGTGGGGGGGAGCTCAACGCAGGTACTCACATTTGTACCTGCCGTTGCCGTTCCGGAGTCGGCACGGCAAATGTCCGTCTGGTTTCTCGCCTTTCACAACTCGCGCAGTTATTTTGATTCTAATTTTGGCCTGAACTTTAATTTCGATTTGCTTTCTTATTATGCTATCCCTGATCTCAGGCTTGGGAGGGATGCTCCGCAGTAAAGCCTCGGCTGCCGGCAATTCTTAGCCTGTACGTTGAGGTCTTGGCGCAGGGACAGCTTTACCACTCAAGTTTGCAACTATCGGTGTTAGTGTGCAGGTTGAACTTCATGGAGGGGTCCTCATGGCCGTCAACACTATCAAACAGCCGCAAGTACAGCCCTCTGGCAATTTGGTCGCGGGCAACAAACCGGCTGCGGATGCCAAATCTGCAGACGCGGCAAGAGCCGTGCGCTCAGTTGCAAACGCGTACGCACAGGCCGCCCAACCGCCTGCCCAGCAGGCTGCTGCCAACGTGCAAATCTCACCGCGGGCGCGCGAATTGAATCTGGCACGGCAGGTCGTTGATGCAACGCCTGACGTTCGTGAAGACAAAGTTGCGAAGTTCAAATCGATGATCGAGCGCGGCGAATACCGTCCGGATGCCGGTAAGATTGCCGACGGAATTCTTGCCGAAGCTCTGCGCGATGAATTGTCCAAAGATCCAGAGGTTGCCCTGAGCTGAGGGATTGAGGAGGGCCGATGAACGAGCTCTTAAAAATCCTGAACCAGTTTCTCCAATGTTTGCAGCTGCAAATGACACTCCTCGAAGAACTTCTCGTGGTTATTGCGCGGGAAGAAGAGCTGGTTGTGTCTTTTTCGCTGCCCGAGTTTGAGAAACTCGTGACGGAAAAAGATCAAATCGTCCGCAGGCTGCATGCTGCCGAGGAGCGTCGCATGACGCATCTCAAAAAATTGTGTTTTTTGATGGCGTTTGATGCGCGCGGCCGTCTTCCCAGCCTGACTGAATTTGTGACAGTGTCGCGCTCTTATCAGCGGAATGTCCAAAATCTGCTTGATGCCGAAACAGGTTCGCAGCTTGATCAGATTATTTTTTCGATTGAAAATCTGACCGGTGATTACCGCAGTGCGTTTCTTCACGCACAGCCGCGCATCGAACAGAACAAAATTATTCTGCATGCGCTGGCCCGCAATTTCAAAAGGTCGATCGCCTTTCTGGAAAACGAAGCCGGTCAGAATAAAAGATACAATGAGCGCGGACGCAGTGTTTCTCCCTCGGCTGCGCGCGACAATGTTTCTTTTGTAAGAGTGAGGGCCTAAGTATGCCAACGGGCATTCAGCACCTCCTGAACGTAGGCAGTGAATCGCTCGTCAACTCGCGGCTGGGTATCGAAATTACCGGTCATAATATTTCCAATGCGCAAACCCCCGGATTCAGCCGTCAGCGCACGGAAATGGAGCCCAACAATCCGGCAACCTACGGCAGTCTGGTTTTGGGACAGGGTGCCAAAGTGGCTCGCATTGCGCGTGCGCATAACGCATACCTTGAAGACGCATTGCGGCGCGAAACGCAGAACCACGGCAGGGCCGAAGCGTTTGAGCACAACATGTCGCGCCTGCAGGGATATTTCAATCCGGACCTGACGGCCACAATCAGAAGCCGAATGGACACATTTTTTAACTCGCTGCGCGACTTTGCCAGTATGCCGGAAGAACCTGCAACGCGGATTAACCTTCTTGAAAATGCAAATTCACTGACACGCACATTCAATACAACGCACTCGAGTATTGAAAATCTGCAAAGTGACATTACGCAGGAACTTGCGGTTACATGTGAAATCGCCTCGCAAAAACTCAAAGAAGTTGCCAATCTGAACCGCGAAATTCTGGCCATGCAAATGGGCGACGAGACGCGGCCTCATGACCTTGAAGACCGGCGGGATCTTGCGCTGGCCGAACTTTCTGAATTGATGGACATTCAGGTTTACAAGGACGATCGCGGTCTGTTTACGGTCCGCGGAGCCGGAGGAATGCTCCTCGTTGAGGGGATATTCAATGCCGAACTCAGGATCGACTTTGCATCTGAAGACAAGAATCCTCAAATTGTCTGTACTGACTTCGGAAATTCCAAGACGACTCCGGTCGGCAACAAGTTCCGGCTTGGAAAAATTGCGGGTATGCTCGACGTGCGCGATAAATATGCTCAACAGGTCAGAAACGGCCTGAACGAAATTGCTTTGAAATTTGGATCAAAATTTAACGAAATTCATCGCCTCGGATTTGGCCGCGGGGAATTTTCGGAAATGAGCGGTCGCGACTTTTTCGAGGGATTGAATAATCCGGAACTCGAACCGGCGCAGCAACTCTCCGTTTCAAATCTGATTCAGCAGGACCCGAATGCGATTGCTGCAGCCGTTTCCGCAGCAACTCCGGGTGACAATGTGATTGCAAATGAGCTCATTCGTATTTTGAACGAACCCATGTTCTCAAACGGTACTGCAACGACGTCGATGTTCTATGACAATTTTGTCGCATCGCTGGGTTCAGCAACAATGACGGCAAAAAATGAACTCAAAGCAGCGACCGTTGTGAAGGCAAATGTGCAGACTCAGAAAGAACAGATCTCAGGTGTGTCGCTGGACGAGGAGGCGGCCAACATGCTCAAGTATCAGCATCTGTTCACCGCGAGTTCGAAAATTATTACGGCAGCAGATGAAATGTTCAAAACTCTTCTTGATTTGAAACGTTGATATTTGTGAGGTGAATGTCACATGCGCGTTTCCGAGCGGATGAAATTTGATGCAACGCAGAACAGGGTCAATGAGGCCCGATATTTTGCGCTCGATACGCAGGATCAGGCGGCCTCCGGACGCAAGCTGCGGCAGGTGAGCGATGATCCCAGCGGCACGGTCCGTGTCTTTCGCAACAGAACCCGTCTCGAAAACATCGCACAGTTTCGCAGAACGAATGACTACATTGAAGGGTTTTTGGGCAAGACGGAAGATTCCCTGCGCAGCATTACCGAGAGTATAATGCGCGCAAAAGAACTTGCCGTTCAGCAGTCCAACGGCGTTTGGGATCCGGGTTCACGCAAAACCGTGTCGTTCGAAGTTCAGCAGCTCGCGCAGCAAATCGTTCAGCTCGGCAATTCAACCTACGGCGACAGGTACATCTTCGGCGGCTTCCAGACTTCAAGTCCTCCGGTCGCCGGTGACGGACATTATGCCGGCGATGACGGGCTGATTTACGTTCAGCTGGATGAAGACACTTTCAGACCCATCAATATTCCGGGGCGAAAAATTTTCGAAGTCTCGGTCAAGGATAACGGTCAGGATGTCCCGCTCCTCAAAATTGTTCAGGACTTTAAAGACTCACTTGAATTCAATGACGTGCAGGGAATATTCCGCGCGTCGGCGCGGCTCGACGGCGCATTGTCGCAGCTCGCCGAGATGACCGCATCACTGGGTGCGCGGCGTGCGGCTGTCCGTGATGCAGCCGAGCGGCTCGACACTCTTGAGGAATTTGCAATCAAGGATAACGTCAGTTTGGAATCTGCCGATCCGGTGACCACGGCTCTGGATATGAAACGCGCGGAAACGACGCTCGGTTATACGATGAATGCAAGTGCAAAAGTCCTCGGTCCGAGCCTGATGGACTTCCTCAAGTAAAATATCCCGTTGTTTTGTCAGTCTTGCCGGAATTGAGGATGACACCTCAGACGTTCGCGGATGTTCTGTTTGCTCTCTTCGGTTTCGGAAGGACAAAAAGGCTTATGCGAGTTTTCAAACGTCGACAAAAACTTTGCGGGCAAGGGATCGTCGAGCTCTCCCAAAGAACCCGCAGCAATAATTGATTTCGCTTTTTTTCCGCTGGCAATTGTATTGCCCACGAACCACCCCGCGGCGGCAAGGGCAGCTTTGACGCTTGTCGCGCTTGAATACGTGACCAGTCTTGTCTTGGGATGGCTGTACTCAAAAAGCTTTTTGAACAGATCAAAAGTCCACAGCCAAGGGTGACTTGCCGGCGAAAAAAAATCATAAAAAACGGCGTCAGCCTTGAGGCCGTCTTCCTTTGTTAAAGGTATCAGCACAGTTTCTCTGAAATCACCTGCAACGAAATTCCATTCAACCGTTTTTCCCGACGGAGTTTTCATAATGACGTTGTCGGTTGCAATAGCCCGTTCAAGAAATTCCTGATGGATGAGTGCGGAGGGGAAGTGTCCGGCAGCACCGGCAAGTGCCTGCAGCCCGAGTTTTTCGAGGTCGAAGCTGAAGATTCTCAGATTTTCGCAGGTGTTATTCGGTTCATTTATAAAATCGAGCAGTGCCAGAAGCTGTGCGCCGCAGCCGGTACCGATATCAAAAACAGTCCGGCTCGGTGCATTGTTTTGCATCAGTCCGCTTGAGCCCATGTAAAGGTCGCGGGCCTCTTTTTCGGGCCCGACGGTCCCGTGAAGTATTTCACCGGTCTGGATATGCCTGAACGAGTAGAGTCCTCCTCCGATATCTTCAAGGACATACTTGTTGCCGTCGTTGCTCATTTCCGGAAACTCCTGCCGCGTCTTGGGAAGGTCGGGTCATGGCATGAAATTAGTTTATTTCAAAGAGTTTTCAGATAATTAAGCTTGTGCTAGCCTGCCGGACGGCGCCTTTTGGGAGTTCATTACCTTCAATTTTTTGCATGAATTCGGAGTCCTGCGACCCATGAGTTCAAAAAGTACGGTTCTTGAGATTCGCAATCTGAAATATGCCTATCCTGACGGAGCTGCTGTCCTCGATATTGCCGGGTTTAAGCTGGACAAAGGTGAGATGCTTTTTCTGCATGGACCCAGCGGCAGCGGAAAAACAACTCTGCTGAGTCTTGTCACGGGAATTCTGCCGCTTCAGACAGGAGACATGACGATCCTCGGTCAGTCGGTTGCGGGCATGACGGCAGCCCGCCGCGATGGTCTCAGGGCAGCGCGCATGGGTTATATTTTTCAGGTTTTCAATCTTTTACCGTTTTTAAGTGTGCTTGAAAACATACTGTTGCCGCTGCACATGAGCCGTGAAAAATCGGCACGGTTCGGGCATCAGGGAGCCGCGCGTCAGGGAGCTGAACAGCTGGCTGAAAAATTGGGAATTGCTCATCTGCTCCACCGGCGCGCCGACGGGCTGAGCGTCGGACAGCAGCAGAGAGTTGCTGCAGCGCGCGCACTTATCGGTTCTCCCGAGCTCATTGTTGCCGACGAGCCGACATCCGCTCTCGATTCCGAACTGCGGGGGGCTTTTATCAAAACTCTTTTTGAGCAGGCACGGGCTCAAAATTCGAGTGTACTTTTTGTCAGTCATGACAGTTCCCTGATGCCGCACTTCGACCGTTCCGTCGCGCTGTCTGACATTAATGCGGCAATGAAAGGAAACCTGACATGACTCTTCTCAAGATTCTTTGGAAGAGCCTTTGGAACAGAAAGGTCACCACAATACTGACTGTTGCCTCTGTTGCCCTCAGTGTGACTTTGCTGCTGGGAATTGAGCGGATACGCCTCGGAGCGCGTGACAGTTTTTCGAACACGATTTCGCAGACGGACCTCATCGTCGGCGCAAAAGGCGGCACCATCCAGCTTCTGCTTTACACGGTATTTCGGATGGGCAGCGCAACCGCGAACATATCCTACGACACGTATCAAAAATTCAGTTCGCATCCGGTTGTCTCATGGACAGTTCCCTACTCGCTGGGCGACAGTCACCGCGGTTTCCGCGTGGTCGGAACCAATGAAAAGTTTTACGAACATTACCGGTTCAGACAGGACAAGCGGGTGACCTTTGCCCAAGGGACGTTGCCGTCGGGGCTTTTTGATGTTGCACTGGGCTCGGAAACAGCCGAGAAACTCGGCTACAAAATAGGACAGAGTATTGCGGTCACTCATGGGGTCACTGACGGAATTGGATTCATCAATCACGACGACAAACCCTTTAAAGTCGTCGGAATTTTGGAAAAGACCGGAACTCCGATTGACCGATCGCTGTATGTGACCCTCGAAGGGCTCGAAGCCATTCACATGGATTGGCAGGATGGTGCTCCGCCGCGCAAAGGCGAAGAAATTTCTGCATCGTCGCTCAAAAAAGAAGATATCAAAATAAATCTCATTACATCTTTTCTGGTGCGGACCAAAAACCGTTTCGAAACTCTCGGTTTGCAGCGGGAGATCAATACATTTTCAGGCGAGCCGCTGATGGCGATCATCCCCGGAGTTGCCCTGAGTGAATTATGGTCGGTTGTTTCCTACGCCGAAGACGGATTGCGTCTGGTTTCGTGGAGTGTTCTTGTTGTCGGACTGCTGGCCATGCTGATTGCGATTTATACATCGTTGCAGGAACGGCGCAGAGAGATGGCTATTTTGAGAAGTGTGGGCGCAGGATTTTCGAAAATTGTCGGCTTGCTCGTGGCGGAAGCGGTGCTGCTGACCGCGTTTGGAATTGCCTTGGGAATTGGCTCGACTTACGTTGTTCTTTTCCTGATTCAGCCGATCATCGAGGGGCAGTTCGGATTGCTGATTCCCATTCGCCCGTTGAGTGTTTTGGAGTGGACGTTTGTAGGTGCAATAATGATCGCTTCAGTTTTTATCGGCTTTATTCCGGCTCACAAGGCCTATAAAAATTCGCTGGCCGACGGGCTTGCCGTCCGGTTTGCGCTGCCTCTGCTGCTGTTGTTTTCACCCGAAATTGCGCGGGCTGCTCCTTTAAAGATTGTCTCTGCGAATGCATGGCTGCGCGAAGTTGTGCGTGAGGTGACCTGTGACGGGCAGGGTGTTGAACTCATGCCTGCACTGGTTCCGGCGGGCACCGACCCGCACAGTTACCAGCTCACGCCGCGCAGCCGGCTGCTTTGGACTCAGGCCGATATCCGGCTTGTCATAGGCGAAGGGTTTGAGTCATGGAACGAAAAAGGGGCGGCTCCCAACAACAAGATTTTTACCGCAACGAAGGGCCTGAATCTCAGAAAAATTGAAAACAATGAGGGTCACGGCGATCACAAAAACGAGGGACATGCGCATATGACAGCGCAAGGCGTGAGTGTGCACGACCCGCACATCTGGCATTCCCCGCGGCTGACGCGCGAAGTGGCTTTGAATATGTACAATTTTCTGCTTCCGAAAGTCCCTTCCCAACGCAACCCGTGGGACAAGTGCATGCGTGCATTCGTGCAGAGGACCAAGACCGTGGAAAGCAATATCCACGCAAAGATTTCGACAATTCCCTCGGAACGTCGTGTTCTCGCAACCAATCATGACGCATTCGGATATTTCGCAGATACATTCGGCTTAAAGGTTATCAGTGTTTCGGGAGTTTCCACCGAGGCAGCCGTGACCCCCGGCCGGCTTCGAAAAGCGATAGAATCAATTCGCAAAGCGGGCGCAAAGGCGGTTTTTCTTGAAACCGGAGCGGCCCCCGAAACGATCCGGAAAGTAGCTGCCGAGGCCGGTGTGCGTGTCGGCGGAGAGCTTTTTGCAGACGGATTATCCGGCACCGACAAGCCCGCATCGACGATTACCGGTCTGTGGGAGGCCAATGCCGAGACCGTAGCTGCAGCATTAAAACCATAAGGCCATTTGTATTTATGAGTTTAAACTGGGAAAATTTGGTTGTCGGTTATGCAGGACGCGAGCCTCTCAACAGGCCGTTTTCAGGCGTACTTGAAGACGGCGGAATCTATGCGGTTGTCGGGCCCAACGGCTCGGGCAAATCGACTCTTCTGAAAACGTGGCTCGGCCTGCTCAAACCGCAGTCAGGCGGAGTGAATCTGAACGGACGGCCCGTGCTGTCCCAGCAAGGCCATCTCACCTACGTTCCGCAAACTCACAAGGTCAACCGGTATTTTCAAATCAGTGTCATCGATTTTGTCATGCAGGGATTCGGGCCCAAGCCTCCGCCGCACAGCGAGGCCCTGCAGCTGGTCAGAGAATCTTTGGTGCAGTGGGAACTCAGCGCCGATGCCGACAAATCGTTTCATCTTTTGAGCGGCGGGCAAAAGACCCGCGCGCTGGTTGCGCGTGCCATTCTTTCCAAACCGAAGATGATTTTTCTGGATGAGCCGCTCGCCAACCTTGATCAGTGCTGTCAGGAAAAACTGATGAACACGCTGCACGTGCTCGCCCACAAACAAAACATTTGCGTGGTCATGGTCGACCATCATTTTGAACCCTACGAAAAACTTTTATCGGCAAAATTTATTTTCGAACGCTCGCACAATCAGGAGATCTGCTCCGTTCGTTTTGAACCGAAGGATGACACATGCTGCAGAACTCACTGATCGATCTTTCGGCACTGTCTGCTTTTTTTGAAACGGAATTTGCGCGCATATCGCTTCTTTGCACGCTGCTGACCGGCGGATTGTGCGGTTTTTTGAGTCCGACAATTGTCCTCAAGCAGCGGGCATATGTGGGTGATACGCTCGCCCATCTGGTTTTCCCCGGTCTGGTTGCCGGATACTTTACGGCAACGGTGCTCTCTGCGCCTCTCTGGCTGGCGTTGATGATTGGCGCAGTGGTGACGGGGCTTGTCGGGACTATACTGGTCGAGAAAATCGAACGCACATTGCTGCTTCCGCCCGACAGCGCGGCGGTCGTGACTCTGACCGGATTTTTTGCGGCTGGAGTTGTCGCGGTTTCGAAAATGCGCGGAACCCGTATCGACCTCGAGCGCTTTCTGTTCGGCGATGTTTTAACCCTGACTATTTTTGATGCAATTATTTTGGCCGGTGTGTTGGTCGCAGTTGCTGTCGTCATTTTATTGTTGAAGGTCGATTGGGATGCGTGGCTTTCGGATGCCGAGTTTGCCTTGGTCATGGGTTTCCGCGTTCAACTCATCGAACGTATTTTCCCTGTGCTGGTCACAGCAGCAGTTTTAACCGGACTTTTTGCCGTCGGAGGGCTGATGATGTCGGCACTGCTGGCTCTGCCGGCAGTTTTGGTGCCGCCTAAGTCTTCGTTTTCGCTGAAAACTATCTTTCTGAGCATTGGCTTGTCGGTCGCCGGACTCGCCGTTGCGTTTATTGTTGACTGGCCTGTCGGCAGCAGCATCGTTCTTCTCGGCTTCATCCTTGTTTTGACAAAAGCCGTCGTGTTAAGCGTTTGGAATCGCAAGGTCGCGAATAAAATTTAAAAGATTGGAATGCGGGAGCCCGTCCCATGTCGGAATCTGTCTACGAAATTAAAAAGAGTAAGTTTCTTGAGCAACGTGAACGCGGGAATCTGGCGGACAGTTATCCGAAGACCCACACTGTGGAGCAGTCTCTGGAGGCGCCTGAAGGAACGCGTGATGTTGCAGTTGCCGGACGCATTGTCGGCCTTCGGACGATGGGTAAAATTCTGTTCGCGCACCTTTTCGACCACACCGGAAAAATTCAGATTTGCGTGCGCAAAACCGAAGAAGCGCCGGAGATGTTCGAGTCGTTTGTGAGTGACGTCGCCGTGGGCGATTTTGTCGGTGTCACCGGCGAGATTTTTCGCACCAAAACCAACGAACTGACCGTCAGAGTCGAAAGTTTCAGGCTTCTCAACAAATGCCTGCGCACGCTGCCGGAAAAGTACCACGGTGTTGAAGACATCGAGACCCGCTACAGGCAGCGCTATCTTGATATTATTATGAATCCGGAATCCCGCGATGTTTTCCGCAAGCGGGTTGAAATTGTCCGTTCATTGCGGCG
>RFOM01000048.1 GCA_009926615.1 Pseudomonadota bacterium
CCCCCATTTTCGATCTAGAATGACTGCAAAAAGGATTTTTGTGTTAGGACAAGTCGTGCAACCCCCATATATCACAAGAATTCAGGAACAAATGCTTTCAACGTGGCTCGGCCGGCCGCGCCGTAAGCCATTGGTCATCCGAGGGGCTCGGCAAGTTGGCAAGTCCACGCTCATTCGAACGTTCGCCCAAAACTCAAAACTCAAACTGGTAGAAATCAATCTCGAGGATCATCGCAGTCACTTGCGCATTCCGGTCGAATCCGGAGATTTCGAAGAAACTCTGGCTGCATTTGTAAGGCTTTCTGGTGTCGATTTTAGGGAGAAGCCCGAAGCTTATTTTCTTTTCCTCGACGAAGTTCAAATCATTCCATCGTGTTTGCGTATGCTGCGTTACTTTTACGAGAAACTGCCTCAACTGGCGGTTGTGGCTGCTGGATCAGTACTTGAATTCACACTCAATGACAGCGAGTTTGCGATGCCGGTGGGTCGTGTGGAGTACCTGCATGTCGCACCACTCACTTTTAAAGAATTTCTCAGTGCAAAGGGATTGTCTGACCTGAAACAGGCCATAGAACGTGCCTCACCGTGGACAGCACATTCGCCATCTCAACCAGAACACACACGACTCCTTGCCGCACTGCGCGAATTTTTTCTTGTCGGCGGAATGCCCGAATCCGTGCTCGCTTCAATACTCGAAGGGATCTCTGAGGCCACGACGGTTCAACGTGACATCATCACCTCCTATCGCGATGATCTTCAAAAATATCCGGCAACGGCACACATCCGCTCCATAGTCCGCGACGTTTTTGATCGATCTCCGATTCAAATTGCAAAAAAGATCAAATACTCGACACTGAGCCCCGGGCATCCATCAAGAGATATTCGGAAAGCACTGAACCTTCTTCTTGATGCGGGTGTATTAAACCAGGCAACCCACAGTTCCGGAAATGGAATTCCCCTCGGTGCGGAATCCGATCCCGATGTCCGAAAGCTTTTTTTTCTTGATGTAGGACTTCTCTGCACCGCCACAGGCCTTTCAACACGAGACATTGCAGCACCAGATTCAATAGAATTTGTGAACGAAGGTGCTCTTGCCGAGCAGTTTGTGGCTCAAGAACTGGCTGCAGCTGAACCCGGCAGCCGCAAAGCTCTTCACTATTGGTTGCGAGAAGGAAAGTCAGAAAATGCAGAGGTCGATTTTCTGTTGTCGATCGGCAAAACCATAATACCTCTCGAAGTAAAAGCGGGCGCTTCAGGTCGACTGAGATCTCTGATTGAGATTTGCCGGTCTAAAAAATATCCACACGCCATCCGCTTCGACACAAATCTTCCATCCACAACAACCGTCACGATGGGCGATGATAGTTTTGAGCTTATCTCTTTGCCGCTGTACATGGTGTCTGAAGTCGACAGGATTGTCGGGGAACTCGTCAGCAAGTTGTGAAACGAGTTCGAATCCATTCCTCTCTACCCTACCCCAATTTTTTGCGACATTTGCGACAAACGCAGCCGCACAACGAAGGCCGTCGGTGGATTTCGGTGGATCTCATCTCGCATAAGTTGTTATTGAAAAATAAAGATTACTTAATCATCTCGGATAATTGAAAGATCGCTAAATCCAATCCCCCTCTCTCCGCCAAGCAAAGCCCAAGCTCCTGAAGAGCTTGGGCTTTTTATTTTGCGACAGTCATTTGCGGCAGTTTGCGACAGCCTCGGCGGCCAATTCTATGCCTACGGCCCTTTTATCAAAGCTCACAACTCCAAGAACCAGGCCCCAATAACCCGAAATATCTTGTTTTCCATATTTTTAATGCTATTGTAAATTTGGAAGCAACAATTACAACACTGTTACAGGATTCGAATCATGGGCCAGTTCAAGCGATTTCTGAAACCAACCGACGGTTCTTTCTTTTTGTTCGGCCCGCGTGGAACCGGAAAGTCGACCTGGCTTCAGAACGAAATCTCGGCTGCCTTGTTCATCGATTTATTGGAAAGCGACAGATACCTTGAATTGTCTATCCAACCATCTCGCTTGCGCGAACTGTGTGCACATCTAAAATCTGGCGATTGGGTGGTTATCGACGAAATTCAGAAAATTCCAGGACTCCTGGATGAAGTTCATTGGCTTTATCAAAAGAAAAAATTGAACTTCGCAATCACCGGATCAAGTGCCCGCAAATTAAAACGAACTCATGCGAATCTTTTAGCAGGCAGACTTCTGGATTTGAAATTTTATCCCCTCACCTTTCCAGAGCTCGGTTCCGCTTTCAATATTGAAAAGTGTCTGGAGTTCGGTTCCTTGCCTGGAATCGCAAAAGACTATCAAAAGGCTGTGCCAATTCTGGCAAGTTATCTGTCTACATATTTAAGACAAGAACTGCTTGAAGAGTCGGTGATCCGAAATCTTGATCCATTCCGCCGGTTCATAGACGTTGTTGGTCAATTCAACGGACAGCTTCTCAACAAAGAAACAATTGCCAGAGAATCATCAGTCAAGAGAGCAACGATAGACCACTACTTTGGCATTCTTGAAGATACCCTCATGGGAACTTACGTCCAAGCGTGGAATCCCGGATTGAAATCCAAGGAAGCAGCACATCCGAAATTTTATCTCTTTGATCCCGGAATTGTTCGAGCCTGCGCTGGACTTCTCAATCAGGAGTTGGAGTCTGAATATCTCGGATTCATGTTCGAAACTTTTGTGCTCGGACAGCTGCGAGCGTATCTCAATCAAACCTTCAAATATTTCGACATCTATCACTATTCCATCACACAGAGCTACGACATTGACTTTGTCGTGCAAGTCAAAAAGCCCGTCATGTCGAAACGAGGAGAAGTCGTTCTACTTGAAATCAAGTACGGGAAAAAATTTCGCCCTGAGTGGATCAAGGGAATTCTGGACTTCCGAAGTCTTTCCAAAGACAAGGTCAGAGGGAGCCACGTCATCTGCACAGGAAAAGATCGACTGGAAGTTGAGGGAGTGCAGATTTGGCCGGCGGCTGAATTTTTGAAAGCTCTTTTTGACGGAGAGATCGTCGGATAATGAGCAGCTAAAAACGCGTCTGTCAGAATGCGAATCTGAAACTGCCCAAGACAATCCCACTCCGCCAATAGCCGCAGAAATTTGCGGCCACGCTCGAGAAGTCGTCTTTCAAAAATGCTGGCGGAGAGAACTTTTATGTTGGGTTCAGACAGAGCGGAGCGCGTTTCGAAATCGCACAAATTAAAGAGACGCGAGTAATTGAATTCCATCCCGCCAGGGAAGGACTTCAACGTCGAGTTCTTCGATTCGATAGGAATGTGGAGTACGGCAAAAGCAATATTTTTTACTCTTCGGATATTCCCGCGCGAAGAGTGCAAGACTCTTGAGATCCGCAGCATCGGGCGCCTTGGAAGACTTAATTTCAATAGCAGCAATGGGCTCGCCTAAGCCACGCGAGAGCAGAATATCAACTTCTTGCCCCATTGAGGTTTGCCAATAAGATAATTTGAAATCGAGTTGTTCATACTCATTCTTACGAAAAATTTCCTGAATGACATAAGCCTCAAACAATTCCCCAAAACGCGAAGTTCGCTCCGAGAGTTCGATGCGAAGTTCACCACGCAAAGCGTTTGCGACTCCATTGTCGAATAGAAAGAACTTCGGCGCAGTGCGCAGCTGCTTCACTGTGGACTCATGCCAACCCGGAATTGAGAAACCGAGCAAAGTATCTTCAAGAATTCTAAAATACTCCAAGACCGTATTGGGAGTGGTGCCGATAGGCTTCGCAATATTGCTGGCATTGATAATTTTACCGTGATGCTGGCCAGCGACTTCCAAAAATCGCGCAAACGTATCAACTTTTCTAACAAGAGCCTCAAGCTGAATCTCTTCACGCAAATAGGTATGAACGTACGCGCGTAGAGATCGTTCGGGCTCGCTATTCTCAACTATAATTCCAGGAAGAGTTCCCAACCGCAAAATTGTTTCAAGTGGGCCCGTGTACTCGATGCTATCGAGCGGAAAAAGCCTCAGCGACAAAGCCCTGCCCGCGAGCAAGTTAGCACCCTGGCGTTTGAGTTTTCGGGCGCTGGATCCGGTCAGCAAGAATTGAATTTTTTTACGATGCTTCTCATAAAGGTGATGCACTACATCGAGAAGCACAGGCAGCTTTTGAATCTCATCAATCAAAACTGCGAGGTGCTGGCCCTTCAATGCTCCTTCAATATCTGCACCCAGAAGACCCGGATCGCGCAAATAGCGCTCATAGTATTCTGGTTCGAGGAGACTCACGGAAAAAGTCCGCTGCTTGCTCGCCAACCACTGGTTTGCAAGGTGCGTTTTCCCGACTCCTCTGGCTCCGAAAAGGAACGAAGAGCTCGATTCTCCCAGTATTTGCTTTAGCTTAAGACTTCTCTCAATCATACTTAAAATTTATAATATATTTATGAAGCGAAATCAAAAATTCAGAAAACCACGAATATTACTGAATAAATCCGGCGACGAACGAACGGTTCAGTCTCACGAGCGTCCTTTTGCGGCTTAAAGGCGCCCCCAAAATTGAGCCCAAGACAAACCCACTCCGCCAATGGCCGCAGAAATTTGCGGCCACGTGCGGCCAGAGGGGGCACATAACCAAAGATGTCAGAAGGTGTTGGTGGATGTCGTTGAAAATTTAAGTTCTGAAATTAATTAAATTGTTTAATCATTGCGGTAGAATAGAAAAACACCAACGGACGCCCCTCTCTCCGCCATGCAAAACCCAAGCTTCCAAAGAGCTTGGGCTTTTTGTTTTCAAAAATCGATTTGCGTTCAATTGCGTTCAGCCTCTTTCAGCGAGGTCTCTACATCATTCGACCTGCGCAAGCCTCAAAAAATTTCACCTGCCCAGAGTTTTGCGCAGAACTGATCAAAGGGGAGAATCTCGATACCCTCCTCTGTGCATCTGGCCTTGCTTTCCAACGATACCAAGACTCGCCTCTTGACCGAGGGGTGGTCGACCTTGAATTCACGAAGGCCTTTGAGTTCGTCCTGATTGACTCGCTTTGAAGCTTTGGCCTCGATGGCCACCTGCGCCTTTCGCCCAATCACGAAGTCAACTTCCGTTCCTGTCGATAAACGCCAGTAAAACAATTCCTCAAAGCGACCGGCATATTCGTTGTAAGAACGAATCTCGTGCGCCACCCAGTTTTCAAATGCCCTGCCAAACAGTTCGCCACCAACGCTCAATGCACCTCGTTGAGCCAACTGATTCACCACGCCAACATCACAAAAATAGAATTTGGGCGAAGCAACGACCCTTCGTTTTGGATTACGGGTGTAGGGTTCCAGATACCAGCCGAGATGAGTATCAACGAGGATCGAGTAGTATTCCCGAATTGTATTCGCCGACACGCCAACGTCCCTGGCAAATGAAGAAAAACTCACTATTTGTCCGTCCGAGAGCGCTGCTTTTTCCAGGAAATCGGAAAAATGTCCAAGATTCCTGACCAACGCCTCGGCTGCAATTTCCTCTTTCAAATAGTCTGAAACATAGGCTCGGATGAGGCGAGGAAATTCACTTTCATTGCACAGATAGTGATTGGGAATGTAGCCCCTGTTCACGATGCGGACGAGATCGAATTGTTCTCCAAGTTCCGCCGAAACGAAACCAAAGAGTTCGTGCCTGAGGGCGCGGCCGCCCAGAAGATTGGCGTGTCCTCGCTTGAGCTTGCGGGCACTCGAGCCGCACAATGCAAAAACCACTCTGCGGTTTTCGATGAGCCAATGAACTTCATCGAGAAGCTGAGGAACCTTTTGTACCTCATCTATCACAACCATCGTGCCTTGTGGCAACGCCGAAACTTCCTCCCGCAGGAGGTGTGGCGATCGTGAATAGCGTGCAAATTCGTCTGACTTGAGAAGATCAACAAATACGGCATCCGGAAAATTCATCCTCAGAAGCGTCGTTTTGCCTGTCTGCCTCGTTCCCCAGACGAAAAACGACCTGCTTGGTCTTTTTTCCAGTTTAATCAGCCTTTTATACAAATCATCACCTCTACTGCGGATTTGCATGCAATTTCGCAGTTCTGGTTACAGAATGTAGAGAATGCTTAAGTTTGTCAATATTACGTTGAGCAATTTTCGTGACTATGATTGCTTTCGAACTCAGCCGCTCGCCAGTGGAGTTGCAATATCAATCCTTACCACCGATTGTCCGAATCTCTTCCTCTCTACCCTACCCCGTTTTTTTGCGACATTTGCGACAAACGAAGCCGCATAACAAATACGACGGTGGATTTCGGCGGATCTCATCATGCATGATTTGTTATTGAAAAATAAAGATTAATTAATTATCTCAGATGATTGAAATATCGGAAAAAAGTCCCCTCTCTCCGCCATTTGAATTGAGAACCCGCTTTAAGAGCGGGTTTTTTGTTTTCCAAAATCGATTTGCGTTCAGAATGCTTCAAACAGATCTGTCCGCACCGACTCACCGAAACTTTTAAACGTGAATTTCGGCAACAGCACGCTCCTCAATGAACCAAGATCACAACTGTTCATTGCCAAAGAAAAAAGAGACAACATCTTTTCTGGTCAGCACTGGACCAAAATGCCCCGGAAAGAAGAACTCAACTTGAGCCGCTTCATTTTTCAGGAAGCTTCTGATGGTTTCACGATTTTTTTCAACATCACAAATATAAAAATGAAGGGCGGCCCCGCTCCCCAAAATAGTTCCCCTGAAAAGATCACCGACAAACGCGATTTTGCCGATGACAACGGCCAACGAACCTTCTGTATGGCTGGGCACGGGAACGACCACTCCCTCGGTGCCTTCAATGAAATGAGAGAGCGCTGTCGCATTCACAACTGTCAAATCGCCCGCCGGCGGTTTAAAACTATGTTCTTGATCACTCTTGAGTCTCAATTTTGCAAAAAAATTGGTCGGACAAAGTGCATCAGATTTACCCTGACTGAGCAGGAGTTTGTCGCCTTCACCCAAAATGACTCGCGTTTTATGCTTATCCTGAAAATATTTCGCACCCGCAGCATGATCCCAATGTGCATGTGAAACAAAAATGGCAAGTATTTTCTTCGGGTCAATTCCTGCGCCAATGATCTCACTTTCAAGTTTGGCAGCGTCTTCATAGCCTCCGGCATCAAACATAAAATAATTGCCGTTGAGAAGTTTAATAATGTGGCTGTTGGCATAGGAATGACGAAGAGTCAGGACTTCATAATTTCCAAACCGACCCGTGTCTCGTGCACTGGCACAGGCAGCCAGATTGAAAAAAGTTACCAACATCAAAAGAATCTTGGACTTGTTAGCCAACATTTATATCTCCGAAGAACTATATTCCAAGGTCGGTTTATTTTAGCGATCGGGCACAAGTACAATCAAGGGGAAAAACGTCAAAATGCTGCTTATCCCATCACTCGAAATCAGTCACAGAAATGCAGTGAGCCGCGAACCGCATTTAACGACTTTTCCACAAATGGTTAGTTCAATACCCCAAATTCTGAATCAACCTGCATAAAGCGAGTGATTGAGGGCAGGAACGCCAGGGGCAGACGTGAATGCACGATTCAGCGGATTCTGCCCCGTCCAGACGAAAAGATTCTAAATATGATACGCCCGACCTTTGCTCATTGCTGCTCGGTATTTAAAAAATATCCAATTATTACGGTATTATAAAAAAGAAATACTCTGAAGAAGAATTTTTTTTAGGCCTGCCTTTTTTTTGCTGTTCATTTGCCTGAAGTATGCTAGGTCTCGACGCGGAATAATTCCACAGCTAGTCAGCGAGTTTGTTGCTCTTGGTTAAGGTGCCGTGGATTTTATTGACTGGAGATCCCATGGCTAATGCAAAATTGTACGTCGGCAACCTCTCTTACAACTCAACTGAAGAAAGCCTTGCCGCGCTTTTTTCGCAATTCGGCGAAGTTGTTTCAATGCGCATCGTGACTGACCGCGAAACAGGCCGCTCCAAAGGTTTCGGTTTTGTTGAAATGGCATCGGCAGAAGCTGCTCAACAGAGCATCGCTGAACTGAACGGCAAGCAGGTTGATGGCCGTCAGCTCACAGTGAACGAAGCGCGTCCTCAAGAGCCTCGCCAAGGCGGCCGTGGCTTCGGCGGCGGCGGCGGCGGATACGGCGGCGGTCGTCGTTATTGATTCGCCTTTGTCGAACGGTGACTTGTAAGACGACAACGATTCGTTTGTTGCAACATGACAAGAGCCGGTCCGATAAATAGGAATATCCCGATGCTAGACTTGGCATCGGGATTTTTTACGTTTTGATCTCTGAAACTGTGACAAGAATGGTCAGCACCCACGGCACGTCATCTCTCCATGCGAACAATCTGCTGTATTTGTTAACTTTTTTTTGACATCTGATTCTTAAGTTTAATTCCATAATTCCGATGTCATCCCAGTATTTGCTGTGGCTGTTTCCGGAGGAATTTCTTGTGAACAAAATCCGTCGCCTTGCACTGATTGGCCTTGGAGTACAAGCCTTACTTTCCTGTACTGATGCTTCTAGCCCAAGTGGAAGACCCATAAGACCAAATGCAACTCCAACTTTGGCTCCCGTTCCGGTGCAAACAGTCCGGCAACCAAGTCGCTGCAGATCTTCTTCCAATCCCTTCAGGATATAGCTTCATTGTGAGCTGTACCAAGAAACTGAACATTCCAAAGGTCAACAATCCACTGACTGCAAAATCCAATGAAGGAATCGAAGCGGCAATTGTTTTGGCTGAACTGTCTCAAACGGGCGGTGTAAAAATATGCTCAGAATATTGGGCCAATACCGACGATCGCGAAAAAGCGTTACTCATTGAAGACAGAACCGCCGACTGCAAAACACGAGATTCAGTGACTGAGGCGGAATTAAGCCTCAAGACCCCTTGCCCTCAACCGAAAACGGGCTCACAGACTCTCAACAAATCAGGAGAAAAGGCCTACTTCAGAAGCACGCTTTACATCAGCGGTGCGGGCAGTGAACAACTGAAAAAACTGAGTGCCGGACTTACTGACGCGATGCCTACACAAGGAGCCGAAGTCAAAAAGACGGAAAACTTGCAGTGACTTAAAAAGTTCCAAAAACACAAGAGAAGCATCAACCGGCTCACGTCGACTTTGGTTCTGCTTTTTTATTTCTTTTCAATCAGAACTCTCAGTGACCTGAGTGCATTCATGATCACCACATGACGCGCTTTGTGATCGGCGTGTGACTTAGCATACTTCTGATGAAGTTCTTCGAATTTCGCATGCTCAGGATCTTCTTTGTTTCCGGACTTTTCGTGCTTCTTAATCTCTCTCTCGTGTTCTCTCATGATTTTTGCGTGATCACGCGTTTCGCTTCTGTGTTCACTCAAGGCTTTGCGAAGCGCTTCGACAATCGCCTTTGCCTCAACATGATCTTTCTTCCATTGCTCGTGGTCATCCATCATTGCCTTATGGTCTTTGATGGCATCCTCATGCACAGACACCACAGAAGCAGTTCCTGAGGCAGAAGCCTGCTGGTCAGCCGGCGTTGCCTGAGCAAACGCGGTGCCCGTAATCGCGGAAAAGAGAATGACATTGACTCCGAGAATTGTTTTTTTGCCGAGCAACATTTTAGACCTCCAAGTGCAGCCGCTTGCGCGAACAAGAGTATATGTTTTTTTTTGCCGCGGTCGAGCAGCATTGTGAGAAAGCGGTGAGATTGTGACAACGATTCCCCGATTTCAACCGAAGCCTTTAACCTCTCTCCAAACAACACGCCCTTGCAAAGAGCACGGGAAACGTGGAAAAGATGAGAAAATCATTCTCGCAAAAAAATGGGACGATCAGTTCGTTGAGAACATGAAGGAGAAAGCCAATGAAAATTTTGGTCACAGGCGCCAATCGCGGCATCGGACTCGAATTTTGTCGTCAACTGCTTGCTCAGGAATTCGGACTCCAAAGCCTTGTGGCAACAGTCCGCGATCCCTCCAAAGCCACGGAACTCCAAACACTCGCATCAAGCTCCCAAAACCGGCTTCACATCGTGGCCCTTGACTTGGCCACCGATGACAACGCGAGAACCAATGCCGCAGGTCTCATTGACCGAATCAAAGCATCAGGACTCTCTGCAGGCCCTCTTTCTTTTGACGGCATTATCAACAACGCAGGAATCTATTTGGATGAAGGCGACAGCATTTCTTCTTTTGACTTTGATGTATTTCGCAAATCGTTCGAAATCAACACGCTTGGGGCATTCAAGGTTCTCAAAGCACTGGACAGCACCCTCGCTCGCGGAGCACGCATTCTGCAGATTACAAGCCTGATGGGTTCTTTGTCCGACAACCGCAGCGGCGGTTCTTATGCGTATCGATCCTCCAAAGCGGCTTTAAATATGATGAACCTTTGCTACGCTCAGGAACGGAAAGACGTAACCAGCGTGGTCATTCATCCCGGTTGGGTTCAAACAGACATGGGCGGAAGAAACGCTCAATTGGCACCCGAAGAATCTGTAGCTCAGATGCTCAGAGTCTTCCGGAACTTGAAGCCGTCACACAGCGGCAGATTTTTCAATTACGACGGGTCAGAACTTCCTTGGTAATGCAGATGCTAATGACGAGGTTCATTGGATGCACTGACGCCCGCTCTTACTTTGGATCTGCAGAAGAAACAGGAACATAGACATCAACTTTGTCGCGGAATGAATCCAATGTGAATTTGTCCTTCATCTGCTGATGCCTAAACTCAAATTCAACTTCGTAGCGGACATAATCCTTTTGCAAATTCTGAACCTTTTCAATTTCCCGAAGGTTGACAACCGTGCAACAGTCAACAGGAAACGGGTAAACGTTGCTTGGTAAAGCGGCGTCCAGCGCATTTCCATCGGACCATTGATTGTTCATCCACCCTTTCAACGCGCTGTCGGATTCAGTTGTCTTAAACATGTATAATTCAGCATTCCTTTGAAAAGCATTGTCTTTGTTGTGAATCCATAACTTCAGAATCGCACTTTGTGCGGTAAACCTATAAAGTATCAGGGTTGGACCAAATCCTGTCTGGTACGAGCTGTGAACCTCGCGCTCTGCCGAGGGCATCTGAAGATTCACAACTCTCACAGCGCTGTCTATGCTTCCAACGCTGCCGCGTTGGGCGGGCTTTTTTCCGCAACCGGCAAAAACTGAAAAAACAAGGACCAAGACTTTATTCACCTGCAAGCTACGGCCGAATGATTTCATCCTGTCATCTTTTTCTTTTATTTCAGGCGACTCATTGGCAAGCAGCGAATAAATCTTTAACAACGAATGAATCGTAGCCTATTTTAGCATTAACTTAGACTTTCAATCAGGTTTTCGATCTCCAGATTCCTGAATACGGCAGGGAGATCAGTGAGGGGAAAAACATCGGCAATATAGGAATCAGGACGCACCAAAACAGCAACATTGTCGAATGGCAGCGACTGTGCGCGGATCTCACCTCCCCCGAAGTGATTCGAAATTTGCAGGCACTGCAAATAATCAGAGCCGGAGGGAAGTTCTCCGACATCACCAAAGACAAGAAGTGAGTACTTGGAGTAATCAAGAAGGGAATAGATGCGAGTTTTCTCTTCTCGATGCATCAATTCAAAATCGAACAGGCGGGTGCCTGCCACACCGCTTTTACCATAGCGAATTCCCATTCCGGTGATGTTGCCGGAACGCTTTTCAACAAGCTTCACATAGTCCTGTGCGTGCGTTCCTGTTTCCGAATATTTTGTCGAACGAACCAACTCTCCAGAGCTTTCAATGACGCTTTTTGCAACAGGCTTTCGCTCATTCTCATAACTTTCAAGCAAAGAGACGGAAGCGCCGTTGTGCACAACCATTTTGAGTTTCCAGATGAGATTGAAGGCATCGGCAATTCCGGTGTTGAGGCCCTGACCACCGTTAACGGAGTGTATGTGACAGGCGTCTCCGGCCAAAAAGACCCGATGACCAACGGCGAATCGTTCAGCCACCGATTCCTTGACCGAGAATTGCGAGAACCAGACAATCGTGTCGAAATTCAGAACATGCGGCCGGATTGCGCGGCCAATTTTTTCCAAGACCTCTTCTTGCGAAAATTTATCCTGATCCATGCGCACATAAAAACGATCTAAGTCTCCTTCACGCGGAATCCACGCAACATCCGAAGTTTCATTTTGGAACACAATGATTTCGGGAACTTTTGGAAAGTCTGTGCTGATGACCCCGTCAACCACGGCCCAAACCATCCGAGGCCTCGTGATTTCGAAAGGTATCCCGAATAAACCCCGCACAAACGACCGCGATCCGTCGGCGCCAATTACAAATGATGAATGAATCACCGATCCATCGGACAGAAATGTGGTGCAGCCTCTGTCGGTCTGTTCGATTTGCAATACTGAGGTGTGACGATGAACAGCATTTCCGCACTCGTGCAGTTTTTGATCCAAAAGGCCTTCAAGATGAGCCTGACCCAACATCAAAAAATGCTTGTGCAGGCAGCCCTCAAGATCATCCCACCAAGCCGATTGCCGCGAAAGAAAGGCACCGTTCGACCAGACCGAACTTGTGTTGCATATTTTTCCCCGCGAATACAGGCCGTCAAACAACCCGACAAGTTCAAGAAGTTGCAATGTACGGGCATTCAAAGCATCTGCCCGACCTTCCTTGAGCGGCCCCTCGGAGCTATCAGCAATCACGAAGCTCAGACCGCAAATTTTGCTCAAATAAGCACACATGAGCCCCACAGGACCGGCACCCACAATCATGATGTCGCACGTTCCGGTTTTCATAGCTGCCACTCGAGGCAAGGATTATTGAAGGCCGGAGAGCTATGCACATGCACTCTCCAGAGTTGACGCGGAGTTTTGGAAACAAAATTGCTCCGTCCGTGAAGAAGGGAGAAGTTGTCGGCAATAACGACGTCATTTGGCTGCCACGCGTGAGAATAAAAATTCCGCGGATGATAAAGAGCTGCATGCAAAGTGTTGTGGAAATGGTTTAGGTCACGTTCAGGTATTCCTGAAAAATGGAGCTTGGGAGGATTTATGAAGCGCCCCTTCTCCTCACGATGAGGCTCGTTGTAACGGATCACCGGAATGTCCCGAAAGGGATGTCGGCTGATGACGGGCGACACTGTCCGACTGGTATAGAATTCCATGCTGCGTTCGTAAACACCTGTAATTTTTCCCCACAACTCCAGCAAATCTGAAGATGCATTCTCAAGTGCACTCGTCGTATTTGAAAAGGTTGTGCAGCCGCCTGCTCCAAGAGCCGGTGCATGGACACAGTGAAAGATTTGATACTCCGGAACCTGCCGGCGATACATCCCGTCCCAGTGCAGCGGAACGCAGCTGTTGTCGAAAATGTGATCTTCGGGATCAGGCCGTTCCTGCAAATTGAGAACCTTTCCGAAGGGCCACAACGCAATTTCGCCAAACCGTTCGCACCAACGCGCGAATGACTCCTGTTCCGAAAAAGTTTCAAATCCGCGCAGAACAATGAGTTGCTCATTTCGGAAGAGCATACGAAGCCATTCTGCATCAATGTTTTCAATTGCAAAATTGCTGCCGGCCGGCTCTACCACAACACCGAAAGGGATATTTTTTCGAACCCGATGCGTCATTTTTAAGCTCCGATCTGAGGGCTCAGAGTCTCGTTGCGCAGAACAAAATGACTCGGACGCTCCTGATCTCCGAAAACCAGTTGTGCCCCAAGCGCCCGCGCCTCAGAATGCTTCATGAGAATAAACCCTCGCGGAGTCTTTACTGCAACCCCGTGCCACGGGGTCATCCAACAGTCTTCGCCCACCAGCCGAATTCCAAGTTTTTCCGAACCGCAAATTTGAGGATGGATGGACAGCCGGACGGATTTGGGAAACCGTTCAGCGATAAGATAAGACCATGCATTGCTCCTGCGGATCACCTCGTAAGCACGCTCGCGAACCTCCTTCTGAATTGCGCTGCGCGTCTTGGTCTGTAAAGGATGAAGCGCATCTTCAAACAGAAATCGGGTTATGCCGCGGTACATCCGGTTGGCTTCCCTTTCCTCCTGTGTTGCTGAAGCCTGCGCTCCGTTTTGAACCTGCTGCCTGAGTTGACGGGATGAACGCCCGTAGCGCTTCATCAACTCTGCACGCATCCCGTCAAAGCACGGACCCGAGAAGAGATCCTCAAGGTTCACCAACGTAATGCTACCTTGACCCGTCTCTTTGACCAGTGCTGAAAATTCTTCCTGATATGATGAAACGTGTGCGTCATCCATGCCCACAACATCACTGAACACCCGCCCGTCCGAACAGATAATGAATTGAACCCCGCGGGAGTAGATACTCCGAATCCTTTGAGCCAAGTCAGCGAGAAACCGCAGAGCAAGACGCTCGGCAAAATCGGGCAGATGCCCCAATACTTTTTCAGGATTCGGCGACTTTGCAGGAAAGGCCGGCAGTACAAAAGTCACCGGCACCTGCTCACGGACGGCGGAAATGATTTTTGGCAGATACTTCGACGCACAATCAGGACAGGTCGCGCCGGCACAGCGCTCATGCCCGTTTGGCAACCTGCGATGGGCCATAATCTCAGTCAGTATTAATTCAGCGCACTGTACTTCCTTGCTGTCATTCATCGTGATTCCCCTTCCAGCCGAAAGGTATTTATTTGTTAGAAATAAATAAAATCGAAAATTTGCATCGCTGTGATAAAAAATTTATATTACTGAAAATAGCCGGTAAAATTTCCGTTTTTTTTGGGATGCACGCTTGTCTTTGACGCTGGACGACATCAAGTACTTTTTGACAGTCAGCGACACTCTCAATGTGACGCGGGCGGCGGAGAAGGTTGGAATTTCACAACCGGCTTTCAGTTATGCAATCAAAAGACTCGAGGAAGAACTGGGCGGCGATCTTCTCATCAGGCTCAAAAACGGCGTGCGACTGACAAAATTGGGCGAGGAATTCCGGACCCGTGCGCGACGTGTGCTCTTTGAATGGGAAGAGGCACAGAATTTGGCAAACCCCGAGACAGGACTTGTCCAGGGTTGCTATACTTTTGCCATCCATCCTTCAGTGGCTCTCTACACAATTCAGCACTTTCTGTTCCAAATTCAAACTGAATTTCCTGCACTCAATTTTAAATTCATCCACGGACTATCGCGCGAAATGACCGAGCGTGTGATCAGTTGGGAGGCTGACTTTGGAATTGTTGTTAACCCCATAAAGCATCCAGACCTTGTGATACGAAGACTATGCCTCGATGAGATGACCCTTTTTCATGTTCCTGATGCCCGAAAAGTTCTGATATCGGATGAGAACCTGACTCAAACAAAAAGCATCATGAATCGGATATCAAAAGCAATTTCTACAAGCGGAACAATCAATACGCCGAACCTTGAAGTTGCAGCAAAACTCACAGCCCTCGGTCTTGGCATCGGTATCCTGCCGACACGCGTTGCGGGACAATATCCGAAACTCAAAAGGCTTGAGGGAGCACCTGTCTTCAAGGACGAGATTTGTCTTGTTTACCGGCCTGAAAAGCAATTGAACCCTGCAGGAAAGCGGATTGTTGAGATTATCCGGTCTGCAAAAATTTAAGCCGCAAAACTCGTTTGTTTGGTGCTGAAAGTTTTCCGTTTAACACACCGGATGCATTGAATATTTTTATTAACTTAAAGTGATTTTTCGCGGGCACCGAAACGTTGTTGAGGTGAAGCGTGTCAAACTGGCGAATTATACTTATGGCGGCGTTGGCATCGGGTGGCTGTTCAAGTCACTCGGCAGTTACGCTGACCAAATGTGATTCACCAAAAAACGCACGCGATGTGAACCAAAAATCTCCGGATGCAAACAGTCTTTCTCTGACTCAGGACAATTCTCCCGAGAGTCGGGATTCTGCAGGACTGCCCCTGCTTCGCGGATACATGGATGTTTCATGGACTGTTAACGCTGAACCAAAAGGCCATCGCTGTGCCATGAGTCTTAAGCCGGAAACCGATTTGGAGCATGTATCCATAATCACGGCTGCTCATTGCCTGCCAAAACTAAATGAAGCAACAAAGTCATCCTTCAAATTTACGTTGATGGTGCAAATTAAGAACGGTTTCATACCGCTTGAGGCAAGGTCTGCAAATCTGGCAAAAGCCATCACTTTCTCAGACAAAATAAATGAGGCTCTTCGCACAGAGTCTGACGGCAGCCAAACACGTTCGTGGTCGGGAGAGAATGGTCCGGAATTGTGCAAAGAACTCACCAAACAATTTAAAAAGGGCAGCCAACCCGGACACAAAACGGCGTGCTTCTCTTTTCACGATTTGCGTATCATCGATGCTCAAATCAGCGAGAAAAACACAAATAATCTTGAAATATTCAAAGCTGCCGCAAAAGCGCTTAATCCTGAAAGCAGGTGGGGAATCAGGAATCTGCCTGACTCAATCGATCAGGATTTCAGTGCACTCAGACTCGCAAGTGATGTTGAATCGATCAGAAAAAGGAATATTCGTTCAATCGCTTTTCTGTCAAATCCGCAATACTGCTCGGCGCGACAAACTGACCAGTCCAGTCAGGAACCCGATGTTTTCTGCAAAATGAAGCGGGAAACGATAGGCCGGATGTTCGCCATTCAGAAAGATGAACTTGAAAAGCAGGCACTTGAAATTCAATCCGACACCACAACACCGTTGCAGGTTTTGCGCGAAAAATATTACAGCTGCCCTGCATCGCCGCTGAGCGGATCGGAGGAATTCAGCATATGCACGGCGAACCTTGTTGCCCGCGAGGCCTTCCGGAAGCTGGTTCACCAATCCAGAGAAACATACGATCAATTCTCAAAAGTCAACAAAAGCAGACTTAATTTCGAAGACTATCTTCAGATACAAACGCTTGCACGGGTGAATCAGCAGACTCACAAAATCACCCTGCTGAGGCTTGAGAACAAAGTGACACGCAGCAACCTTCAGGACGGAAGCAACAGTCCTGTGCTGCTTTTTGATTTCGATCCCAACGACAACTACTTCAATTTCATAAAGGGTGACAGCGGATCAACATTGAACATCTTCGCAGGCTATCCCGTGGCTGCTCTTTCCACCGTCGACGGTGAAGAAACATCCGGCGGCGCCAGCATAACCCCGCTGCCTGAAGCCAAGTCTGAAGACGCAACTCAAGAAACCGTTTCCTGCCGCTGATTCAAAGCAAGATGGATCCGGACTTACAGAAATTGCCCAAAACCGACCTGCCGATTTTTTTCTTCCAGCTTTGCTTCGACTTCCTGTCTGAGATGCCTCAAAAAATCATTAAGGCTGGACTCAATTCCAAGAAAACTCAGACGTTCATGAACGTTGCTGAAATCTGCCGGTGTGAGCATGCGAAGATTCTTCAGGGTTTCGCCCGCATCATGGATTTGCCCCGCAGTGCAATCCGTCTTCAAATACTTTTGCAGCAGCGCCAGAGCCTGATTCTCATTGAGATAGTTAAATTCAAGTCGAAACAGAAAACGGCGGACAGTTGCCGGATCAAGCTGCTCCGCATGATTTGTGCTGCAAAGGAAAACTCCGCGAAAATCTTCCATTCGAAGGAGAAGTTCGTTGACCTGAGTCACCTCCCACTGCCGTTCGGCAAATCGCCGGTTGCGCATCAGGCCATCCACCTCGTCAAGAAGGAGCACGCAGTCGTTACGTTCGGCTTCGGTGAACATGGCCGCGATCGCCCGCTCCGACTCTCCAACAAAGGAACCGAGCAGGTCGGCGGCCGTCTTTCGCAGCAGGGGCTTGCCGATGCGCTGCGCAACGAAGTGGGCAAAACCGGTCTTTCCTGTTCCGGGGGGGCCGGAAAGCAGAATTCTTGCCCGTGAGTTGCGCTCAATTCCCTCGACAACGTCATTCACATTCACGACCCCTGCGTTCACATAAGCAACATCATACTTTTTATAGCGGCCCGCTTTCGGCAAGCCGTTGAGGCCGTGTGCAAGCCGCAGAGGCTCGCGCAATAAAAGCTCAAGCTGACGGTCAAAGGCTGTCGTCTCTTGGGCGGAACGCCCGCAGTCGAGTGCTTTAAACGCAACCTTAAGCTGTCCTGCTGAAAGCCCCTCGACATCGATAATTCTACGCTTCATGTCCTCGGAAATAATTGCGGGATGCCGTAGATTCGAAATAAGCCGGCTGAGTATGCGCTCCCGTGCTGCACGCGGAGGCACAGGAACCTCCATCACAAACGAAAATCTCCGCAGCCACGCGGGGTCCATGCGGCGTAGCCTGTTGGTCACCCAAATCGTCGGCACGGAATTGGTTTCGAGCAGATTGTTTGTATAAGCCTTGGAGCGTGAAAGGCCTTTGGGCAGGAGAAAATTGGAATCTTCGAGAACATCTTCGATTTCATCGAAAAGCAGCATTGACCTCTTTGATTTGGCCAGCAGTCTTTGACCCAAGTTATAGGACTTCAGCCTTTCTCCGGCATCCATTGAAAGTTGATTGCCCTCGGCATCAATGAAGTCCACTTGAAATAATTTTGAATCCAGCGCCTGAGCAATCACTTTAGTCATTTCGGTCTTGCCGCTCCCCGGCGGCCCGACCAGCAGAATGTTGATGCCGGTTTTGCCCTCATCCATGGCCCCGCAAAGAATCCTTTGGGCCAAAGCGAGTTCCTCGGACAAGTGTTCAAAATCCGCCAGCCCAAGCTGAGTTCGAGAAACCTGAGTGAGAAGCTCGTACGTCGGATTTTCCTTTGTCGTTTCTTCAGCAGCCCAGCGGCGGAACTTTTCTCCCAGACGCAGAAAATCTTTGAAATGCTCGCCTTCCAGACAGTCTTCAGCATCCAAAATACCGACACGCGCCAAAGTTCCGGAGGGTGACAAAACCGTTAAAACCGCCTGCTCGGAGTGACCGCACAATTTGGAAATCACCGCGGCGCAAAGACGAGGCGTCAGACCCGAAAGTTCCGTCGCAAAATGCGAGAAACTGCAGCGCACCATCGATACCACAAGCGAAAGAGCAAACACATCATGCTCAGCCTCGGTCAATGACAATTGCCTGCTGACGTCCTCATGCAGCTTCTGCAATTCAAACGGAAGCGGCGGAGTGCGGGGTTGCGATGAACAAAACTGAAAATTTTTCTGCAGCGAATCAACGACTGTCCTGATTTGCGCTCGGCTGATTGTCAGATTTTCATTAAATTTTGCAACAATCGGACCGTTTTCGGAAAAGAAGACGCGCGCATCGATGCGCGTAAACTCATTCGTGACATAATCAAGGCATGACGCTTCCCTTTCATTTAATCCCGCCTGAATGAACCTTTCATGGCAGCGTGTTGAGCTGCGGGAGGCGGCGTTGAGGACCGGTTCGTGACCTTCAATCCAGCCTGCCGCAGCTCCGATCAAAACCAAACTACACTGCTGATAGTAGCGCTGCAGGTCCTCACAGCCTGAAGACTGCGGCGCCCGCAGATTCTTACTCCGGTTGATCATGAATTTGCGTATCTGGGACTCTGTTGAATTCCTTGAACTGCCCTTTGCCATGGTCGTTTCCTCCTGAGGGAGGAATCGCAGAAGCGTGTCGCCGGTTGGGCGATACGGCAAGTTGGAAGGATAGTTTTATGCATTCGTAAAGGTGCGATTATCAGAGGGATTTTTGAATTATAAAAAAAATTCACTGCCTGTGTTTTTTTTAATTCAGGGCCCGCCGCCGGCGACGTGTTCGTTCCGGAAGGGACGGTGAAAGCTGTCAGACCACCGGCGAAACCGGAGTGCTAAGCCAGCACTAAATGTTTTACATAACCACTGACGGAAGAAAATCATCCTCTTACTTTTTAAAAATAATTTTACCGCCTTTATCAGCAACAACCAGTTCAACTTCTGTACCGACAATAAAATCAGTGTGGGTTGAAATATAACCTTCAGGAGACTTGATTTGAACGTGTTTAAGAGGAGTTTTAAAGCACCAGATCACACTCAAATCACCTTTATCAAATTCATCAAATTTGTCCTTCGGAAGATTAACCGGAACTGAGCACTTTGAAAGTGGAATTCCAAGGATCTTCGTCGGCTTACAGGTCGAATCCCCATAGTTTGCCACGCTCAGTCGGAGGGGCATCAATTCCAGATTTTCCAGACTCCAACTCATAAACCGTTCATGCTCGTTATTATGCGGAAGTATACCGACTACGTTTGTGCGGCCACCTGATCCGTGTAGTTCCCATTTTTCGCTTGCGTACTTTTTCTCGAAAGGAGATGAATGACAAATCCGCCTCTGCTTGATGAATTCGACAAACTCGGACTTCCGTGCAGCAACCCTTTTATCTGATTCAAGAGTCTTCTCGATCTTCTCTTTTTGATAGTCGGTGTCGGCTTCATTAATCAGTTCTTCAAGATCGGGATATGTTTTGGCGAAAAAGCTGTTGTCATCAAATATGTATGCAACAAGATATCTGAATATTTCATCCGAAATAATCGAACCATCAGACAATACCCGCACTCTCTCATCGGAATCTTCACTGCTTGCGTTGTCTGCCCCTTCTACCTCCGAAACACCGAATTTCCTTGCAAAGAAATTGTTCATCCTGCTGAGGAATTCGGGAGCTTTATCCGGAGTAATTCCTTTACTTTTGAGCTGCTTTACAACGCCGGACCCGAGGCCCAAGGATGCCCACAATTTATAGTCCTGAGCATTAAGGCCGGCTGATGTCCAATCCAGAATCGTTTCATGTTGCTCCGGAAGAATTCCAATGGAATACCAATCCTTCGCAACTTCGGGTGATATTCCATATCTCTTATATGCAAATGCTTTATTTGCATCGATTTTCGATTGCAGCCAAGGCGATATTTCACTTGGCTTGAAGCCCGCCTGAGCCCAGCTGTTCAATCGTAAAACATCAGCAAGAAGAAATTTTTCATTGAGCCATTGCCGGTAAGCATTTCTGTCAATTTTGAGCTTTTTTTCAAGACCATTGGCTATAGAAACCGCGCTTTCACAGTTATTCCTGCCTGCGGCGGGTATAACTTCTGACTTAACAAACTCGGTCAGTCCCAGCTCATGATTAATGAAGCCAAAATTCTTCAAATCAAAAGTCTTCGATCCGAATCCAAGGTCAATCCATTCTTTTGCGTCCGTTGAAGAATATCCACCTGCATGCCAGCAAGCTGCTTCGCCCGGCTGAATTCCTTTACTACGCCACAAATCCGCTGACATCGGATCAGAGAAAAATTTGGAATTATTCACCCATAACTTAGCTTCTTCTGCCGTGAATTTTCTTTCTATCCATTCGGATGCAGAGCTTTGTCTGAAGCCGGAAAGCCGCCACTTTTTTGCTTCTCTGAATCTCGCTGTATCACTCGGATGTCTTTCTCCGAGCCATGCCTTGGTTTCAGAAGCATCAAATCCTGAATCCTTCCATATCTTCAGTGCAACAGTATCGTCACCGGTGTAGCCCTGATTTTTCCAACTTTCGACTTCGGCATCTTCAAACCCGTGCTTTTGCCACGTTGTTTGACATGAAGTTGCAAATATTAAAAACACCATAGCAGCAAATTTCACTTTTCTTCATTCCTTATTATTCATGTTTATCCTGAATATAATGAGTAAAAGTAGTTCTATCGTTCAGATTTTACACACTCTGAAGATTCAGACAACTGAATCAGGTCGAAGGTGATTTTGTCACAGGATGAAAAAAGACAACTGATATTCAAAAAGCAAAGACGAGCTCGAACTGATTTCCGAAGCTCAAGTTACAAAATCTCCGATATTCCCGACTGATGACCGCGCAATTCATTCAAAAAACAGACTCCACTAGCTCGCGGACGGTCATTTTTTCCAGCGGTCATGCATCCAAAAATATTCAGCAGGGTTGGCTGAAACGAGGGTTTCGACGTACTGGTTCATTTTTTTGGTGTTTTCCAAAACGAACTGCTCAAAACTCCATTGTTCCTCGTTCAGAACGATCAATTCATCGTGAAATTCGATTTCATGCCGATTCAATCCGCAGCGGCGGATTGTCACGGGAACAATGGGCGCCTGATGTTGCTTCCAAAGGTAAAAAAGACCCGAATTGGTCCAAGCCGGCTCGCCGAAAAACGAAAGCAGCAGGCCCCTTGTGCGCCGCTGGTCAACCATGAATCCAACCATCTCGTTCTTCTTAAGACCATCAAAAATGCGCGCAGTCCGCGATTTGTTTGCTTTTCCGCTGTTGGTAATCTCAATGAGACCATGGCTTTCGCGCATTTTTCGGACCCACTCGGCCATTTGTCCTTTGCCCACCGGTTTGACCGGTGCATGAATTTTGCAAAACCTGCGCGAGACCCCAAAAGCCATCATTTCGAAATTGCCCGAATGTATCACCATGGCATAAACACCCTGCTGCTTTTCCAGCGCGGACTTCATGACGTCTTCGTTTTTGAAAGATATTTCCTGTTTGTTGAAAATGCTGCGGGCACAAAAAAATTCGAGTGTTGTCAGGATAAAATTTGCAACCGAAGCCCTTCCGACTTTAGCCCGAACGGATTCTTTGCAATCTGCTCCAAAGGCTCTCGAAAGATTGCGCATGACGAGCTTTCGTCGGATACGCAGAATATCAAACGCCAAAATTGCAAGAACCCATGACAAAAAGATTCTGCCGCGAGCACCAAGAATGGAGATGAGGAACCCAAAAATTTCGAGAAAAAGAACCGGCATTTGACTCCCGCTGTTCAACAGATGCAGACTTTGCCACAAAGAATCGGTTTATGCATTACTTGGAGAGCTGTTCTTCAGAATTCTGATTTCGGAGATTTGGATGCCAAACAATGTGTTCGTGATATCGGACATCGACGGAACGCTTGTTCCGCACCCCTTTTTGTCGGGTAAAAGTGTTTCTGAGAGAAGAATAAGTTTCGAACGCATGCTTGATTTTTTTCGCTACGAGAATTTCGGGCTGATGACGGGAAGACGCGAGGCGGGATTCGAAAGATTTTCAAAAGAGTACGACGTTCCGATTGCATACCCCGCATTTTTGGGGGTCGAATTCGGGGCTCACCTTGCTGTCCGCGGACAATGGATGGTTCGCTCGGAACAAAACGAAGAACTTGCTCAACTGCTAAGCACAGTTGAGCATGCAATTGCCAGTCATCCGCACTTTGAAAGCGGCAACGAAGTAGAAAACGCTTTCCGCAAGGGAACTCTGGATACGTATTACATTGAACTCAAGGCCCGAATAGCCCAAATTGAATCACATTTCCCAAACGCCGAATCAAACCGGATATTTCAGGAAACGGTCGAAGAGATTGTCAACAGCGAGTGCATTGGCGCGTCGACTCTCGCCTTTCAGAGCTTTGCTTCCCAGCGGAGGCTTGATGTCGTCGAGCGCGGATTTGTGCCCAAAAGCGGATTTTGGCCGACCCTCTCGGCGCATTTGCTGCCCCGACACAGTATCAACCGCACGACCGTCGTGGCGCTCGGGGATGAACTTTACGATTCGTACATGTTCCGTTACCTGAAGACTCTCGGAGAAGGCAGCAAATTCAGCGTTTATGCGCTCGCAGTTTCAAGGCCTCTGCCGTTTGCAGACGCAGTTCTGAAAGATACCGAAACGGCACTGACGGTTGTCGGGGAGCTGCTTTCGGGCAAACCTCCGCAGGGTGTTCTCGAACGGTATGCAGAGTCCGAAAATATCCGGATGTGACTTCCGATCCGTTCATCTCTGCAATCACGGTTAAGCCGGACATTTCATCGCGCTCATCACGAGGATTGGTGCGGAATTTCGGAAAATTTTTGACGTTTCGCACCTCCGAATTCAAAAAACCGGTTAAATTCTCGAAAACGCCCCGACGTAACGGGCAGGTTGGATTTATATTGTTCAGGAGTTGCCGGATATGGTGTTTGTCGTTCTTTCATTGCTCGTTGTCTTGGTTATATACCTTATTTCAACATTCAACGGCCTTGTTGTGAGCCGGAACCGCTTTAAAAACGCCTTTGCTCAAATTGATGTGCAGCTCGAACGGCGCTACGACCTGATTCCTAATTTGGTCGAAACGGCAAAAAAATACATGCAGCACGAATCAGAAACCCTTCAGGCTGTCATACGTGCTCGAAATGAGGCCCAGTCTGCCTGCCGCAAGGCCATGAACAATCCTGCAAACGCCAATGCCGTGGAGCAACTCTCCCAAAGTGAAATCAATCTTTCCCAGTCACTCGGCAGGTTCCTGATGCTGACAGAAAATTATCCGGAACTGAAAGCACAGGACACCATGAGGAGTCTCATGGAAGAACTGACAAACACCGAAAACCTCGTTTCGTTTGCACGTCAGGCCTACAACGATGCCGTGATGACCTACAACACCGATTGCCAGAAATTTCCTGCCAATTTGTTTTCGTCTCTGTTTGGTTTTGCAGAAGCGGCATTCCTCAGGCTGCAGGGAGAAGAAAAACGCGCTGCACCAAAAGTTCAATTCTGAATTCAGGCGGCATCCGAATTCAGGCGGCATCCGAATTCAGTCAAAAGAAATGCGCCGGCCCTCTCATGAGAGCCGGCGCATTTGTTATCCCGACCTTCGGCAATTATCTTTTCAGGATGACCCGATCATGCTGCTCGGTTACGCTGCTTTGACCGATTAAAACTTCCTGAAACTCTCTTCCCATCAGGGCAAATGCGCGATCACGGAGAAACACAGGCCGAGTATTGCCATACCAGTCGTAACACGAACTGTTGCATTGCTGCTCTTGCTCCGGCAGGCTCGAAATTGTACCCAGATGAGATAATTGAGCCGCATCGCTGATGCGAAAATATGCGATATTGCTGCTTCCGCTTCCGAAAAAATTCACCATGCCCAAAGGGCTGCCGGTTGCCGCGCTCAGAACCGGAAGACCGATAATTCCCGAGATGCCGTTACCGTCAGGCTTGAAAAAGAATCCATGACTGCGGGATTCTTTTTCAGAATAACCGGCGAGGTCCAGCCATTCCGCATTCCAGTCGGGACGCTCTGCATCCACAAGCTTAAGACCTGCCGAAACAGTGCGCTCGTTCTCAGCCTGATTTGACCTGAGAGCAACAACAAATGCAGACTTTGTGCCAACGGGCTCGATGCGCGTCACGGACCCATGAAAATTGTGAACGCTTCGAAAGTCCGAGAAAGGCTTTGTGACGACGATTTCAGTCGCGGGAGTTCCGATTCCGGAATTGTACGAGCGCCTTGTTGCAAAAAGCCAATCGCCCGCGAAACGGTTTTGGTCCGGTCCGGATGGATAACCGCCCTCAAATACATCTTTCGAAGCTACGCCGTCATTCGGCTGCATCGCTTTGTCATCAAAAGCGGAAAGCGGATAGGATGACAAAACAGTTCGGACTGAAGGTAACCTACGGCAACCGACATCGCCTGCAGTGTCATTTATCGTTATCAGAGGCATTGATGCAACCACATGCAGATGGGTTTTATCCTGCCGGAATGAAAATTGGTTGAGGACAGTTCCCTGCGCAGAATGTGCGGAAAGTTTCAGATCCTTCATGTCCCATTTGAATACAAATCCCTCCAGCCAAAGAAAGACCGAGTCAGAGGAAATATAGTATTCACGCCCGAACGAACCTACAAACGAACGTGCGGTGCATTCAATGGAACCGCTGTCCGGCAATTCGCAAAGCGCCAAAGTATGAAGTGCGTAGTATTTGCTTTGGAGAGTCGGAGCCAGATAAACATCCTTCCAGCCTGTGAACAGTGCGTTCCTTCTGAACTTTCCCGAACCGGCATATTCAAGAGTGTACGTCCCGCTGAAAACGAAGCTGTTATCCCTATAATTAAAAGCAGAACGCGGCATGTAGAGTGCCAACTTGCCGTTCACAATACGGGATGCGTAATTTTTTGAACTGTAATAATCGGATGATTCAATAAAAGTTTGCGTCAGGCGTTTGAATTGTCCG